>NZ_JAAXYC010000090.1 GCF_018619185.1 Streptomyces sp. McG3 | reverse complement strand
GCCCGACACCGCCACCCAGCCGCTGGCCCAGATCACCACCACCGCCGGGGGGCTGCCGAAGCGTCGTCGTAAGAGCCCGGTCTCCGCGGTGCCATCGGCGGAACCGGAGCCCGTGCGCAGCAACGAGGAGACCGCCTCCCGACTGGGCGCGTTCCAGCGCGGCACCCGGTCCGGACGCGACACGACGACGACGGAAGGACCCGAGTTCCAGTGAACCCCGATCTGTCCTGGGTACTCAACGACCTGCTCCAGGTACCCGGCGCCCGGCACGCGATCCTGGTGTCCGCCGACGGCCTGCTGCTCGCCAACTCCAGCGAGATCGGCCGGGACGACGCGGAGACCGTCGCCGCGGCGATGAGCTCCATGCAGTCCCTCAGCCGGGCCGTCGCCCCGTTCATCGGAACCCGTGAGCCGGGCCGCTGGCGGCAGACACTCCTGGAGTACGAGGACGGCTGGATCTTCCTGATCGCCGCCGGCACCGGCGCCTACCTGGCCGCCACCGCCGCCGCCGACGTGGACATGGAGGCGATGTCCTTCCGGATGCAGCAGCAGGTCACCGCACTCGGGAAGGCGATGACCACGCCGCCCCGCCAGAACGCGAGCAGCGAGATATGACGGCGCCGGGCGAGGAGCAGCAGGTCAGCAGCGGGTTCGTCCGGTCCTACGTCATCACCGGCGGACGGGGGCTGCCCGACGCGGAGGACCTCTCCCTGGTCACCCTGGTCACCCTCGCTCCCGACCGGCAGCCGCCGCCGAACCCGAGCCCCGAGGTCAAGGCGATCTGGGAGCTGTGCTCCGGCGGCTATCTGTCGGTGGCCGAGGTCGCCGGCCACCTCGGCCTGCCGGTCGGGGTGGCCCGTCTCCTGCTCCAGGATTTAAACCAGCAGGGACACCTGCTGCGCCGGAAGGCGCCGCCGCCTGCCCAGCTCGTTGACAGGAAGATCCTCGAAGAGGTGTTGCATGGACTCCAAGTCCGGTTCGGCTGAGAGCATCTATGTGCCGGACGCGGTGCAGCGCGCGGCGAAGATCCTCGTCGTCGGGCACTTCGCCGTGGGCAAGACGACGCTGATCGGCACACTGTCCGAGATCACCCCGCTCCGCACCGAGGAGCGGATGACCCAGGCCGCGGCCCAGGTCGACGATCTGCGCGGGGCCCCCGACAAGAAGACGACGACGGTCGCCCTGGACTTCGGGCGCCTGACGCTCAGCGACGAGCTGGTGCTGTACCTGTTCGGTACGCCGGGCCAGCAGCGGTTCGTGGAGCTGTGGGAGGACATGGCGCGCGGCTCGCTGGGCGCGCTGCTCCTGGTCGACCCGGCGCGGCTCGCCGACACGTTCCCCGTCATCGACCTGGTCGAGACGTACGGGCTGGAGTACGCGGTCGCCGTCAACAGTTTCGACCCGTACTCGCAGCACGCCGAGAACGAACTGCGCGAGGCGCTCGACCTGCTGCCGGACACCCCGGTCGTCTTCTGCGACGCCCGGGACCAGAACTCCTCCGCGCAGGCCCTCATCACCCTGGTCCGCCACCTTCTCGCGCACGCGGCCTGACGCACCCCCAGACGTATCCCGAGCCGGGGCCGACCGGGCCCCGCGATCACACCGAGGAAGCCGACATGGACCCGCAGCCGGGAGCCACCCCGTACAGCGCGCCCGCCGGGTGCCCCATGCACCAGCAGCAGACGTCTCTGTACGGACCGGAGTTCGCCGCCGATCCGCACCGCTTCTACGACGCGTCCCGGGCGCACGGCCCCGCCGCGCCCATCGAGCTGGCCCCCGGAGTGGAGGCCACGCTGATCGTGCAGCACGAGGCGGCGCTGCGGGTGCTCCAGAACCCGGCGCTGTTCGCCCGGGACTCGCGGCGCTGGGCCGCGCTGCGCGAGGGCGCCGTCCCCATGGACAGCCCCGTCCTGCCGATGATGATCTACCGGCCCAACTGCCTGTTCACCGACGGCGCGGAGCACCTGCGGCTGCGCAAGGCGGTCACCGAGTCGCTGTCGCGGCTGAACAGCAGTCGGCTGAGCCGGGACGTCGAGCGGATCGCCGACTACCTGATCGACCAGTTCATCGAGCGCGGCACCGCCGACCTGCTCAACGAGTACGCCAAGCTCCTGCCGCTGCTGCTGTTCAACCAGCTCTTCGGCTGCCCCGGCGACATCGGCGACCGGCTGACCCGCTCGATGTCCGCCATCTTCGACGGCGAGGACGTGCTCCGCGCCAACGCCGAGCTGACCGAGTGCCTGATGGAGCTGGTCGCGATCAAGCGCCGCCAGCCCGGCGAGGACATCACCTCCTGGCTGATCCAGCACCCGGCGGGACTGCGGGACGAGGAGTTGAAGGACCAGCTGGTGATGCTGATGGGCGCGGGCGTGGAGCCGGAGCGCAATCTGATCGGCAACGCGCTGCTGCTGATGCTCGCGGGCGACCAGCCGGGCACGCCCGAGCGGCGCGGTGCGGGGCTGCTCGTCGAGGACGCGCTGGACGACGTCCTGTGGAACAACCCGCCGATCGCCAACTACGCGACGCACTACCCGGTGCGGGACATCGAGCTGGACGGGATCGTACTGAAGGCGGAGACCCCCGTACTGATCAGCTTCGCCGCCGCGAACAGTGACCCGGGGCTCACCGACGCCCGCCAGACCCTGAGCAAGGGCGCCCACCTGGCCTGGGGCGCGGGCCCGCACGTGTGCCCGGCCAAGTCGCCCGCGACGCTGATCGCGCTGACCGCGATCGAGAAGATCCTCAACACCGTCCCGGACCTCGCGCTGGCCGTACCCGCCTCGGGTGTGGCCTGGCGGCCCGGCCCGTTCCACCGGGCGCTGGTCGCGCTGCCCGTACGGTTCACCCCGACCGCCGCGCGGCGTGCGGGGACCGGGGCGCAGCCCCCGGCCGCGACCTCGGCCCAGCTGCCCGACCCGTTCCGGAACACCCCCTCCGCCCCTTCCGTGACACCCCGTCACGCCCAGGAGCCGGCGAAGAAGCAGAAGGGCTGGTGGAGTTCATTCCTCGACGTCTTCCGCGTATGACCCACGGGCCGACAATTCGCATATGACAACGGGCATTTAGTGACGATTGCATGTGACGGGGGCAACAAAGAAGGATGCTTGGCGTCGATATCCGGAGGGGTAGGTTCAGTGCGGTAACCACGGGCCTAGGTCGAGGAACTCTGCGTGAGCATCACTGGCGGTACAACCAGGACGCCCGACGGACGGCGCGCGGTCATCGGTCTGCTCCGCAGACTCAATTCCCCGGAAGGACAGGCCGAGCCCTACGGAATACTCGCGGAGCTCCGGGCGATGGGTGACGTCGTCCGCGCTCCGTGGAACGGGTATTTCGTCACCGGCTTCGACGCCTGCAGCCAGGTGCTCCGGGGCCGCAACTGGCTCGCCCCGGATCTCGCCTGGCAGCAGCGGCAGGACGACTCCAAGCAGTGGGACGCGATGGCGACCCGGGAGATGACCACCACCCTCGCCCGGCTCAACGCCCCCGAGCACACCTGCCAGCGCCGCTCCCTGGGCAACCTCTTCGACCGTTCCACCATCGAACGCCTCACCCCCGACGTCGAGCGCGACGCCGACCGGCTCCTCGACGAGCTGGCGGAGAAGCTCCGCTGGGGCGAGGCCGACTTCGTCTCCACCGTCAGCGAGCAGCTGCCGGTCATGACCGTCGGCGCCTGGCTGGGGATACCGCCCGAGGACTACCCGGACATCCTGGAGATCACCCACAACCAGGTGTTCGCCCAGGAACTGCTCCCCACCAAGTCGCAGCTCGCCGTCTCCGCGGAGGCGACCCTGCGGCTGCGGGCCTACTTCACCGGTCTGGTCGCCCGCCGCCGGGCGGAGCCCCGCCACGACGTGCTGACCGGCTGGATCCACACCTGGGACGCGATGGAGCCGGACCGGGAGCGGGCGGACGAGATCCTCTACCGGCTCACCATGTTCGTCACCATCGCCTCGCTGGAGACCACCGCGACGCTGCTCTCCTCGATGACGTCCCTGCTGACCGAGCCCGGCCGGTGGGCGTGGCTGCGGAAGTACCCGGAGCACATCGACGCGGCCGTCGACGAGGTCCTGCGTCACGACCCGCCCATCCACATCAACACCCGGATCGCCGCCGAGGACACCGTCCTGGCCGGGGTCCCGATCAAGAAGGACAGCATGATCCACGTCCTGTACGGCGCGGCCAACCACGATCCGCGGCGGAACCCGGATCCGGGCGCCTTCGACATCCTGCGCGGCGGCAGCCACCTCACCTTCGGCGGCGGGGTGCACTACTGCCTGGGCGCGGCGCTGGCCAAGCTGGAGGCGCGGACGCTGCTGGCGCGGATGCTGGATCGTTTCCCCACCCTGCACACCGTCTCACCGCCGGTGTACGCCCCCCGGATGGTCTTCAGACGGATCACCTCTCTGGGCGTGGCCCTGTGAAGCTCTCGCTCCCCGAATTCCTCACCCCGGCCGGCCGCTCCGAGGACCGCTCGCCGACGGTACGCACCCGGCGCGAGGGGCCCGTCCTGTACGTGGAGCTGCACGCGCCCACGAGCGGCAACGCGGTGACCGGGGCGATGCTCGACGAGCTGCTGGACATCGTCGCCGACCCGGACCCCGAGGTGCGGGTGCTGGTGCTCAGCGGCGCGGGGGACGACTTCTGCCTGGGCGGGGACCGCACCGAGTTCGCCGAGTGGCTGGAGGAGGACCCCGCCGGCCGGGGCATCCGGGTCGCCGGGGAGAAGGCCCGCCGGGTCTGCGAGGCGATCTCCGGCGGGCGGGCGGTGACCATCGCCCGGGTGCAGGGCAAGGCGGTCGGCGCGGGGTTCGCGCTGGCCCTCGCCTGCGATCTGCGGGTCGGCGCGGACACCGCCGCCTTCCGGCTGCCGGAGCTGGCGCTCGGGCTGCCGACCGCCTGGGGCGGGCTGCTGCCCCGGCTGATCCACGAGGTGGGCGCGGCCCGGGTCCGCGAGCTGATCCTCACCGGCCGGGCCTTCGACGCCGCCGAGGCATATGAGCTGTCGGTGCTCCAGCGGGTGGTGCCCGAGGCGGAGCTGGACGCGGCGGTCGCCGCCTGGGCGAAGCCGGTGGTCCGCCGTCCGGAGGCCGCGCTGCGGGTCACCAAGGCGCTGCTGAACTCCTACGCCGCCGCCACCCGGCTGGCCGACCCCTCGTTCCTCGACGCGGAGCTGATGGCCTCGGTCGCGGCGGCCACCCGGCGCTCTCCGGCGGGCGGCAACGGAGCGGGCGGGTCACACTCGTAAAAACCCGAGTGGGAGGAACCCGGCGTGGACGTACCGGTGTGGCTGTGGATCGTGTTCGCCGTGACCGTCGTCGTCTCGCTGGCGGTCGACCTTCTGGCGCACCGCAAGGCGCATGTCATCGGCTTCAAGGAGGCCGGGCTGTGGAGCGCCCTCTGGGTGAGCCTCGCGCTGATCTTCGGCGCGGTCGTCTTCCTGACGCTCGGAAGCACCGCCGGAACGGAGTACACGACCGCCTGGCTGCTGGAGAAGAGCCTCTCGGTCGACAACCTCTTCGTCTTCGCGCTGATCTTCGCGTATTTCAAGGTGCCCCGGGAGTATCAGCACCGGGTGCTCTTCTTCGGCGTCATCGGCGCACTCGTGTTCCGCGCGGTGTTCCTGACGCTCGGCGTCGCGGTGGTCAACCGCTTCACCTTCGTCCTGTTCCTCTTCGCCGCGATCCTTTTCTACAGCAGCTATAAGATCCTCAGCGGCCAGGAGGAGAATTTCGACCCCGGAAAAAGCTTCGCGGTGCGGCTGCTACGGAAAGTGATGCCGGTCCAGGACCACTATTCCGGGACGCACTTCGTCGTCCGCGAGGAGGGGCGGCGGGTCGCCACTCCGCTGCTCGCGGTGGTCGCCGCGATCGAGGCGGCCGACCTGATCTTCGCGGTCGACAGCGTGCCCGCGGTGCTGGCGGTCAGCGACGACCTCTTCATCGTCTACACCAGCAACGCCTTCGCGATCCTGGGGCTGCGGGCCCTGTACTTCCTGCTGGCGGGGCTGCTCGACCGGTTCCACTACCTGAGCCACGGGCTGGCGATCATCCTCGCCTTCATCGCGGTCAAGCTCATCCTCCAGGCCTCCCACAAGATGATCAGCACCTCGATCCCGGAGATTCCGTCGCCGGTGAGTCTCGCGGTGATCATCGTCATTCTGGCGGTTTCGGTGACCCTGAGCATGCGGCGTCCACCGAAAAGCCCGGGCGGCGTATCGGCGTCCGACGCCGATACGGACAAGTAGGGTCACAGAAGGCAACGCCATTCCCCGGCAACGCAAAGGGAAAGACTTTCCAAAATCTCCCGCCCCGCCTATCGTGAGTAAATGGCAAGCAAAGAGCGTGACACCCGACAGCGGGCCGCTTTCATGTGCCCGACCTGCAAGCACCCCGTCCACTCCGAGATCCACCGCCACAAGACCCTCGGGATCTTCGTCCCCGTCTGGCGCGCGGGTCCCTGCGAGAACCCCGACTGCGCGGAGTACGCCGCGGAGGAGCGGCCCGTCCGGCACCGGGCCCGGGGGTGACACGGAAGGGCCCGAGCGGACCGGGAGAGCCCGTTGGGCTCCCCTCCCCCGCCCCTCTCAGCCCGCGGCCGGCCGCGCGGTGAGACGCGCCTTCGCCGCGGGCCACTCGTCGGCCAGAAGTGAGAAGTAGACGCTGTCCCGCCAGCTCCCGTCCGGCCGCCGCCGGTGCCTCCGGAGCACGCCCTCGCGCCGCGCCCCGAGCCGGGCGATGGCCGCCTGCGAGCGCTCGTTGAGGTGGTCGGTCTTCAGCTGGACGCGCCCCATGCCCAACTCCTCGAAGGCGTGCGTCAGCAGCAGGAGCTTCGTCTCGGAGTTCACCGCCGAGCGCCAGTGGGCCCGGCCGTACCAGGTCCAGCCGATCTCCAGGCGCTCGTCCGCCACCACGACGTCCATGTACGTGGTCCAGCCGACGGCCCGCCCGCTCGGCCGGTGGACGACGGCGAACGGCACGTACTGCGCGTTGCCGAGCACCTCCTCCATGCGCTCGCGCAGTTCCTCGCGGGTCCGTGGCGCCGGGCCGCCCTGCCAGCGCCACACCTCCTCGTCCCCGCCGCCCGCCGCGAAGAGGTCGTCGAGGTGGCCGAAGGTCAGCGGGACCAGTTCGACGTGCTGCCCGGTCAGCGTCACGGGCCGAGGAGGAAGTGCGGACATGGGCCGATCCTAACCCATGGCCATCTTCGCACTAGCGCACACGGTATACGCACTAGTGCGTAATCTCCCCAGCGCGCGGACCGGCCCCCGGCTGACTAGCGTTGCCGTTGCGGGCAGGGGGCCCGTACGGGTGGGGCCGAGGACAGGGACTCCAGGGAAGGACCGGCATCATGGCTGTACAACCCGAGGGCACTCCGTGCTGGGCGGACGCCATGTTCGCCGACGTCGAGGGCGCCCAGAGCTTCTACGGTGACGTACTCGGCTGGACGTTCGGCGAGAGCGTGTCGGAGTTCGGCAACTACACGCAGGCGTACGCGGACGGGAAGGCCGCCGCCGCGGTCGTCCCGCCGATGCCGGGCGCGGAGGGCCAGTCGGCGTGGTGCCTGTACCTCGCGTCGCCGGACGCGGCGGCCACCGCGGAGAAGGTCCGCGCGAACGGCGGCGAGGTGCTGATGGAGCCGATGCGGGTCGGCGAGTTCGGCACGATGGCCCTGGCCCGCGACCCCGGTGGAGCCGTCTTCGGCATCTGGCAGGCCGGCAGCCACGAGGGGTTCGGGACGGAGATGGGCGCTCCCGGCGGGTACTGCTGGGGCGAGGTCTTCACCCGGGACCCGAAGAAGGTGGACACGTTCTACCCGGCGGTCTTCCCCTACACCGTGCGGAGGTTCGACGACGAGACGATGGACTTCTCCATGTTCGACGTCCGGGGGGAGACGGTCCTGGGCCGGATGACGATGGGCGACGACTTCCCGCCGGAGGTGCCCTCGTACCTGAACGTGTACTTCGCCGTGCCCGACTGCGACGCCGCCGTGGCGAAGGCGACCGAGCTAGACGGGGTACTGCGGTACGGGCCGGTGGACAGCCCGTTCGGCCGGTTCGCCGCGCTCAGCGACCCACAGGGCGCCTGGTTCACCGTGATCGACGTGACCACCACCAAGGGCGAGATGCCGGCGACGAGTCCGGCGACCTGACCCGGGGCCGTCACACCGTACGGGCCGCGACCGGCGAACCGGCGCGGCCCGTACGCACACCCGGCGGGAGCCGGTGCGCGCACCCCGTACGTTCCTCCGAGACCTCTCGCAACTGCGATGGATCATCGTCCAGAGAATGGTAAATGCCAGCCCAAATGGCCTAGCGTGTCGCACATGCAGTCCTACACAATCGGTCAGGCAGCACGACTTCTCGGGGTCAGCCCCGACACCGCACGCCGCTGGGCCGACGCCGGCCGGGTCGCGACCCATCGCGACGAGGCCGGCCGCCGTCTGATCGACGGCCGCGCGCTGGCCGCCTTCTCGATCGAGGTCGGCCAGGGCCCGGACGGCGAGGACGAGGCCGCGTACACCTCCGCCCGCAACGCGTTCCCGGGCATCGTCACCGCGGTGAAACTCGGCGACGTCGCGGCCCAGGTCGAGATCCAGGCCGGTCCGCACCGGCTCGTCTCGCTCCTGACCCGGGAGGCGGTGGAGGAGCTGGGACTGGAGGTCGGCATGCGGGCGACCGCCCGGGTGAAGTCGACCAGCGTGCACATCGACCGCGTCTGAGACCGGCCGACGACGAGAATCCAAGGAGCCCGACCCTCATGTCCCCGCTGATCAACCACCGCCGTGTGATCAACCCCCGCCGTGCGGCGGCCGCCGTCCTGACCACCGCCCTCCTGATCCCGCTCGCCGCCTGCGGCGACGACTCCGGCTCCGCCAAGGACAAGGGCGAGGGCAGCGGCCCGGCGGCCGCGACGGGCGCCCCGCAGGCCGACCTGACCGTGCTGGCCGCCTCCTCCCTGACGGACGTCTTCAAGGCGGCGGGGGCCGCGTACGAGAAGGAGAACCCCGGCACGAAGGTGACGTTCTCCTTCGCCGGCTCCCAGGAACTGGCCGCCCAGGTCAAGCAGGGCGCCCCCGCCGACGCCCTGGTCACCGCCGACACCAAGACGATGGACGGCCTCTCCGGCGACACCGGGAAGCCGACCGTCATCGCCAAAAACCGCCTCGTCATCGCCACCGGCGAGGGCAACCCGGAGAAGGTCGGGGGCCTGAAGGACCTCGCCGACCCGAAGCTGAAGGTCGTCCTGGCCGCCCCCGAGGTGCCGGTGGGCCGCTACAGCGCGCAGATCCTCGACGCGCAGAAGATCGAGGTGAAGCCGGTCTCCCAGGAGCCCAACGTCCGCGCGGTCCTGTCCAAGGTCTCGCTGGGCGAGGCCGACGCCGGGCTCGTCTACAAGACCGACGCCGCGACCGCCACCGACAAGGTCGACGCGATCGACATCCCGGACGGGCAGAACGCCATCGCCTCCTACCCGGCCGCCACGCTGAAGACGTCGAAGCACGGCGAGGCCGCCGAAGCGTTCGTCGCCTGGCTCTCCACGCCCGCCGCGCAGAAGATCCTCCAGGGCGCGGGCTTCCAGCAGCCGTAACCGCACCCCGCCGGCACCGGTGAACCGCACCACGCCCCGGCAGACCCGTACCGCCCGGCAGACCGTCCCGTCCGACGGGCCTGCCGGGCACCGCACCGCACTCCGAGCCCGACGAGGTTCCCGATGAGACGTCCCGGCCGCCGCACCGCAGGGGCCCGCGCACCCCTGCTGCTGACGGTGCCCGCCCTGCTGGCCGTGGCGTTCCTGATGCTGCCGCTCGCCGGGATCCTCGTCCGCACGTCCTGGGGCGAACTCGGTGACCACCTCACCGCCGACGCCACCACCGAGGCGCTGCGGCTCTCCCTGGTGGTCTCCCTGTGGGCGCTCGGGCTCTCCCTGCTGCTCGGGGTGCCGCTGGCCTGGCTGCTGGCCCGGGTGCCGTTCCCCGGCAAGGCGTTCGTCCGCTCGCTGGTGCTGCTGCCGATGGTCCTGCCGCCCACGGTCGGCGGCGTCGCCCTCCTCCTGGCGTTCGGGCGGCGCGGGCTGCTCGGCCCCTGGCTGGAGGACACCTTCGGCGTCACGCTCCCCTTCCACACCTCGGGGGCCGTGCTGGCGGCGACGTTCGTCGCGATGCCGTTCCTGGTCATCTCGCTGGAGGGCGCGCTCGGCGGGCTGCGCCCCCGGTACGAGGAGACCGCGGCCTCGCTGGGGGCCTCGCCGGTCCGGGTGTTCCTCACCGTGACGCTGCCGATGGTCGCCCCCGGGCTGATCGCCGGAGCCGCCCTCACCTGGGCGCGGGCGCTCGGCGAGTTCGGCGCGACCATCACCTTCGCCGGGAACCTCCCCGGCACCACGCAGACCCTGCCGCTCCAGGTCTATCTGCTGCTCCAGGACTCGCCGGAGGCCGCCACCTCGGTGTCCCTGCTGCTCCTGGCCATCGCGATGATCGTCCTGATCGCGCTCCGGGGCCGCTGGACCGGCACCCCGGGCGACCACCGGGACCCCGCGAGCCGGGCGGCAGCGGCCGTCGCGGGGGAACCGGCTGCCACCTTCCCGGACCCGCTTCCGGAGCCCGCCCCCGGCCCGCCGGCGAAGGCCGCGCCGGAGCTCTGGCCGCTGCACGCCGACGTCACCGGCTTCACGCACCTCACGCTGGACGCCCCGGGTGGCACCACCATCGCGGTGGTCGGCCCCAACGGCGCGGGCAAGACGACGCTCCTGCGGGCCCTCCTCGGCCTCACGCCCCGCGCGCACGCCGCCCTGCGCCTCGGCGACGGCGACGTCACGGGACTCCCCCCGCACCGCCGGGGCGTCGCCTGGGTGCCCCAGGACGGCGCGCTCTTCCCGCACCTGAGCGCCCTCGCCAACACGGCGTACGGGCTCCGTGCCCACGGCGTTCCCCGCGCCGCGGCCCGGCGCGAGGCCCAGGGCTGGCTGGACCGCCTCGGGGTGGGCCACCTCGCCCACCGGAAGCCCGCCCAGCTCTCCGGCGGCCAGGCCCAGCGGGTCGCCCTGGCCCGCGCGCTGGCGGCCCGCCCCCGCCTCCTGCTGCTGGACGAACCGCTCGCCGCCCTCGACCAGACCACCCGGGCCCGGGTGCGGCACACCCTGCGCGGGCACCTCGCGGACTTCGGCGGGGTCTGCCTGATCGTCACCCACGACCCGGTCGAGGCGGTCTCGCTGGCCGACCGGGTCCTGGTGCTGGAGGACGGCCGGGTCCTCCAGGACGAGCCGCCCGCCGAGGTCACCCGGCACCCGCGCTCGCCGTGGGTGGCCCGGATGCTGGGCCGCAACGCCTGGCCCGGCACCGCCACCGCCGACGGCCTCGCGCTGGAGGGCGGAGGCCACCTCGTGGTCGCCGAACCCCTCCCGGCGGGCACGGAGGCGCTGGCGGTCATCGCCCCGGAAGCCGTCTCCGTACACCGGGAGAGGCCCACCGGCTCCCCCCGCAACGTCTGGCCCGGCACCGTCCGCGAGATCACCTCGGGCGGCAGCCGGCTGCGGCTGCTGATCACCTCCGCCGAGGCACCGGACCTGGTCGCGGAGATCACCCCGGGGGCCGCCGCCGACCTGGGCATCGCCGACGGGAGCACCGTCTGGACCAGCGTGAAGGCCACCGAGGCGACGGTCGTCCCGCTGTAGTGGGGAGGTGGCCGGGAGGTGTCGGCCGGTCCGGTCCGGGAACCAGAACCCCACCGCACACGTACTCCCGTAGGACACGACGGAGAAAAACGGAGAAACGGGGACCTCATGGCACTGTTCGGCAACGCCCACACGATCAACCCGGCCACCGCCCAGCAGGACTACGCGCGGCTGCTCGGGCAGGGCGAGCAGGTGCACGCCGCGTTCCTGCTGATCCGCGACACGATCCTGTTCACGGACCGGCGGCTGATCCTCGTCGACAAGCAGGGCATCACCGGCAAGAAGACGGAGTACCACTCCGTCCCGTACCGCAGCATCACGCACTTCTCCGTGGAGACGGCCGGCACGTTCGACCTCGACGCGGAGCTGAAGATCTGGATCTCGGGCAGCGCGACCCCGCTCCAGAAGACGTTCACCAAGGGCGTCGACATCTACGAGGTGCAGGCCATACTCACCCAGTTCGTCGCCCGGTAGCCGAGCCGTCCGGGCTCGGACGTACGGCTCAGACGTACGGGCGCAGCCGGGCCGCCGCCGAGTGCCCGGGGGCGGCGGCGCGCAGCTTCGCGGCGCGCTCCCGCAGCTCGGGCAGCAGCCCGTAGAGCGCGTCGCCCGGGCAGCGGGTCTCGAAGCTGTCGCGGTGCCCGGAGATGACCTGCAGCCGGGCCACCTGGCCCTCGTCGAAGCGGCTCTCGTCGTTCGTCGAGACCAGGTCGACCATGCCCAGCGGATCCGCCCCGGGCCGCAGTTTCCAGGCGGCCAGCTTCACCAGCGCGTCCATCATCGGCTTCGGGACCTCGGCCCCAGCGCCGAAGTTCCCGATCGCCGCGATGCCGACCGTGTCGGTGTTGAACCCCTTGGTGTGCGCGCCGAGCACCGAGCGGCCGACGCCGCCTGCGCGGCCCTCGTAGATGGTGCCGCAGCGGTCGACGAGGAAGTTGTAGCCGATGTCGTCCCAGCCGTCCTGCCGGATGTGGTCGCTCTGGACGGCCCGGATCAGGTCGGGGGCGTCCGCGCAGTCGTAGTCGTTGGGGTTGCCGGTGTGGTGGACGAACACCGCCCGCGCCGCGCCGGTGTAGTGCGGCCCCTCCCGGACCAGCTCCTCGTCCGCGTGCCACTCCCGGCGGCTGACGACGGCCGGCTGCGGCAGTCCGCGCGGCGGACGGGGTCCGGAGGCCAGCTCCGCCCCTGGCGCGTGGAACGCCGGGCCGTCCCCGAACACCAGGAGGGCCAGGGGCAGGAGCAGAGCGCCCAGGACGAGTCGGCGGGACCACATGCACTCCACCCTGCGGTCTGACCTCCGGCTTCGCAGAGGAGCGGGCCGTTCGGGTGACAGGTCACCGGTGGGAGCGTTTCGTCCGGAATGCGGGTATCGCCGGGTCTCCCTACGATGAGATCCGGATCATCGCCCGCTCCCGGCGGGGGTGCCCGGCGGAGCGAGGAACCATGGCCCACGACCGTGTGCGGGACGAACCGGCGGTCGGCCTCAAGCCGAACGCGATCGGGTTCGTCGACGCCCTTGTCATCGGTCTCAACGCGACCTCTCCGGCGTACTCGCTGGCCGCCGTGATCGGCCCGATCGTCGCCCTGGTGGGGCTCTACGCCCCGGGCGTCATGTTCGCCTCGTTCGTGCCGATGCTGCTGATCGCCTCGGCGTTCTACTACCTGAACAAGGTCGACCAGGACTGCGGCACGACGTTCTCCTGGGTGACCCGGGCGATGGGCCCCTGGGCGGGGTGGCTGGGCGGCTGGGCGATCACCATGACCGGCGTCCTGGTGGTGGGCTCGCTGGCCGACGTGGCGGTGAGCTTCACGCTGCTGGCGGTGGGCCTGGACGGCTGGGTCGAGAACGACTTCGTACGCCAACTGCTCACCGTCCTCCTGATCATCGTGATGACCGGGCTCTGCGTCATCGGCACGGAGCTGTCGGCGAAGGTGCAGAACGTGCTGATCCTCCTCCAGATCGCGTTCCTGCTGGTCTTCGTCGTGGTGGCGCTCTACCGGGTCTACGCGGGCACGACCGGCTTCGACTCGATCGAACCCTCCCTCGGCTGGCTGAACCCGTTCGGCGCGGGCGGGGCGGCGCTGACCGGCGGGCTGCTGCTCGGGGTGTTCATCTACTGGGGCTGGGAGTCCGCGGTCAACCTCACCGAGGAGACCGAGAACTCGGCGAGCGCCCCGGGCAGGGCGGGCCTCTGGTCCACCGTCGTCCTCCTCGTGACCTATCTGTCGGTCGCCGTCGCGGTCGTCGCCTTCGCCGGCACGGCGTTCCTGGCGGAGAACGCGGGCGAGGAGGAGTTCGTCTTCGCCCAGCTCGCCGGGGACGTCCTGGGCGGCTGGGACTGGATCCTGCTGCTGGCGGTGGCGACCTCCGCGATCGCCTCGACCCAGACCACGATCATCCCGGCGTCCCGGACCGCCCTGTCCATGGCCCGCCGCCAGGCGCTGCCACGGCACTTCGGGCACATCAGCCCCCGGTTCCGCACCCCGGACGTCAGTACGTGGTGGGTCGCCGGGATCGCCATCGCCTGGTACGTCGTGGTCAACCAGATCTCCACCAACGCGCTCTTCGACTCGCTCACCGCGCTGTCGCTGCTGATCGCCTTCTACTACGCGCTCACCGGGGTGGCCTGCGCCGTCTACTACCGGCGCCACCTCACCGAGAGCGTGCGCAACTTCCTGCTCATCGGCCTCGGCCCGGTGGTCGGCGCCGGGCTGCTGGCCTGGCTGCTGGTGCGCTCGGTCATCGACATGTCCGACCCGGCCAACTCCTACAGCGGCACCTCCTGGTTCGGTCTCGGCCCGCCGCTCGTCATCGGCATCGTGATCTCCCTGGTCGGCGTGGTCCTGATGGTGGTGTGGCGGCTGCGGGACGCGGTGTTCTGGCAGGAGCGGCCGGGGGTCGCGGACCCGGACCTGGTGCACGCCCCCGCCCGGAAGGAACGCTGAGATGTCGGTCGTCCTCGGTTACGACGAGTCCCCCGGCGCGGCCCGTGCCCTGCGCATCGCCATCGAGGTGGCGGCGGCGTACGGGGAGGAGCTGGTGCTCGTCTACGGGGCCGCCGCCCCCGGGCTGCGCGACGGGGCGGAGTACCGCAGCCACTACGAAGCGATCCGGCAGGCCGGCCGCACCGGCCTGGAGCACGCGCTCACCGCCGCCGAGGAGGCAGGCGTACCCGCGAGTGTGGAGGTGCTGGACGAGAGCCCCGCGCAGGCCCTTCTGGAGGCCGCCGGACGCCACGGGGCCCGGGTCATCGTGGTCGGCACCTGGGGCGAGAGCCCGATGCGCGGAGCCCTGCTCGGCTCCACCCCGCACAAACTGCTGCACATGTCCCCGGTCCCGGTCCTGTGCGTACCGACGGAGGACGGCACGCTCTAGTACGGGCCCCAGGAGGCGCGGGACCTCACCACGCCTCACCGGTCTCCGCCGCGCGGTCCGGGACGGCCTTGCCCCCGTCGCCCTCCTCCCGGCGCAGCAGCCGGAACGCCAGCAGCGGGAACACCAGCACCGACACCATCGCCGCGGCGACCAGGGCGGCGGCCTCGCCCGCCCCGATCACCTTCTCGTCCAGGCCGATCGCGGTGATCGCGACCACCAGCGGCAGACAGGTGGACGCGAACAGCCCGAGCGCGGACCGCGAGGCACGCCCCGTCAGGTCGCGCGGGGCCAGCAGATACGCCGGAACCCCGCGCACCAGCAGGAACAGCAGCAGGAAGACCGGCAGGAGCAGCAGCGGGCGCCCGCCGTCCAGGAGCGCCGCGAGGTCGAAGTCGATGCCCGTGACGACGTAGAAGAACGGCACGAGGAAGCCGAACCCGATCGCCTCGATCCGCTCCAGGATCTCCCCGCTGCGTTCGGGCACCGCCCCCTGGAGGACGAGCCGGGTCAGCATCCCGGCGGCGAACGCGCCGAGCAGGGTGTCCAGGCCGAAGACGTGGGCGAGGCCCAGCATCCCGGCGAGCAGCAGCATCACGAAGCGGACCGCGAACTGGCCGCTGGAGTGCAGGGTCACGGCGATGAGCCGGGCGAACCACGGCGGCCGGGGCCGCATCGCCCAGAACACCGCGCCCACCGTGACGACCGCGAACACGGCCAGCACCGCGCTCGCCGCCCCCGGGCTCCGGCCGCTGAACAGCAGGGCCATCGCGATGATCGGACCGAACTCCCCGACCGACCCGAACGCCATCACCACCGACCCGAACCGCCCCTCCAGCCGCCCCGAGTCCCGCAGGATCGGCAGGACGGCGCCCAGCGCCGTGCTGGTGAGCGCGGTGCCGATGACCAGGCTCTTCGCCAGGTCCGCCCCGCTGAGCAGCAGCGCGACGCCGAGCCCGGCGGCGAACGAGAGGACCCACGCCCCGCCGGCCCGGCGCAGCGTGTCACCGCGGACCTCGGCGAACCGGATCTCGTAACCCGCCAGGAAGATCAGCATCGAGAGCCCGAGGTCGGACAGGGTGTCGATGACCTGGTCGTGGTGGGCCCAGCCGAGCACATCGGGCCCGGCCAGGATCCCGAGGACGATCTCGAAGATGACGACGGGGACCGGCAGCCACCGCCCGGTCGCGTAACCGAGCAGCGGGGCGAGAACCGCCAGGGCCATGATCAGGACGAGGGTTCCCGGGTGCTCCATCGCTCGTGTATAGCAAGGAACATCCCGGAATCAGACGCTATGACACCCTCTGCACCCTCGGGGGCACCGGGTCAGTTCGGGCAGTGGGTGTCCCGGGCGGGCCGCTTCCCGGTCACCAGGAAGTCGCTGACCACCCGGTCGCCGCAGGCGTTGCCGTTGCCCAGGTACATCCCGTGCCCGCCCTGTCCGACGGTGACCATCCTGGCCCGCTCGCCGAGTGCCACCCGCATCTTCAGGGCCCCGGCCAGCGGGGTGGCCGGGTCGCGCAGGCTCTGGATCATCAGGACGTTCGAAGGGCCCTCGTCGGTGATCCGGGTGGGCCGCGGCTCCTCGTCGTACTTCCAGAAGGCGCACGGGGTGATGTTCACCGGCATCCCGCCCGTCAGCGGATACCGCGCCCGGTCGGCGGCGACCCGGCCGGCGTACCCGGAGGCCGGCCCGGGCCAGCGCACGTCGTTGCAGACCACCGCCATCGTCAGCCCCGCGTCCTCGTCCGGCAGCGCGCCCGCGAGCTCCCGGGGCAGCGCCGGACGGACCTCCGGGTCCTGCGCCGACCGGATCAGCCGGGCCAGCGGGGCGAACGCGGAGTCGCTGTACAGGGCGAGCTGGAGCGCCTGCCGCAGCCGGATCCCGGTCAGCGGGACGCCGGGCACGTCCGACTCCTTCGGCACCCGGTCCAGCTCCCGGGCCAGCGCGAGGAACAGCGGCTCCACACCCTCGGCGTGCCGGGCCAGCCGGAGCCCTTCGGCGTCCCGGGCGGGGTCCGCCGCCCACGCCGCGAAGTCGGGGAAGCGGTCCGCGGCGCCCGGCGCCATGTTGGCCAGCCAGCCGTACGCCACCCGCGCCGGGTCCCGGTCGCCGGTGCTGTCCAGGACCAGCCGGTCGACGCGGCGCGGGTGCTCCTGCGCGTACACGGCGCCGACGTAACTCCCGTACGAGGAGCCCCAGACGGACACCTTCCGCTCGCCCAGGGCGGCACGCAGCCGGTCGATGTCGCGGACCTCGTTCCCCGAGGTGAAGGACCGCAGGACCGGGCCGCCGTCGCGGGCGCAGGACGCGGCGGTGCGGCGGGCGCGTTCGACGTTCTCCGTGATCGAGCCGTCCGCCGCGGGCCAGGAGCGCAGCGTCACCAGGTGCCGGTCCGCCTCCGGGATCCCGCAGCCCGCCCGGGTGGACCGGCCGACCCCGCGCGGATCCAGACTGATCAGGTCGTACGCGCCCTCGGTCGCCGCCCGCAACGCCTCGCCCTTCTGCGCGAGGCGCTGGACCCCCGAGGAGCCGGGGCCGCCGGGGACCACCACCAGCGCCCCGCGCCGGGCCTCGGGCCGGTCGGTGCGCAGTCGGGTGACCGCCACGTCGACGGTGCGCCCGCCGGGAACGCGGTAGTCCAGGGGAACGCGGAGCGTCGCGCACTGCTGCCCGTCGGGGACGGGCGTCCCCGGGATCGGTGCGCAGGGCCCCCAGACGAGCGGGGGTGTGGCGGGGCCCGCCGGGCGGCTGTGCGCCACGGGCGCGCCGACAGCGGTCAGCGTGCCGGCCGCGGCGGCGGCGGAGACGGTGAGGAGCAGGGCCTTTCGGGTCCAAGTAGTCATGGACACAGCCTTGTTGAGCCGGGGCACGGTGCCCATCCGGGAGCCCGGTGGGCCGAGGTGGGGGTTGCCCCAGGAGCGCCCCCCGGACAGCCCCCGGCCGCAGCCGTCACCCGTTCCCCCGCACCGGCGTGCCGGGCGACGGCGGAAGCCGTTGAATGCGAAGTCCGAAGCGTCTCGGCCGAGGCTCCGCGCCGGAACGGGCAGGAAGCAGGCACCGCATGCCCTCGTCACAGGCCCCCACCGACGGGGAGAACCCCGCACGCCGCCGGGGAGCGCTGCGCCGCACGGGCGAGTGGTGCGCCCGGCACTTCGTGACCGTCCTCGTCCTGTGGGTGGCCGCGCTCGCCGGGCTCCAGGTCCTCCAGCACGCGTACGGCGGCGACTACTCCGACGACTTCTCCCTGCCCGGCACCCAGTCCCAGGAGGGCCTCGACGTCCTGAAGGCGCACGCCCCCTCGGCCGGCGGCTACAGCGCGCAGGTGGTGCTGCACGACGCGGACAAGCCGCTCACCTCGCTCTCCGACCAGGTCGCCACCGCCGTCACCGACCTCCAGAAGCTCCCGGACGTGCTGTCCGCGCAGAACCCGCTGCCGCCGTCCGGCTCCACCCCGCCCCCGCCGCCCGACCCGAACACGGGGCCGCTCTCCACGGACGGGAAGACGGCCTACATCACCGTCCGCTTCAGCGCCCAGCCCTCCACCTTCGACCCGTCCTACCTGGACGGGGTCGACCGGGCGGTGCAGCCGCTGCGGTCGGCCGGGGCGACGGTGGAGTACGGCGGGTCGCTCGGTGAGCTGGCCCGGCCCGAACCGAGCGACCGCACCAGCGAGGCGATCGGCTTCGGGGTGGCGATCGTGGTCCTGTTGATCGGCTTCGGCAGCCTGCTGGCCGCCGTGCTGCCGCTGGTCACCGCCCTGGTCTGCGCCCTGTGCGGGCTCGCGCTGCTGGGGCTGCTGGCCGCCGCCGCGACCTTCGCGACCGTCTCCCCGACGCTCGCCACGATGATCGGCATCGGCGTCGGCATCGACTACGCCCTCTTCCTGGTCACCCGGCACCGGCAGAACCTGGTCGACGGCCAGGACCCGGTGACCGCCGCCGGGAACGCCGCCGCCACCAGCGGGCACGCGGTGCTGCTCTCCGGCTGCACGGTGATCATCGCGCTGTCGGGCCTGTGGGTCTCCGGCATCGGCTTCATCGGCAAGCTCGGCCTGGCCGCGGCGGTCACCGTCGTCACCGCGGTGCTCGGCGCCCTCACCCTCGTACCGGCGGTCCTCGGCCTCATCGGCCGCGGCGTCGACCGGGTGCGGGTACGGAAACCGGTGGCCGAGACCGTGCCGGCGACGGACGGCGCGGAGCCCGGCGGCTGGCACCGGTACGCGCAGCGGGTGGAGCGGCGGCCCTGGTGGTTCCTGGCCGGCGGGGTGGTGGTGCTGGCCGTCCTGTCCTTCCCCCTGCTCTTCATCCAGCTCGGCCACATCGGCGACGGCGCCGACCCGAAGTCGTTCACCGACCGGCGCGCCTTCGATCTGATGTCGAGCGCCTTCGGCCCCGGCTCCAACGGCCCGCTGACCCTGGTCATCGACCAGAGCAAGGTGGACTCCTCCGACCGCTCCGCCCTGGCCGACCAGGCGCAGAAGGCGCTGACGAACGTCCCGGACGCCGAGGTGATCACCCCGCTCACCGCCACCTCGGACGGCGACGTGCTGACCGCCACCGCCTATTCGGTGGCCGCCCCGCAGGACGGGCGGACCACCTCCCTGACGAACCGGCTCACCGACGCCGTCCTGCCGCAGGCCGTCTCCGGCTACGACGCGAGCACCTACGTCACCGGCACGACGGCCGCCCAGGTCGACTTCCTGGACATCGTCTCCAGCAGGCTGCCGTTGATCATCGCGGTCGTCGTGGGCCTGGCGTTCCTGGTCATCCTGGCCGTCTTCCGGGGCCTGCTCGTCGCGGTGAAGGCCGCCGTGCTCAACGTCCTGTCGATCGCCGCCTCGTACGGGGTCGTGGTGGCCGTCTTCCAGTGGGGCTGGGGCGGCCCGGCCCTGGGGGTGTCGGGCGACGTCCCGATCGAGAGCTACGTCCCGATGATGATGTTCGCGATCGTCTTCGGGCTGAGCATGGACTACGAGATCTTCCTGCTCTCCCGCATCCACGAGGCGTGGGTGCGCACCGGGGATCCGCGCGCGAGCGTGGCGCACGCGCTGGAGATCACCGCCCGGGTCATCACCTGTGCGGCTCTGATCATGGTGAGCGTCTTCGCCGCGTTCGTCATCAGCGACAACATCGTCGTGAAGATGCTGGGACTCGGGCTGGCCGCCAGCGTGCTCATCGACGCCACCGTCGTACGGCTGCTGCTGGTCCCCGCCGTGATGACCCTGCTGGGCCGGGCCGCCTGGTGGATCCCGGGCCCCCTGGACCGGATCCTGCCGCACCTGGCCGCCGAAGGCAGCGCGGAGCCGCCCGGGCGGGCCGACGGGAAGTGACGCACACCACAGTGGGTGGAGGGAACGCCTCCGCGTTCTAGGGTGTCAGGATGCCTTCCCCCCTCACCTCCGAGCAGCCGCGCCCCACCGCCGCTGCCGGCGCCCCGGCGACCGGAACGCCACCGCCCGACGGCCGTGACCACTTCTTCGACAACGCGAAGTACCTGGCGATCGTGCTGGTGGCGATCGGACACGCGTGGGAGCCCCTGCCCCCCGGTCGCCTCGTGGAAGCCGCGTACACCTTCGTGTACACGTTCCACATGCCGGTGTTCATCCTGATAGCGGGCTATTTCTCGCGGAACTTCGAACTGCGGCCGGACCGGGTGTGGAAGCTGGTCACCAGCCTGCTGGTGCCCTACGTCCTGCTGGAGATCCTGTACACGCTGTTCCACCGGGCGACCCGCGACCCGGACTTCGCCCTCTCGCTGCTGGAGCCCTACTGGCTGCTGTGGTTCCTGCCCGCCCTGTTCCTCTGGCGGCTGTCCACCCCGCTCTGGCAGACCGTGCGCTTCCCCGTGCTGGTCTCCCTCGCCATCGCCGCCGTGGCGACGGTGTCACCGGCGGCCGACGGAAGCCTCCAGATCCAGCGCATCCTGCAGTTCCTGCCGTTCTACGTTCTCGGCCTGCGGCTGCGCCCGGAGCACTTCACGGCTCTCCGCTCCACCTGGGTGCGGGTCGTCTCGGTGCCGGTGTTCGTGGCCGGGATGCTGCTCGCGTACTGGCTGGTGCCCCGGACCTCGACCTCGTGGTTCTTCCGGAAGAACAGCACCGAGGAGCTCAGCGTCTCCGAGTGGACGGGCCCGACCGCCACGCTCCTGCTGTTCGCGGCCGCGATCGTGCTGGGCGCGTGCTTCCTCGCCTGGGTGCCCAAGGGCCGCAGCTGGATGACCACGCTCGGCACCTGCACGCTGTACGGGTATCTGCTCCACGGCTTCGTCGTCCGGGGCCTGCGGTACGGCGGCTTCTACGACGACCCGTTCTTCGACACCACGATGGGAACGGTCGCCGTCACCCTGGGCGCTGTCGTCATGATCACCCTGCTGTGCACGCCCCCGGTCCGGTGGCTGCTGCGGCCGCTGCTGGAGCCGCGCATGACGTGGGCCCGGCAGAAACCACCGGCCGCCCGCGCGTCCTGAGACGCCGAACGGCCGGGAGCCGGGGGGAGGTTCAGTCCACGATGATGTTGTGGCCGAATACCGCGACGTGCTCCAGCACGTCCTCCAGCGGATCGTCGATCTGGCCCGTCGAGATCAGGGCCACCTGCGGGCCGTTGTGAGCGTCGGTGTGCGTCTCGTCGGCGTGCGCGGCGGTGACGGGCAGCACGGACGCCACCACTGTCACGCCTAACGCGGTCAGCTTCCTCATCATGGCGGCGATCATCGCACGCCCCGCGACGCCCGAAGTCGGCGTCGCGGGGCGGTGAAGCAGGTCTCAGACCCCGTCGGCCCGGGGTGCGGACACCGCTCCGGGAGCCTCGCTCCGCGCCTCCGCCGGAGTCCCCAGGAGTGCGGAGGCCGTCTCCAGGGGGGTACGGGCGGGGGCCGGCGCGGGCACGGCCGACTCGGCGGTACGGCAGGTGAAGCCGAGCTTGGACAGCGCCCGGACCACCTCGGCGGAGCTGAAGTCCCGGCGGTCCTGCCGGGTGATGATCTCACCCACCTGCTTGACGGGGTAGACCCGGCGGCTGATGACCACCGCGTCGCCGGTGACGGGTTCGGGCTTGATGCCCTTCATCGAGTCCTCCACCTCGTTCTTGAACAGATCGAAGGGGAAGCGGGCGATGACACAGCGCATGGTTCCTCAACAGGGGTCGAGTGCACGGGGGACGTGTCGAGTGCACGGAGGGGACGTAAGGGGGCCCGGGCGAGGGGCCCGGTGCACGGACCGGCGGGGGGATCGCCGGGCGTACGGGGCGGCCGGCGGCGGACCGCCGGCCGCACGGATCACGCGGCGCGGTTGTTCCGGCGCTGCGTCGCGGCCGCACGGGCCTCGGGCGTCGGCACGCCGGGACGACGGCCCCGGGCCGGAGCCCCGCTGCCGCCGCGCTTGGTGCCGCGGCCCATGAACGCGCCGCCGCGGCTGCTGCCGCGCTCCTTGGCCGGGGCGGAGATGACGACCGGGACGCCGGAGGGCGCCTGCGCACCGGTGATCCGGCTCAGCTCGGCCTCACCGGAGCGGACCTGGGCGATCTGCGGGGTGATCCCGGCGTCCGCCATCAGCCGGGTCATCTCGCGACGCTGGTTGGGCAGCACCAGCGTGACGACGCTGCCGGACTCCCCGGCGCGGGCGGTACGGCCGCCGCGGTGCAGGTAGTCCTTGTGGTCGCTCGGCGGGTCCACGTTGACGACCAGGTCGAGGTTGTCGACGTGGATGCCGCGCGCCGCGACGTTGGTGGCGACCAGCACGGTGACGTGCCCGGTCTTGAAGCGCTCCAGGGTGCGGGTGCGCTGCGGCTGGGACTTGCCCCCGTGCAGCGCCGCCGCCCGGACCCCGCTGTGCAGCAGGTGGTCGGTGAGCTTGTCCACCGCGTGCTTGGTGTCCAGGAACATGATCACGCGGCCGTCGCGGGCCGCGATCTCCGTCGTGGTGGCGTACTTGTCCGCGCCCTGGACGTACAGGACGTGGTGCTCCATCGTCGTGACGGCGCCGGCGGCCGGGTCGACGGAGTGCACGACCGGGTCCTTCAGGTAGGTCCGCACCAGCAGGTCGACGTTGCGGTCCAGGGTGGCCGAGAAGAGCATCCGCTGCCCGTCCGGGTTTACCTGGTCGAGCAGCTCGGTGACCTGCGGCATGAAGCCCATGTCGGCCATCTGGTCGGCCTCGTCGAGGACGGTGATGGTGACGCGGTCCAGCCGACAGTCGCCGCGCTCGATCAGGTCCTTGAGGCGGCCCGGCGTCGCGACGACGACCTCGGAGCCACCGCGCAGCGCGCTGGCCTGGCGGCCGATGGACATGCCGCCGACCACGGTGGCGATGCGCAGCTTCAGCGACCGGGCGTACGGGGTGAGCGCGTCGGTGACCTGCTGGGCCAGCTCCCGGGTGGGGACGAGGACCAGGGCGAGCGGGCGCTTGGCGTCGGCGCGGCGGCCGGCGGTGCGGGCCAGCAGCGCGAGGCCGAAGGCGAGCGTCTTGCCGGAGCCGGTGCGGCCGCGGCCCAGGACGTCCCGGCCGGCCAGCGAGTTCGGCAGGGTGGCCGCCTGGATCGGGAAGGGCACGGTCATGCCCTCGGCGACCAGCGCCGCCTTCAGCGGTGCGGGCATCTCCAGCTCGCCGAAGGTCTCGGCGGCGGGGAGGGCCGGGGTGACGGTCACCGGCAGGGCGAACTCGCCCTTGACGCCGGAGGCGGAGCGGCGGCCGTAGCCACCGGACCGGCCGGAGCCGCCGGAACCGCCGGAGCGCTTGGGCCCGCCGCCGAAGCCCGCGGCGCGGCGCTCACCGCCGCCACCACCGGAGTAACGGGGGGCACCGCCGGAGCGGGTGCGGGAGAATCGGTCGTTCGAGCGGGGCGTGCGTTCGCGGTTCATCTAGAACCTTTCCTCGATGGGGCACGTATCGAGGGATTCTTTTTCGGGAAGCGACCGTGAACGGCACCCAGAATCGCAAGAACGAGCCGATGAAATGACAAAAGAAAACGAAGCCCGGCCGCCGGGAAACAGTGCACCGGACGCGGCTTCGTCGGGGGGCGCGCAGAGCGGGCCCCGGAAACGACAACGAGCCGGGGCCCGCACCCCAAGGTGCGGGCCCCAGCTGCGCAGTACTGCCTGAGTGATCAGGCGGGGGTGATGTTCTCGGCCTGCGGGCCCTTCTGGCCCTGCGTGACGTCGAAGTTCACCTTCTGGCCCTCCTGCAGCTCGCGGAAGCCGGAGGCGGCGATGTTGGAGTAGTGGGCGAAGACGTCGGCGCCGCCGCCGTCCTGCTCGATGAAGCCGAAGCCCTTTTCCGCGTTGAACCACTTCACGGTGCCAGTAGCCATGTCATATCTCCTTTAGGGGCAGAGCCCGCGGGCCCACACTGTGCGGACCCCACGTCGCCGCGATGATTACCCCGTCCGGAAGAACACCGGAAATACAAAAGTGTGCCCGCCGACATCCGACCGGCAAGAACACTTGAAGTTTTTGGGAACCACAACTGCAACTGAGATCAACACTAGCACGAGGGGACCGGGAGAGGCGGGTGCCTAATATCACCGGCCGTGTCGGAACAGACCGGGAAGAGAAAAGCCTCATCGCGCATTGCGCGAAATTCTGTGCTGACGAATGCAGATATCCCCCCGGGGCCGCGCGGCACCCCGCGCGACCTGCGGCGCGGCGCCCGTCAGCGCTCGGCGGGACCGCCGGAGCGGGCGGACCGGCCGCGCAGCTCCTCGTTGAGGCGCAGCGCCTCCTCCAGCTGGTCCTCCAGGATGACGATGCGGCAGGCGGCCTCGATGGGCGTGCCGGCGTCGACCAGGTCACGGGCGCGGGCGGCGATGCGCAACTGGTAGCGGGAGTAGCGGCGGTGGCCGCCCTCGGACCGCAGCGGGGTGATCAGCCGGGCTTCGCCGATCGCCCGGAGGAACCCCGGCGTCGCACCGATCATCTCCGCGGCTCGCCCCATCGTGTAGGCGGGGTAATCGTCGTCGTCGAGCCGGTCGTTGGCGTGCGAGGGGGTCTCCGGGGGCATCTGCACCTCTTCCGTCACGCGCGACCGGAGGAGCCGGGCGCCGTACGCCTGCGGGGTGCGCTTCTGCTGCGTACACCTGTTTCACGTGACTGCACAAGAAACCCTAATCGCCGGGCAAGGTCATGTCTATCGCGGCCGGAACAGATTTGGGCCACCGGGAAGGACACGGCGGACCCACCCCCATGGATCACTGACCGACCGGTCAGTTGTCGCCGGGAGGACCGTGGGGCCATAATGCACGCGTAGCCCTTCACGCATCCCCCGTCGTGAAGGGCTACACCCCTGTCCGGAGCCCGCTCCGGGCACCGCGGGGCACAGGATCATTCACGGGCAAGGGACTCCCCTCGTGGTCCCCTGCCCGTGTTTTTTCGAGTTAACAGTGACGTAGAGTGTTTGCGCAAGCTCAGTTCCGACTCCGAGGTGATCGTGGAGGCCCGGATGGCCATGGACGACGGCGACGAACGCGGTCCTGGACCCGTCGATCCCCCCGGTCCGGACGAGCTTCCCCGCCTCGGCTCACTGCGGGAAAAAGTCGAGTACATGGTCGAGAAGACCTTCCCCGGCCAGAAGATCTCGGGCCGGGTCTTCGCCGAGCTGGTCCGCGACCGCGGCGGCGCGCTGTCGCACAGCTACTTCTCCAACATCCTGGCCGGCAAGGTCACCCAGCCCTCCGAGGACATCCTCAAGGCCCTCGGCCTGGGGTTCGGCGTCGACTGGCGCTTCTTCAAGGAGGAGTCCGAGGTCGTCGACGACGTCGTCGCCGGGCTCCAGTTCCTGGCCAAGCGGCGCACCGGGGAGATCAGCGGCCTGGCCGGCCGGGGTCTGGACGACGACGGGCTCCCGCCGGAACTGCTGCGGTTCGCCCTGTCCCTGCTGGAGGACGCGGCCCGGGAGAAGGACGGGCCGGAGAGGCAGAGCGGCGGCAACGATTCCGCCGCGAACCACCGCCCGGCGGGTCCGGCAGCGTAGCGTCTTGGTCATGTCCCTGCGGAAACTGCGGAGAGAGTGCGAGGCCGGGCTCGCCGACCTGCCCATCCCGGTTCCCTTCACGCTGGACAAGCTCGTCGCCAACATGGAGGAGACGAGCGGGCGCACGATCCGGCTGCACGAGATGCCGGACCGCCTCGCCCGCGTCAACGCCGCCTGCGGACTGCGCCTGAAGGCGGGCGGCACCAGCCTCGTCCTCTACCGCCGCCGGCCGACCGCCTACCAGACCCAGCACGTGATCCTGCACGAGCTGTGCCACGAGTGGTTCGACCACGGGACGACGCTCGACGCGGAACAGCTCCGCTCGCTCCTCCCGGTCTTCGACACCTCGCTGATCGCCCGGATGATCTCCCCGGCCGCCGCCGATTCCTTCGCCTCCGGCGGCGGCACCGTCCAGGCCCGTGCGCAGTACGCGACCCATGACGAACGCATGGCCGAATTCGGTGCCTCGCTGATCCCCCGGATGGCGCGAAATCTCACCACCGATGACATGGTGGGGCGGCTGGACAACTCCCTGTCCCGCCCGGTGGCCCACCGACGGCGCGGTCTCTTCCCCGGAAGACGGTCCGGCGACGTCTGACACGTGCCACCGGCCCACCCGCCGGCCC
>NZ_JAAXYC010000008.1 GCF_018619185.1 Streptomyces sp. McG3 | reverse complement strand
GGCCGCGCCCGCGCCCCGCACCATCGAGGCCCCGCCCAACCTCCCCGAGGGGAAGGCGGGCAACATCGCGATGTCGCTGCTGCCGGTCGCCGGAGTCATGTCGTCCGTCGTGATGATGACGGTCGTCCGCAACAGCCAGTTCGCCGCCCTCGGCGCGATCATCCTCGTGGTCACCGTCATCGGCTCCGTGGCGCTGCTCTTCTCGCAGCGGGGCAAGGCCCAGCGCACCCGACGCACTCAGCGCGAGGCGTATCTCGCCTATGTGGAGGACCTGCGGGAGGAGTTGTCGGGCGAGGAGCGTGAACGGCGTGAACGCGCCGATGTCCTGAACCCCCCGCCGTACGCCCTGTACGACATCGTGCGGGACCCGGCGCGCCTCTGGGAGCGGCGCAGGGTCGACGACGACTTCCTGCGGGTGCGGGCCGGCACCGGCGAGATGCCCGTACGGGATCTGGGGATCGCCGAGCCGGGTTCGACGGTGCTCACACCGCCCGACCTGTTCATGCTCAACGAGGCGTCGGCGCTGGTGAACCGGTTCCGCAACGGCACCGAACTGCCGCTCACCGTACCGCTGGACCGGATCGGCAACGTCAGTGTGATCGGCCCGCGCGAGGACTGTCTGCGGTTGGCCCGTGCCCTGCTGGTCCAGACGGCCGCCCTCCACGCACCCGACGACGTGGCCATCGCCGTCGCGGCTCCGGGTGATCGCATGGCCGACTGGGAATGGGCCAAGTGGCTGCCGCACCTGCTCGACACCGAGCAGTTCGACGGACCCGTGGCCGCCCGCCGTATCGCTCCCTCCGCCCCCCAGCTCGCCCGGCAGATCGGGGCGGAGCTGCGCCGCCGTGCCTCGTACGCGGCCGAGGTCCGCCGGGGCCTGGCCGGCCGGGACGCGCTGTCCATGAACTCCCGGCTGCTCGTCGTCACCGACGGGCACGGCGAGGACGCCGTGGACCTGCCGCGCCCGGACGACGCCGTCGGCCTGCGCGAGATGGGCGTCACCGTGCTGCATCTGCTGGAGCGGCGGGTACAGGAACCGGGGCACGTCAGCGTACGGATCACGGTCGACGGCACGGACGTGACCATCGAGGACCTGCGGGCGCCGGAGCCCGTGGAGGCGCACGGCACGGCGGACGAGGCGGGCATCCCCTTCGCCGAGGGTCTGGCCCGGATGCTCGCACCGCTGCGGCTGTCCGCCGAGTCCCTGGTCGACGCCCCGCTCTCCGGTCCGGTGGAGTTCGCGGCGATGCTCGGCATCGACGACGTGGCCCGGCTCGACCTGGAACGGCTGTGGGCGCCGCGTGGCGAGCGCGCCTTCCTGCGCGTCCCGATCGGCATCAGCGACTCCCACGAGCCGGTGCTGCTGGACCTGAAGGAGTCCTCGGAGCTGGGGATGGGCCCGCACGGTCTGTGCGTGGGAGCGACGGGCTCGGGCAAGTCGGAGCTGCTGCGCACCCTGGTCCTCGCCCTGGTGGCCACCCATCCGCCGGAGGACCTGGCGCTCGTGCTGGTCGACTACAAGGGCGGGGCGACGTTCGCGCCGTTCGCGGACCTGCCGCACGTGGCCGGGGTCATCACCAACCTGGAGAACCAGGCGGGGCTCGTCGAGCGGGTCCACTCCTCCCTCGCCGGTGAGGTCAAGCGCCGCCAGCAGGCCCTCAAGGACGCGGGGAACGTCGCCGACATCGGGGACTACGCGGCTCTGCGTGCCGAGAAGCGGCCGGACCTGGCCCCGCTGCCGCATCTGTTCGTGGTGATCGACGAGTTCGGCGAACTGCTCACCGCGAAGCCGGATTTCATCGACCTTTTCCTCTCCATCGGACGGATCGGCCGCTCCATCGGCGTGCATCTGCTGCTCTCCAGCCAGCGCATCGAGGGCGGCAAGCTCAAGGGCCTGGACACCTACCTCTCCTACCGTCTCGGCCTGCGGACCTTCTCCGCCGACGAGTCCCGCACCGTCCTGGACACGACAGACGCCTTCCACCTGCCTCCGCTGCCCGGATTCGGCTATCTGAAGGTCGACACGAGCCACTACTCCCGTTTCAAGGCGGGCTATGTCTCGGGCGGCTATCGCGGTCCGGTCCGCAGCACCGACGAGGAGGAGACCGGCCCGCTGGCGCTGCCGTACGAGGCGTTCAACACCCTGGCCGGACCGGACGAGGCTCGTCAGTCCGCAGAGCCGGCGTCCCGTCGCCGCGAGACGGGCCCGACCGAAATGGGCGTCATGGTCGCCCAGTTGACCGGAGCGGCACCGCCCGTACGGAGCATCTGGCTGTCGCCCCTGCCGACGGCCGCCGCGCTGGACACCGTCGCCGGCCCGCTGGACATCGGCCCGCGTGGGATGCGGCTGACCGGAGCGGTCGCGGACGGACGCCGGAGGCCTCTCCGCGTTCCCGTCGGCCTGCTCGACGACCCGGCCAAGCAGTGGCAGGGACAGTGGTTCCTGGACCTCACAACGGCGGGCGGCCACGCGGCGGTGATCGGCGGGCCCCAGTCGGGCAAGACGACGCTGTTGCGCACGCTCGTCCTCTCGCTCGCGCTCACCCACACCCCGCGCGAGATCGGCGTCTACGGACTGGATCTGGTCGGCGGCGGTCTTCAGGCGCTTTCGGGGCTGCCGCACGTCGGCGGTATCGCGGGCCGCGCCGACCGGGAACGGGCGGCCCGCACCGTCGAGGAGGTCCGCACGATGCTCGCCCTGCGCGAGGACCTCTTCCGCGAGCACGGCATCGATTCGGTCGAGCAACTGCGCACCCTGCACGCGGCCGGCCGGCTTCCCGGACTCGCTTCGGCCGAGGTCCTCCTCGTCATCGACGGATTCGGCGCACTGCGCGACGACTTCGACGAGCTGGACGACGCGATCACCGACGTCCTCAAGCGCGGTGGCGGTTACGGCATCCACGTCGTCGCGGGCATGCTGCGCTGGAACGACGTACGTATCGCCATCCAGTCCAACTTCGGCACCCGCGTCGAACTGCGCCTCAACGACCCGGGCGAGTCCAGCATCGACCGGAAGCTCGCCGAGACCCTGTCACCCGACGAGCCCGGGCGGGTCCTCACCGACGGAAGGCTCTTCGCCCAGGTGGCCTTGCCCCGTACGGACGGGGTCGCCGACACGGCGGACCTCGGCGCGGTCCTGGAGCGCACGGCACGTACCGTCCGGGCCACCTGGAGCGGCGAAGTGGCGCAGCCGGTCCGTGTGCTGCCGCACGTTCTGGAGCCGCACTCGCTGCCGGGGCCGGCGGCCGAGCCCACGCGCGTACCGATCGGGCTCGACCAGTCGGCGCTCGCGCCCGTACTGCTGGACCTGTTCCAGCACGATCAGCACCTGCTGGTGCTGGGGGACAGCGAATGCGGCAAGACGAACCTGCTGCGGACGGTCGCGCACGGTCTCGTCGACCGCTACGGCGAGGACGAGTTGGTCTTCGCCGTGATGGACCCGCGGCGCTCACTGCGCGGTGCGGTCCCGGAGGAGTTCAACGGCGGGTACGCCTACACCTCCAAGTTGTGCGCGGGGCTTTCGGCGGGCATCGCCACCGAGCTGGAGAAGCGCCTGCCCGACGAGAACGCGCGGCTGGAGGACCTGGAACCCGGCAACTGGGGAGCGGGCCCGCGCATCGTCGTTCTCGTCGACGACTACGACGTCCTCACGACCGCCGGACAGTCACCGCTGTCGGCGTTCCTTCCGTACATCCCCTCGGCGGTCGACATCGGCCTCCACTTCGTCCTGACGCGCCGGGTCGCCGGCGCCTCGCGGGGCATGTACGAGCCGCTGGTGCAGGGTCTGCGGGAGTCGGGCGCCTCGGCGCTCCTGATGGCGGGCGACCGCAGCGAGGGCCAGCTGTTCCCCGGCGTGTATGCATCCCAACAGGCGGTCGGACGAGGCGTGTTCGTCCGTCGTGGTCAGCCCAACCGCCTGATCCAGACGGTGCACGCGCCCATGTGAGACCCCGCGGCGCGGATCAGCGCCCGCCCGTGCATGCCCACCGCCGAACAACGAAGGACCGGACGGCCACTCCATGACCAAGGACGTCATCGCTCTCACTCCTCGTATGCCCGACCCGTGGGCCGTGCTGGCGGGTCTGCTCTCGGGCGGCCCGGACAAGCTGGTGGGCACGCGGGGCGAGGGTGCGGTGATCCAGCTCTGCGACGCGGAGGGCCGCCCGCTCGTCTCCGTGGAGGCCCCGTTGCTGGTCTCCGTCGAGGGTGAGGCCGAGCGACTGCTCGGAACCACGGCCCCGCCGGTCCCGTTCTGGTGGACGGAGGCCCGCGCCACCACGGGTGTCGCGGAGGCGGAGCAGCTCGCGGGGACCTTCGCGACCCGGATCGCCGCGCTGGTGGGCGGCTCCGCCTGGCCGCCTGACGCGGCCGGATCGCTCGCCGTGGTGCGGACCGACGGCGTGAGCGTCGCGCCCGAACCCGCCGCCGCCCAGCCGGCCATCGACGTGCTCACCGACAAGGTCGCGGTCGTCATCCAGGACCGCCCGGTGGTGGCGATGACCGCCTGGCTGTCCGACGCCTTTCGGGCGGCGGCGAAGGCGGGTCTCGGGCTCCAGATCGTCAGCCCGGCGGGCACCACGCTCTCCCCCGCCGTACGGGACGCGCTGGGCGGCTGGCCGTCCCGCTGGATCGTCCAGGACGAGCGGGACGGCTACTACGACGGCCTGACCGGAGCCGTACTGCGCTGGCAGGACGGCGCGTTCGACCCGGTGCTCTCCCCCGACGCCACGGAGGACGACCCGCGCACCCCGGTGGCGGCTGCCTACCAACAGGTCCACGACACCGGCGACCGCCAGCTGGGCCTGACCTTCCGCATGGTCCACCCGGCGGACGAACGGCTGGTGCTGGGCGGCGGCCTGGAGACGGTGTGGCGGGAGTTGACGGGCGAACCGCCGGCCGGCTGGGGCACGTCGGAACCGGCGACCCTCACCTGGTCCCCGGGCCGGCTGACCGACGTCGCGTTCGAACGGGCGCCGGAGCCCACATGGTTCGTCGTGGTCGGGAACCGCTCGCGACCGGGCATCGCGACCATGCGCGTCACGCGGACGAAGGCGGGCGTGGAGGAGGAGGTCACCCTCGCCTTCGGCTACGGCGCCGACGAGGAGCCTCCGCTGGGCGCCCTGCCCGCGGCCGCCGAGGCGCTCGCCACGCGCCACCGTCTCCAGTCGATGCTCGTACAACTTCGCAAAGCGCGCCGCGACGTGGCCGTACCGCCGCGCTTCGAGGGTCCCGGGGTCCCGCTGGCCTTCGTGCTGGGCCCGGAGGAGGTCCGCGCGATGCCGGGAGACCGGGCGCGACGCACGCCGCTGGCGGAACAGCCTGTGCGGCTCGGCCCGCGTACCAGGCCGGCGCTGTACTTCCCGCTGCCGGGGAACCCCTCGGATCTGGCGGGGTGGCAGGAGTTCGAGAGGCTGATGCGGCACCTCAAAGGGGCGTAGGGGCCATCCGGACTCCCTGCCGCAAATCTGGCTGATTGCAGATTGCAGTAGTGATGCCGGGGTTGATAGACAAGGATGTACGCGCAAGTAGGCGTGCGTTCGGTCGATGTATTCGATGCGTTCGATGTAACGGGGGATGTCATGAAGTTCGACATGGGGGCGTCGGTCCTGTCGAGGCTGCTGTCGGATTCGCAGAGCGCGAGTACGGATCTGGGGACGCTGATCCAGCAGCTGATCGCGGCGGCGGAGCCGTTGGAGGGGAAGTTCAACGGGGCGGGGAAGGTCGCGTTCGACGATTTCAAGACACGTTCGGACGAGATCACGAAGGCGTTGAACGCGTCGTTGTCGGGGATCCTGGGCGGTCAGTCGGGGATGGACGCGGCGTTCGGTTCGGGCGACCAGGAGCAGGACGAGAACGCGAAGTCGCAGATGGCGTCGGCGAATTTCGACGCGGCGCGTTTCGGTGGCCGCTGACACCGGTCGCGGTGACCGGTTCGGCCATACCTTTTCTGTATGACGGGGAGTTGAAGGACTGATGGCGGGCAGCACGGATCGGCGTTCGTACGACACGGGGGCTTCGACGGAGGTGCAGGCGGCTCTCCAGGTGGTGATCGGCCGTCTGGAGCAGGTGATCACGGCGCGGGACACGCAGGTGAAGGCGGCGATGAACGACTTCGCGGCCGACGGCGTGGCGGATGAGTACCACGGCAAGGAACTGCGGTGGAACGCGACCTCGCAGGAGGTGCGCAACATCATCCGGCTGCTGCGGACGACACTGGAGAAGAACGACGGCACGGCCACGCAGACGCTGGCGCGGGCAAAGGCCGCGGTCGACGGCATCGGCTGACCGCCGGGGTGGTTCAGGTGTTCGCCCACCCTGCGGGGTGGGTCGGCTTTGTTGTGCGTACGGGGGCGTGGGATGACCGGGTGGGATATCAAGCCGCAGGGTGTGCAGGGCCAGTTGAAGGTGGTCGGCGGGCACGCGGGTGAGCTGGAGAAGGCGCTCAACGCGCTGATGAAGGACCTGATGGAGGCCGCGCAGGCGGCGGGGACCGCGGTGCCGGGTGGCACCAAGGCGGGCTCACCGGTGGGTCCCGTGGCTCCGGGCCGCCAGCTCAGCCCTGTCGCGGCGAGCGTGGTCGCGCCGACCGCGACAGGTCCGGTGGCGGCGGCGCTGGGTGAGTACGTCACCGCCCGGCAGGCCCAGCTGAAGTCGATGTCGGAGCGGATCCAGGCCGCGGTGCTGGGTGCGGCAACGGCGACGAACGAGTACATGGAGGGTGACCTCGACACGGCGAAGCAGGCGCAGAACGCGGCGAAGGCGGTCCGTCTGGACCTGCTGAAGGAACTGCGGGGCACGAAGTGAGCGACACGGAGCCGGTCGACCCGTACGGAGTGCCGGTGTTCACCGGTGATCTCGCGGTGCTGGACACGAAGGTGACCGCCCTGGCCAAGGACGCTGCGAAGATCGCGACAACCACGGGCGACGTCCACAGCAGCTTCGGCGGCCTGCAGGCCTTCTACAAGGCGCCGGAGGCGGAACAGCTGTTCGCGACGACCAAGCCGGTCGCGGACCGCGGGGCGGCGTTGAAGTCCGACCTGACGGTCGTCACCGGCGCACTCGGCACCTATGCGGACGACGCACAGCCGCTGGTCGCGAAGCTGGAGCGGCTCAGGCACGAGGCTTCGGCCTTCCTGGACAAGGCGAACGCGGACGAGACGTGGCGCGAGGACGGCGATCTGGTCGAGGAGAACAACCGCCGCCGCAATGAGATCGCCGAGACCTGGACCGCGTTCCAGGCGGTGGAGCGCGCCTGCTACAACAAGATCATCTCCATGGTGCCCGGCGGCACACCGCTCAAGACGGATGACGGGTCGGGCGGGAAGGGCATGTACGGCTACGACGCCGAAGCCCTGAAGCAGGCCAAGGGTCTGCCCTGGGGCGACCCGGTCAAGGAGTCGACCCGGTGGTTCCAGTTCTACGAGCACGTCTGGGACTTCGGCAAGGGCTTCGTCGTGGACGGCGTCTGGGGCACGGTCAAGGGCCTGGGCACCCTCTTCGGCACCGAGGGCTGGGACGCCGCGAAGCAGGCCTGGACCGGCCTGGGCAACCTCACCACCGGCGTCATCCTCACCGTCGCAGCACCCCACGTCCTGTGGCTCACCCCCGAGGACAAGTTGCCGGGCTTCGCCCGCGACGCACGCAACGCGATGAAGGAGACGGGCAAGGCCCTCATCGCCTACGACCAGTGGGGCGAGAACCCGGCCCGCGCCGGAGGCGCGGTCACCTTCAACGTCCTGACGACGGTCTTCACCGGCGGCTCCGGGGGTGCGGTCTCCGGCGCGGGCAAGGCGGCGGTGGCGGCCAAGGCCCTGTCGTTCGCGAACAAGGCGGGCCGCTACGCCGACCCGACGACGTACCTCTTCAAGGGCGCCGGGGCGGGCCTGACCAAGATCAGCGACGTCATGGCCGGCCTCAAGGGCACAGGCAACGTCGAGATCCCGACACTGCCGCCGGGTGCGATCACGCTGCCGGACGGTGCGTTCAAGCTCGGCGACGGCACCCTGCACCTGCCCGAGGGCGCGGCGATCCCGGACGGCGCGTTCGAGATCCCGAGGAACTCGGTCAAGCTCCCGGACGGCGCGGAGATCCCCGCCGGAGCCGTCGACCTCGGCGACGGCGTGGTCCACCTCCCCGACGGCGTGGTCCCGCCGGCGGGCTCCCTGCCGATCCAGGAAGGGGCCCTGAAGCTCCCCGAAGGCACCACCGCCCTGCCCGAGGGCACCTTCAAGGACTTCGACGCCGACGGCAACGTCATCCACCTCGACCGCCACGGCAACATCCTCGGCGAGGACGGCACCCTCAAACAGCACCACACCGGCGCCCAACGCGAGAACCCGACGGACGGCGCTTCCGTCAGGACGGACGCGGACAGCCCCCTGCCCCGCACTCCGGCCGAACAATCCGCGTTGGTCGGCGCGGGAGCACGCGGCGGCAGCGACACGGCACGGCTGGGATCGGACCTGGGCGACACGGGACGGATCGGCGACGACCTCGGCCGGACGAGCGACGACGCCTCGAACCTCGACAGGGCCCCGGGCGGCACGGCGAACAACCTGCCGGACGGCACGGCTGGCAACCACCTACCGGCCAACAGCCTCGACAACAGGCCCTCAGCCAGCACCGGAAACAGCCAGGCCAGTAACAACAATCCAAGCAGCGGAGGGCACACCTCCAACTCCGGGGACACCTCGTTCGGCGGGAGAGGTAGCAGGGACCTGCCGGACGGCTCAGCAGGCGACGACAGCACCCGTGCCTCGGCCTCGCATGGGACCGGCGGGACTGGTGGAAACGGAGATGCGGTCGGCGACGCGACCAGTACAGCGGATGAAGCGAGTCGCACAGGCAATAGCGCGCCGACAACGGGCGGAAACACGCATCGCCAGAGCCGTTTTCCTCCACCGCCGAGTTTCATGAGGCAGGGCGACAATCCATACGGACCGCCCGGTTCCCTCACCGCAGAACAGATAAAGGAAATTCAGACATACCGAGCGAACCACGAAGAGGGGTACTTCAAAGATTATTACGAGAAGCGCGGACATCGCAGCGATGTGGATGCACCCGACGAAAGCGGCTTCCCACCCCCGCAACTAATCCGGGATCCCACCAATCCACAAATCTGGATTCCGAAAGATAAAGCCCCACCGGCATTCCCTGCAAAATATCACTCAGACTGGGAACGCCAGGGAATCGCCAAGGATCTGAGCGGCACGCCAGTCAAGGCAACCATGGACGATGCCGCCAAGCGTCGGCACGAGGCAATCGAAGCCGACAAAACCTTGCATGACCCACTCGCCAGAGCAAGGAAGGAGCTGGAATCCAACAAAACACACGAGAATGAGACTCTCTACAATTCTCTCAAATCTGAGCACGCACCGCTTCACACCACGATGACAAGAGCTACCGAGGCATACGGAGAGTCCGTCGCCCGCAACCACCTAATCCCGAAGTATTACGATGGAGCGAAGTGGGAGGCCACGAGCGGCCCAAAAAACGGAAATGATCAGTTCGACCAAGTGTGGCGCCTCAAGGATGCCGATAGCTTTGTCATCATAGAGGCAAAGAGTAACATCAAGACTGCCATCAACGAGCGAACACTACCCAACGGATACAAGGCCAGGCAAGGTTCTCGCGAGTATCTGCTCGACATTATGAACGAAATGTGGAAAAGAGCACAGGGCGGGAACGCCGCCGAGCTCCGCCTGTATGTCGATTTGAAGAAGGCGCTTATAGCAGACAAGGTAGAGTATATACTCGTCAAGGGGATTTCAGACGGTCCGATTTACGGTGGATTCAAGAGTCAAAAATTCAATATTGGAAAGTTCACGGGGGAGGATTTCTCCTTCGAACGCACTAGCAGGAGTGGCTCATGACTGTGACGGTAGAGCGGCACGCACTGCCCGAGATCGATGAACAGGTGACCCAGCGTCTTGGTGAAGAGCTCGAGACGAGCATTCAAAATCTGGACGCCTCGCCTGCAATTTTCGGCATGGCACTGAATGAGGCAGTCCTGCGGGCGCAGACACAGCAAGCCCTGAATCCTCGAGGTAATAGGTTCGCAACGTGGGATGCCACCGTTTCGGCAATGCAGGTCGGTGCAGCCGCCTTTGCCGCTGCCGACATCAGCGAAGGGGAGATTAAGGTACGCATCGATCACGAGGTGCGGACTATCAAGGCTACCGGTCCGCAATTCTATGTAAGCGCAGGAAATTGGCTGACGACACTATGGTTCACTATGATCTGCCGAGATCAGCCTCGAATGAACCAGATGTGCCGAATTCCGCTCGAACTCCTTCGGGAATCTGGGGCAGAGGGGGACGAGTACGTCCTTCACTGGGTAGATGCACTGCAGACCTACTGGCGCGAACAACCGGGGCTGCCGGAAAAGCTGACGGCTGCAATCGAGAATTCTCATCCCGACATCGCCACCATCACACCACGGGACCTGCTCCAATGCATTCTCTACCCACCGATCAACCTGTTCTACAAGTTTCTCCGCAAGGACCATGACGGCTTCAACGAGGCACTCGTGGAGGCCTTGGAGCTCCACAATGCCTACTGGAGCGCACCGGAGCGCGCTGGGGACATCGCAGGTTTCCTGGCTCTCGGCCCGCTCGCCATCACGTGTCTTGCCTACGACGCCGGGTTCCCGATCGAAGTCGAGTCCGACTATCTACCCATTCGCCTGCTGGATCGCTCCTGGGTAGGCGAGTTCGATACGTGATAGGCCCTCTATCGTCCTGAGCCGTCAATTCGTGTGCAGTACGCGGCGAGGGTGTCGAGGTTGTCGTCGGCGGTCTTCGTCCAGACGAACGGCTTGGGGTTCTTGTTCCACTCGTTGATCCAGCCGCAGATGTCCCGTTCGAGTTAGACGACGCTGCGGTGGGCCGGGCGGCGGAGTTTGCGGGAGGTCAGCTCGGCGAACCAGCGTTCGACGAGGTTGAGCCAAGAGGCCGAGGTGGGGGTGAAGTGCAGTGGAAGCGGGGGTGCCGCAGCAGCCACTTCTTGACCGGCTCGGTCTTGTGGGTGGCGTAGTTGTCCAGGACCAGGTGGAGTTCGAGGTGCTTGGGGACTGCGGTGTCGATGACTTTCAGGAAGCGGAGGAACTCTCGGTGGCGGTGGCGCCGGTAGCGCTGTGCGATGACCGAGCCGGAGGCGATGTCCAGGGCGGCGGACAGGCTGGTCGTGCCGTGCCGGACGTCGTCGTGGGTCTTCCTCGCCGGTGTGGTCGGCGCCATCGGCGGCCTGCAGGCCTTCTACAAGGCGCCGGAGGCGGATCAGCTGTTCGCGACGACCAAGCCGGTCGCGGACCGCGGGGCGGCGTTGAAGTCCGACCTGACGGTCGTCACCGGCGCACTCGGCACCTATGCGGACGACGCACAGCCGCTGGTCGCGTAGCTGGAGCGGCTCAGGCAGGAGGCTTCGGCCTTCCTGGACAAGGCGAACGCGGACGAGACGTGGCGCGAGGACGGCGATCTGGTCGAGGAGAACAACCGCCGCCGCAATGAGATGAAGGAGACGGGCAAGGCCCTCATCGCCTACGACCAGTGGCGCGAGAACCCGGCCCGCGCCGGAGGCGCGGTCACCTTCAACGTCCTGACGACGGTCTTCACCGGCGGCTCCGGGGGTGCGGTCTCCGGCGCGGGCAAGGCGGCGGTGGCGGCCAAGGCCCTGTCGTTCGCGAACAAGGCGGGCCGCTACGCCGACCCGACGACGTACCTCTTCAAGGGCGCCGGGGCGGGCCTGACCAAGATCAGCGACGTCATGGCCGGCCTCAAGGGCACAGGCAACGTCGAGATCCCGACACTGCCGCCGGGTGCGATCACGCTGCCGGACGGTGCGTTCAAGCTCGGCGACGGCACCCTGCACCTGCCCGAGGGCGCGGCGATCCCGGACGGCGCGTTCGAGATCCCGAGGAACTCGGTCAAGCTCCCGGACGGCGCGGAGATCCCCGCCGGAGCCGTCGACCTCGGCGACGACGTGGTCCACCTCCCCGACGGACGGCGCTTCCGTCAGGACGGACGCGGACAGCCCCCTGCCCCGCACCCCGGCCGAACAATCCGCGTTGGTCGGCGCGGGAGCACGCGGCGGCAGCGACACGGCACGGCTGGACTCGGACCTCAGCGACACAGGGCGGATCGGCAACGACCTCGGCCGGACGAGCGACGACGCCTCGAACCTCGACAGGACACCGGGCGGCACGGCGAACAACCTGCCGACCAACAGCGTGGACAGCGGCACGCCTGGCAGTGGTCCGCGCGGCGGCCAAGGCGACCATCTCCCGGCAGGGAGCCTGGATGGGGACAGCCCCACGGACGCCAGCGGCGGTCACAGCGCCGACGCCAAAGGCACGTCCGGTCATGGAGACGTGTCAGAACGCATTGCTTCCTCACCGAGCACATGGTGTCCGATGCTCCGGGCAGTGCGCGCAAGGCATATTTTACGCCCCGCGAAGATATTGCCACCATCCTCGAAACTGCAAGTCAACGCAGCTTGAATCCAGCGGAAGTTGTCAAGTTTGAAAGGTTCGTCGCCCATGAATACATTGAGAGCCACCTGATGGAGGCGGGCATGCCCTACTTGCGCGAGTATCCGGACGCGTGGGAAAGTTTCTCCAATGATGGCGGCAAGACAGTCGATTACTATCACGCTTGGCCCCGGGACGCGTTCGACGCGGGAGCTCATGATCTTTCCCTCAATGAAGGTACGGGCGGGTTCGACCATTGGCGCTCATTGGGCATGGATGCTACGCGGGTCAAGGTAGCGCCCCAACTGGCAAATATTGACGACGTTATCGTGGCCCTCAAGCAGGAGCTGCGGTCCAAGGGGATTGACCTGAAGTGACTGACGGACAAGGCGAACGAGCAGCATCCAAGGTGATGGAGCGCCTCTGCGCAGTGAAATGGGAACGCGACTGGGGTGACGTCTTCGGAAAAGTAATGTTGCGACGACTACTGATGCGAGAATATCTGAGGCGATCCTCCTTGTGGGCCCAGACATACTCCGCCGAGAGCGCCTGGCCGTTCTTCGACATCACGGAGTACATCGATGCAGAATTTAAACTTTCGCCCAGCACGGAGCAAGAATTGGAGGAATTCCTTGGTGCAAGAATGAGCGGGGATGTCAAGGTAACCTGTCGTGGTGCCGTACGCCTTGCGGAACTACGCTTGAATAACCCAGCAGTCGGGACTGGCGATCTCCCTGACCTCTACGAGCCACTGATTCGCATGTATGAGCGGGGCGGAGAGTTCATGAAAGACAATGTCGGAGCCCTGGATCTGACAGGTGTCTCGTTTCGCCCCGGAAGCTTGCAAGGCAATGCGAGCAACACCCCAGTTGTCACGCTCCACGGCACCGTTCTCGACGCTCTGGACGTTGAAGGACGCGTCACATTCTACGCCTCTGATAGCAATCGAGGGCCCGTCTTCAGGCGCCTTTTTCCGCAGGGAGGCGGCCAGCGCGACGAGGTATTTAGTGGGCACCTGGGATGGCAGCCGACGACCCAACTGTCAACCTCGGAGGGGGATGTCGACTGCGTCCGAATCTACGACCAGGATGCTGCCAGGATTATCGAGGAGGCCGTACTTGGCGTACCTAGATCCGCGAGCCAGGAGTGAACCATGTCCGACCAAGGAATTCCAAGAGGGAAGCGGAAAGCAAGGAGCCGCCAGGACTGGATGGCCGAGGAGAACTACACACCCGGCGTCTAGCACAGCTTCAGGTTCGCCGAAGAAGGTGCGGGCAAAATCTCGTGACTCGAATTTCTGCCATCAATTGGCAGGCCGAGGAAAAATTTTTCACTCATGGCGCATCCCGGGCTCACATTATGCGTGAGTACCTCCATATTATTGACGGGCGGGGACCGGACCTCACCGACGCAGTGTCCGGTTAGGCACACGATCCGGCCCCCATCGCCCCTCGGCCAGCCCCTCCACAAGATCAGAAGTGCCCGGCACTGGTCCGCGCTCCGCCACCGGCACCCACGTGACGTGCGATGCCACCGCTTCCGCCGACGCGCGCGGCTCCTGAACCCCTCAGCCCAGCAGGCCCCCGAAGCGGACCGCCGACGGCGTCACGCCCAGGGTCGACTCGCCGAAGGAGACGCTGCCCTTCGTGACCGGGCCCGTGCGGCTGCCCTTGAAGAGCCAGACGCCGCCCTGGTTGGTGTTCTCCCCGGGGGCGGCCACCGCGAGCGTGGCCGGTACGCCCTTGGCCGGGGCCACCACGTGGACCTCGCCGCCGAACGCGTCGCCGTTCTCGTCGACTCCGGGGACGTTCGCCGTCGACTGGCCGATCACCTTCGTATCGGCGCCCGTGATGCCCGAGGCGCGGCCCTTGAAGACCAGGACCCCGCCGGCGTCCTTGGCCGGGCCCACGTCCTCGCCCGGCAGGCCCACGACGACCTCGCCGTAGCCGTCGCCGTCCAGGTCCCCCACCGCGGCGCTCGCGCCCATGGCGTCGCCCTTCTCGTCGGCGCCCGGCACTCCGGTGGTGGCCTGGGTGATCCACTTCGGCTTCACGGCGGTGTTCTGGCCCTTGGGGCCGCCGAGGACGACCGCCACCGCGCCGCCCTTGCTCGGGAAGTCCAGGTCGCTGTCCAGGCCGGTGGGCTGCCGGGTGAAGACCAGGTCCGGGTACGCGTCGCCGTTGACCGAACCGACCGTCACCGTGGAGTGCGTCAGGTACGTCCCGGGCGCGGTGACGATGGGCGTGTGGGTGAAGCCCGTCCCCGTCGACAGGTACAGCGACCGCCCTCCGCAGTCCGGCTCGTCGTTGCAGCCGGTGCTCACCACCAGGTCGTCCTTGCCGTCGTTGTTCATGTCCACGGCCTGCACGCCCTCGAAGACGGTGGCGCCGTTGTTGACGGTGAGCGCCGTGCGCGTGCCGCCGACCGAGCCGTCCGCGCCGATGTTCTCGTCCAGCACGACCTTCCCGTCCCACTCGGTGTGGTCGATCCAGGCAGCGTCCGTGCGGCCGTCGCCGTCGAAGTCGCCCACCGCGTACCCCTGGCCCCGGTACTCGACGGCCCGGGTGCCGAGGCCGCCCTTGCCGCCGAACAGAATGGTCTGCGGGCCCTTGGCGGCCGGGACCAGCAGGTCGGTGTACCCGTCCCGGTCGATGTCGGCGGGCGTGCCCGCGCCGAAGCGGGCGTTCGCCGCGGCCGTGCCGGGGACCCCGGACGTGTTCTGGTTGATCACCCGGTGCCGGGCCGGGCTGGTGCCCTTCGCGTCGCCCGGGTAGACCACCAGGTACCCGGCCTTCTTGAGGCCGGACACGGTCCCGTCGGGCACCGAGGCGTACATGTCCTCGTATCCGTCCCCGTTGAAGTCGATCTGCTGACGCGCGGTGGCGACCGGCGCGGCCGCCACCGACGTACCGGAGAAGGCCGGTGCGGCGGCGGCCGTGGCCGCGAGCGTCACGAAGATCGCCGAAGCGGTACGGAGTCGAGAAGTCTTCATCGCTGTTCATCCCCCTGATGTGCGCACGTGCTCACTGCTCAGAAAGACCATCCGTGCCGCGAATGGTTGTGTACTCCGGAACACGATCTCTTGCGTACGAGGGTGGCTCCGGCGCCATCTTCTTGCGTTATCGGCAAGATTGCATGCATGAGACGCAAGGACCCGTACGCTCGATTCCATGGCTCACGGACATCAGCACCAGCACCAGCACCAGCACGGACATGCGGCGCATTCCCACGGCTCCGCCGCGACGCCCAACGGTCTCCCCGAGATCCTCGACCTCGACGCCGCCCTCTTCGCCCCCCACCTGACCGCGCTCACCGGGCGTATCGCCTGCCTGGCCGGTGACGACGTCCGGAACATCGTCGACCTCGGCTCGGGCACCGGGACCGGCACGTTCGCCCTGCTGGAGCGGTTCCCGACGGCCCGGGTGACCGCTGTCGACAGCTCCCCCGAGATGCTGGAGCGGCTCACCTCGGCGGCCCGGGACCGAGGGCTCGGCGACCGCGTGCGCACCCTGGAGGCCGACGCCGGTGCGGGGCTGCCCGGGATCGTCGACGCCGACCTCGTCTGGGCGTCCGCGTCCCTGCACCACCTGGACGATCCCGCGACCGCCCTGGCCGGCATCCGCGCCGCGCTGCGTCCCGGCGGGCTGCTGGCCGTCGCGGAGGTGGACGGGATGCCGACCTTCCTGCCCGAGAGCGGGGAACCGGGTGCCCTGGAGCTCCGCTACCGGGAGGCCCTCGACGGCCTGCATGCCGAGCAGTTGCCGCACCGGGGGGCCGACTGGGGCTCGCTGCTGGTGACCGCGGGCTTCTCCGTCGAGCAGGAACGCGCCGAACCGTGGGAGCTGCGCGCCCCGCTTCCCGAGGGGGCCGGCCGGTACGCGTACCTCGTCTTCGAGCGTATGCGCGGCAACCTGGTCGGGCGCGTCTCGCCGGAGGACCTGGCCGCGCTCGACCGGCTCATCGGCGGCGGACCCGAGGACGTACGGCACCGGGACGACCTCGTCGTACGGTCGACCCGCGAGACGTGGATGGCCCGCCGCCCCGCCTGAGCCGGGACCGGGGCCGGCCCTGTTCCTGATCCTGTGCCCTGTGCCCTGTGCCCTGCCGACGTCCGCTCTAGCTGGTGGCCGCGACGACCGTGCCCGTGGAGACCGCCGCCACGGTCCGCATCACCGCGGCGTTCACCGCTTCCGCGCCCCAACTGCTCTGCTCCAGTTCCTTCGCCCGCTTGTAGACCTTGCCGGACCACGGGATGGAGCGGTGCAGGGTCGGCAGGGTGCCGCTCGCGGAGAGCAGTCCGGCCAGTGCCGCCGTACGGGCGTCGGGTTCCGCACCGTCGATCAGGACGGCCCGGACCTTCTCCACCAAGGCCTTCTTGTACCCGGTGTCCGCGACCGTCGTCGACGTCGTACGGAACAGGCCCAGCGTCTTCTTGGTCTCCTGGCGCAGCACGCCCCGCTCGACGAGCCGGTCGAGGACGGCCTCCCGCGTCACCACCCCCGTACCGATCTCGATCAGCAGCGTCTGTACGCCGCGCACGCGCTCCCCGACCTTCGCGTGGGCGGCCCGGAGCAGCGGATCGGACGGTGCACGGCCGGCCACGGCGTGGACCTTCACACCATTCAGCCCCTGGTCGTTCTCGTCGGCCCTGGTGTGGCCGCCGAGGCCCAGCTCCACGAGGACCGCGCCGCCCAGCGTGTAGTACAGCGTGCCCGCCCCCGCGATGGCTCCGGACTTGTCGTCCATCATCAGCAGCGTCAGGTCTTCGACGATGAGCATCTCGTTCTCGGTCCGCATGGTCCTGTCCCACCGTCGGCGTCGGGTGTACCCGGTTCTCTTCCCTCAAGCCTGCCCCGCGGAGAGCGGGCAGGGCGGTGTGGGCTGTCACCACTGTTCATGACAGACGTCATGAAAGGTCGGCGGTCGTCGTGTGTCCCCGATGAGTTTTCCTGCCCTCCTCGGTCCTACTGGTGAACGGCAACGGCGACAGCCCTTCTCAGAGCCAGCCCCTGGACAGGCGGTATCCACGATGAGCAACACCATCGGCAAACAGTTCACCGCGACCCTGCGGAAGAGTCCGGAGAAGGGTGGCTGGACCTACGTCGTGTGGCCCGGGTCGGCCGAGTTCTTCGGCACCCGCGGCCTGGTGAAGGTCCGGGGCACCATCGACGGTCATCCGTTCCGCAGTTCGTTCATGGCCTTGGGCGACGGCACGCACAAGCTGCCGGTGAAGGCGGATGTACGCAAGGCGATCGGCAAGGAGGAGGGGGACAGCGTGACCGTTCTCCTGGAGGAGCGGGTGGACGCTTGACCTCCGGATCGATCGCGCTGTCGTGACAGCAACGAGCACCGCAGCGGTGACGAACCGCGCCCCTCGATCCGCCGCTACATTGGCTGCCGGGCAGGCAGGACGAGCCACGACGACGGATGAGGAGCGACGCGTGCGATTCGCGTTGGAAGCACTGCTGGTCGACGTGCCGGACGAGCAGGTGGCCGAGGCTCGCGCCTTCTACCGGTCGAGGGTGGCAGGCCGTGGGCCCGGCTCGTTCGAGGAGCTGGAGGAGGCCCGCGCGAAGAAGCCCGCTCCTCGTGCCACCGTTCCGCCCGCCGTCGAAGAAACGGTCGAGGCCGCCGGCGTGCGGGTCCCGGTCCGGATCTTCCTCCCCGCCGACGGACCGCCCCGGGGTGTCTACCTGGGCATCCACGGCGGCGGCTTCTACATGGGCTCAGCAGCACAGGGCGACGAACGCCACCGCGAACTCGCGGACGCCCTCCAGATCGCCGTCGTCGGGGTCGACTACCGGCTCGCGCCCGAACACCCCTGGCCGGCCGCGCCCGACGACTGCGCGGCGGTCGCGCTCTGGCTCGTCGAAGAGGCCGAGGCCCGTTTCGGGACCACCCGGCTCGCGATCGGCGGAAGCTCGGCCGGGGCCACCCTCGCCCTGGCGACCTTGCTCCGGCTGCGCGACCGGGGTGTCGTCGACCGGTTCGCCGGGGCCGCGCTCCGGTTCGGCACCTACGACCTGAGCGCGCACACCCCCGGCGGCCGCCTCATCGCCGAGGAGTACTTCCTCCAGGCGTACGCGGGCCACGTGGCCGACCGCACCCTTCCCGACATCTCGCCCCTCTACGCCGACCTGAGCGGGCTTCCCCCGACGCTGCTGGTCGTGGGAAGCGAGGACGTGCTGCTGGAGGACAACCTGACGCTGGCCGGTCGGCTGTCGGCGGCCGGCAACGACGTGGAGCTGCGCGTCTATCCCGAGGCGCCCCACGGCTTCACCGGCCACCCCACCGCGCTGGCCGCGACGGCGCTCGAAGGCATCCGCTCCTGGCTGCGCGACAGGATCAGTCACCCCTGACCCGGGCGTGCAGATGCATGTCGTGCCGGCCGTCGTCGTGCACGGCCGCGTTGCGCTTGGTGCCCTCCAGGCGGTAGCCGGCCTTCGTGGCGACCCCGCACGAGGCGTGGTTGCGCGTCGAGTGGTCCAACTCCAGGCGGTGGAAGCCGATGTCGTCCAGCGCCCACGCGCTGACCGCCGCGAGTGCGCGGGTGGCGACCCCCGCGCCGCGTGCGTCCGGGAGCACCCAGTAGGCGGCGTTCGCGACGCCGTCGTCGAAGTCCAGGCCGCGCAACGCCATCCGGCCGAGCACCTCGCCGCTGTCGCGGGCGACGGCCCAGTGGCAGCCCTTCTCCCGCTGCCAGTCCTGGCGGTACCCGTCGAACCACTCCCGGACCTGTGCCTCGGTCGCGGGCCGGTGCGTGTGCCAGCGCCGGGTCTCCTCATCCTCGTACGCGGAGAGGAACGCCGCCGCGTCGGTCCGTTCCCAGGGGCGCAGCAGAAGCCCGCCGCCGCCGCTTACCGGGAGCACGGGTTGCGGGGCGGCGGCGAGGCAGCCGGAGGTCATCGCGGGCGGTGTCGACAGGACGCGGGTCATGGCCCCATCGTCACCCGTGCCCCCTCACGGCCGCAGCCGGACCAGCCCCGCGCCCGGTCTTCACGCCGACCGAGGGGGCGCCCCGCCCTCTCAGGAACGCCCCGCCCGGTCTTCACGCCGACCGAGGGGGCGCCCGCCCTCTCAGGAACGCCCGCCGCGCTGCCAGCGCTGCGCCCCGAGGGGCGTGGGTCCACCCGCGAGCTGGTCCGCGAACGGCTGGACCAGGCGCTGCGCCTCGTCCGGGAGCGCACGCACCGCCGCGACCACACCCGTCGTACGGGCTCCCTCGTCGTCGAGCAGAACAGCCACGAAGCTCAGCCGCCTGTCCGGCTCCGCGCCCAACAGCCCCTGCTCGCCCCGGCCCGAGGCACGGTCCCGCGCAGGCCACCGGGCGGTGACCAGCGTGTACGGGGCATCCGCCGCCGGTTCGCGGCGCAGCAGCACCTCCGCCGCGACTGCCGTGTAGTCCCGGTAGAGACCGGCCTTCCAGAACGGCTCCTCGGTCGCGAACAGCTCGGCGGCGGCACGGTCGGCGACGTCAACGACGTGGACGCTCCCCGTGTGCTCCTCCCCGTCGTCGGACAGGGTGGGTCCCCGGAGTATCAGCCGGCTGTCGAAGCGGTCCATGTAGGACCAGTGCTCCTCGGACAGCTCCATCAACTGGTCGGCGACATCCGGCTGGTCCTGGGCGTGAACGTAGAACGGCATGCCGCGACCGTACCGGAGCGCCCGGAGCGGGCGCAGTCGCCCGCACACGCCTCACGGCCGCAGCCGGACCAGCCCCGGGCCCGACGGGTGACCGGGCTCGAAGGCATCGGGGATCCCCAGCCTGAGCCCCCGGCTCCGGGCGACCCGGTGGACGTCCCGCAAGGAGTGCGCGAGGGCGGCGGCGACGTGGCGGAGCTGGACGCTCGTGGACCCGTCGTCCGCGACCATGTCGTCGGCGTGGTCGAGGAGTTCGTACGCCATTCCGAGCTGCATGGCCTCGACCCGGTCGGCCGTACGCGAGACCTGTCCGTCGCCGTCGCCGGCTACGTAGCAGGGCCTGCCCTCCGTTCCGGCCCAGGGAAGCAGGCGTGCGGCGTTCTGGGGCTGTTCGTTCATGGGGGCGTCAACTCCGTGCGCGGTGGGGTGAATTCTTCGCTGCGTAGCGATCCACTCACAGCGTGCGAGCGGCGAGGCTAGGCTCGCCAGGGGGTTCGGAGTGACAACGGCTTCGTCGCACGGGAGTTGGCTGTGAGTAATACCTATGGCACATGGTTGAAGGCTCAGCGTGAAGCGGCCGGGCTGACACAGCAGCAGCTTTCGGACCTGGCCCTGATGACCCGGTCGCACATCTCGCACATCGAGGCCGGTCGACGGGTGCCGAGCGAAGAGGATGCCCGGCGGCTCGACATGGTGCTCAAGACCGGTGGCGTGCTGACCAGCTTCCGGCCCGGGTCAGGCGACAAGGTGCTTGCGGACTACTTCGGCGCGGCACGGCACCTTGAGCAGCAGGCGACCGCCATTCGTGAATTCGCCCTGTCATTCCTGCCGGGCATCCTCCAGACCGAGGCGTACGCACGTGCTGTGCTCGGCATGGCATTCCCGCCGTTGAGCGCGGAGGAGTGTGACAAGGCCGTCGTCGCACGGCTGGAACGGGCCCAGATCCTCAAGTCCCCCACATCGCCCGTGGTCTGGGCGCTCCTGGACGAGGCCGCGTTACGACGTCCCATCGGCGGTCCGGATGTCATGGCCGACCAGCTTGAGCACATCATCGACCTCGTCGAATCCCGGCGCATTCGCGTACACGTGATCCCGATGTCGCTCGGTTTCCACTCACTGCTGGAGAGCATGCTGACGCTGATGTGGTTCGACGACCAGCCGCCGGTCGCCTACAGCGAGGGAGTGCAGATGGGAAAGCTGCACGATTCGCCGTCCGTGGTCGAGGCACTCCAGAGCCGCTACGCTCTTGCCCTGAGCGACGCACTGTCACGGGACGATTCCTTGGACGTGCTGAAGGCGACAGCGAAGGGCTACAGAGGACATGGCTGAGCAGAACTTCCCGGCGATCTCCTCGCTCAGCCGCTGGCGCAAGTCGTCCTACAGCGGCAGCGAGTCGGGCAGCTGCCTCGAAGTCCAGGACCACGACCCCACCGCCGTCCCCGTCCGCGACTCCAAGGTCCCCGGCGGGCCCGCCCTGCTCATCCCCGCCGCCGGGTGGGCCGTGTTCGTGGACGCGGTCAAGCGCGGGACCCTTTCCGCCTGACCCGGAAGACAGGCGGAAAGGGCCCGGGCCTCACTCCCCCACGTACTCCGCCAGGTGCTCGCCCGTCAGCGTGGAGCGGTCGGCGACCAGGTCCGCCGGGGTGCCCTCGAAAACGATCTTCCCGCCGTCGTGGCCGGCGCCGGGGCCGAGGTCGATGATCCAGTCGGCGTGGGCCATCACCGCCTGGTGGTGCTCGATGACGATCACCGACTTTCCGGAGTCGACCAGCCGGTCCAGGAGGCCGAGGAGCTGTTCCACGTCGGCGAGGTGCAGGCCGGTGGTCGGTTCGTCGAGTACGAGGACTTGGCGGACGCCGCCCTTGTCGGCCATGTGCGTGGCCAGCTTCAGGCGTTGGCGTTCGCCGCCGGACAGGGTGGTGAGCGGCTGGCCGAGGCTCAGGTAGCCGAGGCCGACGTCCACGAGACGGTCGAGGATCTTGTGTGCGGCCGGGATGGCCGCCTCGCCGGAGCCGAAGAACTTCTCGGCCTCGGCGACCGGCATCGCGAGGACCTCGCTGATGTCGCGGCCGCCCAGGTGGTAGTCGAGCACCGAGGCCTGGAACCGCTTGCCCTCGCAGTCCTCGCAGGGGCTGGAGACGCTCGCCATCATGCCGAGGTCGGTGAAGATGACGCCCGCGCCGTTGCAGGTGGGGCAGGCGCCCTCGGAGTTGGCGCTGAACAGGGCGGGCTTCACGCCGTTGGCCTTGGCGAAGGCCTTGCGGATCGGCTCCAGGAGGCCCGTGTACGTCGCCGGGTTGCTGCGGCGGGAACCCTTGATGGGGCTCTGGTCGACCGAGATGACGTTCTCGCCCGCCGGGATCGAACCGTGGACGAGCGAGCTCTTTCCGGAGCCCGCCACTCCGGTGATGACGGTGAGCACGCCGAGCGGGATGTCGACGTCGACGTCGCGGAGGTTGTGCGAGGTCGCGCCGCGGATCTCCAGCGCCCCGGTGGACTTGCGCACCTCGTCCTTGAGGACGGCCCGGTCGTCCAGGTGGCGGCCGGTGACGGTGTCGGAGGCGCGGAGCCCTTCCAGGGTGCCCTCGAAACAGACGGTGCCGCCCGCCGTGCCGGCCCCCGGGCCGAGGTCGACCACGTGGTCGGCGATGGCGATGGCCTCGGGCTTGTGCTCCACGACCAGGACGGTGTTGCCCTTGTCGCGCAGGCGCAGCAGGAGGTCGTTCATGCGCCGGATGTCGTGCGGGTGCAGACCGATGGTCGGCTCGTCGAAGACGTACGTGACGTCGGTGAGCGAGGAGCCGAGGTGGCGGATCATCTTGACGCGCTGGGCCTCGCCGCCGGACAGGGTGCCGGAGGGGCGGTCCAGGGCGAGGTAGCCGAGGCCGATCTCCACGAAGGAGTCCAGGGTCTGCTGGAGGGCTTCGAGGAGCGGGGCGACCGAGGGTTCGTCCAGGCCGCGGACCCATTCCGCGAGGTCGCGGATCTCCATCGCGCAGGCGTCGGCGATCGAGATCTTGTTGATCTTCGAGGAGCGGGCGCCCTCGGTGAGCCGGGTCCCCTCGCACTCGGGGCAGGTGGCGAAGGTGACCGCCCGGTCGACGAACTCCCGGATGTGGGGCTGCATCGACTCGCGGTCCTTGGACAGGAACGACTTCTGGATCTTGGGGATCAGCCCCTCGAAGGTGAGGGTGGAGCCCTCGACCTTCACCTTGGTCGGCTCCCGGTAGAGGAAGTCCTGCATCTCCTTCTTGGTGAACTTGGCGATCGGCTTGTTCGGGTCGAGGAAGCCGGAATCCGCGTAGATCCGCACGGTCCACCAGCTGTCCGACTTCCAGCCGGGGATGGTGAACGCGCCCTCGGCGATCGACTTGGAGTCGTCGTAGAGCTGCGTGAGGTCGATGTCGGAGACCGAGCCGCGGCCTTCGCAGCGCGGGCACATGCCGCCGGTGCGGCTGAAGGTCGCCTTGACCGCCGTCTTGTTGCCCCGCTCGACGGTGATCGCGCCGCTCGCCGTCACGGAGGGGACGTTGAAGGCGAACGCGCCGGGCGGGCCGATGTGCGGCGTGCCCAGCCGGCTGAAGAGGATGCGCAGCATGGCGTTGGCGTCGGTGGCGGTGCCGACCGTGGAGCGGGGGTCGCTGCCCATCCGCTGCTGGTCGACGATGATCGCGGTCGTCAGCCCGTCGAGGACGTCGACGTCGGGTCGCGCCTGCGTGGGCATGAAGCCCTGGACGAAGGCGGGGTAGGTCTCGTTGATCAGCCGCTGGGACTCCGCGGCGATCGTGGCGAAGACCAGCGAGCTCTTGCCCGAGCCGGAGACTCCGGTGAACACCGTCAGCCGGCGCTTCGGGAGCTCGATGCTGACGTCCTTCAGGTTGTTCTCCCGCGCACCGTGCACACGGATCAGGTCGTGGCTGTCGGCGGCGTGCGGCGCGGGCGGCTGCTGGGTCTTCGTTCGCGGAGCCATGCTCGTCGTCTCTCCATTACTGGTGCGCGGAGCCTGCTGGTGCGGGGGCCCTGCTGGTACGGCTCGTGGGGCTGGTACGGCTGGTGAAGCTTGGTACGGCTCGTGGGCTGGTACGGGCTCGTGGGGCTTGGTACGGGCGCCCGCCGGTGCGCGGGAGCCTACTGGTCGTGCGTGAGGGCCGGGGCCTGTTTCGGCCCCGGCCCCTGCGGGCCGGTGCTACTTCTTGGCCTGGGTGATGCGGAGCATGTTGCCGGAGGGGTCCCGGAAGGCGCAGTCGCGGACGCCGTACGGCTGGTCGATCGGCTCCTGGAGCACCTCTCCGCCCGCCGCGCGGACCTTCTCGAACGCCGCGTCGACGTCCTCGGAGGAGAGGATCACGCCGCGCAGCATGCCCTTGGCGAGCAGCTCGGCCATGGTCCGGCGGTCGGCTTCCGGGGCGTTCGGGTCCGCGAGCGGGGGTTCGAGGACGATCTCCACGTCGGGCTGTGCGGGGGACCCGACGGTCACCCAGCGCATGCCTTCGAATCCGACGTCGTTGCGCACCTCCATTCCCAGGGCGTCCCGGTAGAAGGCGAGCGCCTTGTCGTGGTCGTCGACGGCGATGAAGCACTGCGAGAGGTTGATGTTCATGCATTTCACGCTACGGGCGGGGCTTGCGATCCGCTTCTCCATTCCTGACCGGTCTCGTGAGCATCTTGGCGACGCACGCCGGGATGGTCTCGCCCGCGTCGTGGGGACGGGTCCGGTAGGCGCTCGGGCTCTCGCCGACCAGTTCGGTGAAACGTGAGCTGAACGAGCCGAGCGACGTACAGCCGACGGCGAAGCAGACGTCCGTGACCGACAGGTCGCCCCGGCGCAGCAGTGCCTTGGCCCGCTCGATGCGGCGGGTCATGAGATAGCTGTACGGGGTCTCGCCGAAGGCGGCCCGGAAGCTGCGGGAGAAGTGGCCGGGCGACATCAGCGCGGCACGGGCCAGCGAGGGCACGTCGAGCGGTTCGGCGTACTCGCGGTCCATGCGGTCGCGGGCCCGACGCAACCGGGCCAGGTCCTCCAGCCTCACTCCTTCACCCTCCCACGGGCGCCGACGCCCGGCCCGTCCCGCGGAGGCGGGAGGCGGTCACCACTCGCGCTCGGCGATCAGCTTCTCCGGGTCCGCGTCCGCGAAGCCGTACGCCGTCGCGATGATCCAGAAGGCCTCGCCTATCTCCTCGCGGGCGACCGTCTCGATCTCGCTGCCCGCCGCCTCGAACTCGGCCTCCAGGTCGTTGAAGGCCCGGGTCGGCGCGGCGGTCAGCGCGTACAGGGCGGTGAGGTCCGCGGGCTTCTCGGCCTCGATCCGCTCGCAGAGGGCGCGCAGGACCGCCGTGCCCTTGTCCAGGACGTGGTCGGGGAAGTAGTCGTCCTCGTACAGCAGGGCCAGGAACGTGTACTGCGCCAGCCGCTCGTTCGTGATGGTCACGGTGTCTCCCGCATGCGTTCCGTACGTTCCGTCGCCGTCGTACCGATACTCCCCCACGCCACTGACAATCGGGCCGCGCGCGGGTGGCGGGCGTTCCGTGCGCAGCTGGCTTCCGCGTGCCGAGCATCACCCTGGACAGCGACCACAACCGACGGGTAACTTCGAAGGGAGTCTGAGCAAGCGCTTAGCCGCATACCGCGAGTTCCGCGAATCGACTGCCGACCTAGGAGGCATCCCGTGCGCCGTACGGTATTCAACGAGGACCACGAGGCGTTCCGGGAGACCATCCGCGCCTTCATCGCGGCCGAGGTCGTGCCGGTCTACGACGAGTGGTTCGCCGCGGGCCAGGTGCCGCGCGACTTCTACCTCAAACTCGGTGAGCTGGGCATCTTCGGCATCGAGGTCGACGAGGAGTACGGCGGCGCGGGCATCGACTCGCACAAGTACGAGGCCGTCATCTATGAGGAGACCGCCCGCGCGGGCGTCTCCTTCGGCGGCTCCGGCGTGCACACGCTGCTCGGCCTGCCCTACGTGAAGATGCTCGCCACCGACGAGCAGAAGAAGCGCTGGCTGCCGAAGTTCGCCACCGGCGAGGAGATGTGGGCCCTCGCGATGACCGAGCCGGGCACGGGCTCCGACGTCGCGGGCATGAAGACCACCGCCAAGCTCTCCGAGGACGGCACGCACTACGTCCTCAACGGCGCGAAGACCTTCATCACCGGCGGCGTGCACGCCGACCGCGTCATCGTCTGCGCCCGCACCGCCGCCCCGCGCGAGGACGACCGCCGCTTCGGCATCTCCCTCTTCGCCGTCGACACCAGGTCCGAGGGCTACTCGGTCGGCCGCAAGCTCGACAAGCTCGGCCTGAAGACCTCCGACACCGCCGAGCTGGCGTTCGTCGACGTCAAGGTCCCGGCCGAGGACCTCATGGGCGAGGAGAACAAGGGCTTCGGCTACCTCGGCACCAACCTCGCCTCCGAGCGCTGGGGCATCGCCTTCGGCGCGTACGCCCAGGCCGCGGCCGCCGTCCGCTTCGCCTCGGACTACGTGCGCGAGCGCACGGTCTTCGGCAAGACGGTCGCCTCGTTCCAGAACACCAAGTTCGAGCTGGCCGCCTGTCAGGCCGAGGTCGACGCGGCGCAGGCCGTCGCCGACCGCGCGCTGGAGGCCCTGGACGCCGGTGAGCTGACGGCGGCCGAGGCCGCCTCGGCGAAGCTGTTCTGCACCGAGGTCGCCCACCGCGTCATCGACCGCTGCCTCCAGCTGCACGGCGGCTACGGCTTCATGAACGAGTACCCGATCGCCCGCCTCTACGCGGACAACCGGGTCAACCGCATCTACGGCGGCACCAGCGAGGTCATGAAGTCGATCATCGCCAAGTCCATGGGCCTGTAGAGGGGTTACGTTCGCTCCATGAACGAGAGTCCCGACCCCCTGCTCGATCTGCTCCACCTGCTCGACCTGGAGCAGATCGAGCGGGACATCTTCCGGGGCGTGAGCCGCAGCGCGGTCGTGCCCCGGGTGTTCGGCGGCCAGGTCGCGGCCCAGGCGCTCGTCGCCGCGGGCCGCACCGTCCCGGACGACCGGGGAGCCCACTCCCTGCACTCCTACTTCCTGCGGGCGGGCGACCCGGGCGCGCCCATCGTCTACACCGTGGACCGCATCCGCGACGGGCGGTCCTTCACCACCCGCCGCGTCGTCGCCGTCCAGCACGGGCAGCCGATCTTCCACCTCTCCGCGTCCTTCCAGAGTCACGAGGAGGGGATGGAGCACCAGGCGCCCATGCCCGCCGCCCCGGACCCGGAGACCCTGCCGACGGCGGCCGAGATGCTGCCCCGGTACGCGGACCGCTTCAGCGATCCGGGGGTCGTGGACCGGCTGATCGAGGCGCGGGCCGCGGTGGACCTGCGGTACGTGGACGCGCCCCCGTTCGGCACGGTGGGCGAGGCGCGCGAACCCCGGTCCCAGGTGTGGTTCCGGACGAACGGCAAGCTCGCGGACGATCCGCTGCTGCACGTCTGCCTGGCGACGTACGTCTCCGACATGACCCTGCTCGACTCGGTGCTGCTCGCCCACGGGCGGGGCGGCTGGGCGGTGGGGGACGTGGTCGGCGCGAGCCTGGACCACGCGATGTGGTTCCACCGGCCGTTCCGGGCGGACGAGTGGCTGTTGTACGACCAGGAGTCGCCCTCCGCCTCCGGCGGTCGCGGACTGGGCCAGGCCCGCATCTACACCGCCGACGGGCGGCTCGCCATCACCGTCATCCAGGAAGGCGTCGTCCGCGTCCCCCGGGGATGACGCGTCTCCCGGGGATGAGCACCACCTGAAGCGTCATTTCGGACATACTCCCCACCATGGGTGACGCGGAAGCGGGCAGTGGGACCGATGGCGGGGAGTCCACGTTCACGGTGATCGTGGCGGCCGTCGCCAACCTCGGCATCGCCGTGGCGAAGGCCGTCGCCGGGCTGATCAGCGGCTCCAGCGCGATGCTCTCCGAGGCGGCCCACTCGGTCGCCGACACCGTCACCGAGGTCATGCTCCTCGCCGCGCTCAAGCGGAGCGGGAAGCCGGCCGACGAGGACCACCCGCTCGGCTACGGCCCCGAGCGCTACATCTGGGCGATGCTCGCCTCCATCGCCACCTTCGTCGGCGGGGCCGTCTTCTCCCTCTACGACGGGGTCCACACCCTGGTCGCGGGCGAGGAGCTGGGCGACCCGCTCGTCTCCTACATCGTCCTGGCCGTCGCCTTCCTCCTGGAGGGCTACTCGCTGCGCACCGGGGTCAAGCAGGTGCGGCGCGAGGCGTCACGGCTGCGGGTGCCGGACACGTACTACCTGCGCCACACCCCCGACACGGCGGTGAAGGCCGTCGTGATGGAGGACTCGGCGGCCCTGATCGGGCTGCTGCTGGCGGCGGGCGGACTGCTCGGCGGTCAGCTCTCGGGCTCGGGCGTCTGGGACGGGATCGCGTCCTGCCTGATCGGCCTGCTGCTCGTGTACGTGGCCTGGGTGCTCGGGCGCACCAACGCGCAACTGCTCATCGGGCGGCCGCTGCCCCCGGCGATGCGGGCCGGGGTGCGCGAGGAGCTGCTGTCGGTGCCGCACATCGTGGACGTACTGGAGCTGACCACGCTCATCCAGGGGCCGTCCGAGATCCTGATCGCCGCGAAGATCGACTTCCGGGACATGGCCACCGCCGCGGAGGTCGAGTGGGCCTGCGAGGAGGCGGAGGCGCAGTTGCGCGAGCGGTTCCCGCCGGTGCGCCGGGTCTATCTGGACCCGACGCCGGGGCGGGCGCAGCGGTTGCGGCGGCAGCGGGACACCGGCCCCTGATCCCTACGGTGTCAGCTCCGCCACCGTCTTCGCGATCCGCCGTTCCCGCGTCTCCCGCGCCTTCGCTGCCTCGACCGACGTGACGTGCGCCTTCTGGCGGCTGGGCGGGAGCGCGGCGAACGCCTCCGCAGCCCCGGGGGCCGCGGCCAGCGCCGTCGCCAGGTCCTCGGGCGGCTCCACCGCGCGGGACGCGGTGTCGAGGGTCAGCTCCACCTCGATGGCGTCCCCGCCGCCGATGCCGGTCTCCGCGCGCTTGTCGGCGCTGAACGGGATGAGGTACCGCCCGCCCATCGGGGCGATCGTCGAGCGGTACGCGTACCCGTTGACCGTGACGTTCACCGGGGGGCGCTTTCCCGCGCCGAGGGCCTCGACCACGGCCTCCGGCACCTCGATGCCCGTGTTGTTCCCGGTCCGGAACATCGTCGTGCTGAACTTCATGGCCTGCCCCTCACGTCTGCGTCGTGTCAGTGAAGACGCCCGCCGGGCCCGAAACTCATCGCCGGCCCTCGTCGGCTACGCGGCGGTCTCCTCCACGGGCTCCGCGGACTCCACCGGCTCTTCCTCCAGCAGCCCCGCCGCGTGCAGCAGGTAGTCCGTCATCGGGTCGTAGAAGCGCGGGTCGGTGACGTGGTCGTCCAGCGGGACCGTGACCTGGAGGGTGCCCTCCGCCTCGCCGAGGAACAGGGCCGGGTCGTTGCAGTCCGCGTAACCGATCGCGTCCAGCCCCCGCTGCCCCGCGCAGCCCGCCCAGCCGTGGTCGGCGACGACCAGGTCGGGCAGCGGGCGGCCCAGGTGGGCCATGGCGTCCAGGATGGCGGCCATCGGGGCCGGGGAGTGGGTGTGCCAGAGGGTCGCCCCGCGTTCCAGCATCGCGACGTCGGCGAACTGGAAGACCATGCCCTCGTCCGCCATCAGCCCGGACGGGATGCGGACGATCTCGCAGCCCGCGCGGCGCAGCGCGTCCGCCGTCTGCCGGTGCACGTCCAGCATGCCGCCGGGGTGCCCGGTGGCGAACAGGACCCGCTCGCGGCCGTCCGCGGCCTTGCGCAGCCGGGCCGCCATCCGCTCCAGGGCGTCGACCGTCAGCTCCGGGTCGATGGTGTCCTGGCCCTGCCGGTGCGCCGGGTCGTCGTTGACGCCACAGCGCTCGGCCATCACCGCGAGCACGTCCTGCTCGTCGGTCCAGCGGTCGCCCAGCTCCAGGCCCAGCCAGTAGTGGCGGTCCCCGTTGGCGAGCTTGCGGTAGTGGGAGAGGTTGTTGTCGCGTGGCGTGGCGACGTCCCCCGCGATACGCGTACGGACGAGGTGGTCGACGAGGGCGGCGCGGCTGGGTATCGGCATGGACCCATTGTGCCGTCCGGTGTGCGGGGCGTGCCCGGCGTCTTGCCCGGCGGACGGGTGTGCCGGGTGTTCCGTCCGGCGGAGGGTCCGCTTCCGGCCCGGGCGTGCGGACCGGTGGCCGGTGGTGTGTCCGGACCGACGCCCGGCCCGGCAAGTCTTCCGGGACTGTTCACCCCGGCGTGACCTGCTTCTTCCCCCGTCGGGCGGGGCTCGGGCTCGAATGGAACCACCCAGAGGTCTGGACCAATCGAGTCGCGCCAAACCGGTGTCCGATTCTCTCCGTCGGGGCGCTCTCGGGTAAGTGGTCTATACCTTTGACATTAGGGTGGGCCACCTGAAACGGGCACATACACAACCGTGGGGGGCTTTATGACCGTGCATCACCTTCCGCAACCTCCGTCCGACGACGAGCTCTACTGGTACTTCGGGCCGCAACGCCGGTGGGTGCTGGTGAGCAGTTCGCTGGCCTTCGTGTTCACGGCGGCGACGATGTTCACCTTCGCCTTACGGACCCCCGCGCTGTGGGCCTTCCTCGCGATCCTCGGGCTGAACGTGGTGGCCCTGCTGCTGTCCTCCGTGAACAGCCTGCGGCAGCGCCGGCTGACCCGGTCCTCCCACGAGGTGCTCGTCCGCGCCTGGCGGCCCACCGCGCTGCCGGGCGTGGACCTCTATCTGCCGACCTGCGGCGAGCCGCTGCCCGTGCTAGCCAACGCCTATGCGGCGGTCGCCGCCCTCGACTGGCCCGACGCGCTCACCGTCTGGGTGCTGGACGACGCCGACCGGGCCGAGGTGGCGGCCCTGGCGGCCGGGCACGGCTACCGGTACGTCGTACGCCCCGACCGGGGCCACCTGAAGAAGGCGGGGAACCTCAACCACGCGCTCACGCTGTCCGGGGCCGAGTACATCGCGATCCTGGACGCGGACTTCGCGCCCCGGCCGGACTTCCTGCGCCATCTGGTCCCGTATCTCGCGGACCCGGCCGTCGGCATCGCGCAGAGCCCGCAGTGCTTCGACACCGACCCGGGCATGGACTGGATCCAGCGCGCCGCCGGGGCCGCGCAGGAGTGGTTCTTCCGCTGGATCCAGCCCTCGCGGGACGCCAGCGACGCGGCGATCTGCTGCGGCAGCAACGCCGTCTACCGGCGGTCCGCGATCGACCTGGCGGGCGGCTTCGCCCGGCTCGACCACAGCGAGGACCTCTACACCGGACTCGCCCTGCACGAGAGGGGGTTCCGCACCCAGTACGTCCCGGTCCTGGTCGCCAAGGGCACCTCGCCCGACACCGTCACCTCGTTCGTCAACCAGCAGTACCGGTGGGCGATGGGCAACCTGCACCTCCTCGGCACCCCGGTCCTGGGGCGCATGGGCGCGCCCTGGCGGATGCGGCTCTGCTTCTACGAGGGCGTCGTCGGCTACCTGACCACGGCCGTGAACACCTTCGCCGCCCCGCTGCCGCCGCTCGTGATGATGTTCTGGTACCCGGACCACATCCGCCCCTGGCACGTGCTGCCGCTGCTCGCCCCGCTGTGGCTGTGGCATGTGCTGCTGCCCCGGATCAGCCGGACCCGGTGGCGGGTGGAGGTGATCCGCGCCAACGTCCTCACCAGTGTGGCCGCCGCCACCGCGTTCTGGCACACCCTGCGGGGCCGCAGCGCCGCCTGGGTGCCCACCGGGGTCCGCAGCAGCGGGAGTTCGGGCTCGATGGCCCGCCGGGTCGTGGGCGTCTCGCTGGTCTGGCTGGTCCTGTCCAACGGGGCCGCCGCCGGAGGCCTGGCACTGGTGGTGGCCCGCAACGGCTGGGGGCCCGCCTGGGGACTCGGCCTCTACCTCCTGGTCCAGCTCCAGATCAACGTGCCCCTGATCCGGGACCTGCTGACCGAACTGCGGCCGGACCGCCGGGCACCCGCCGAGACCGCCGGGCCGCCAGCCGGCCACCGTTCACGGACCCGGCCACGGACAGGCGTGCTGCCCCGCCGCTGGCCCGAGGCCCTCGCCGCCTCCGCCGTCCTCCTGCTCACCGGCCTGCTCGCCTCCGGGTGGGTCGACCCGATGCTCCCGTGGCTGAGTTGAGCCGCACCGAAAGGCGCCACCCGATGCCGTTCCTCCTCACCCACGGCCCCCGCCGGAAGCGGTCCGCTCCCCCGCCCCCGTCGGCCACACCCCCGCGACCGGGCAGCCCGGCCGGCTCGGGCAACTCGGGCAACTCGGGCGGCGAGTCCGGGCCCAGTCCGCACCGGTCCACGTTCCGGCCCGACATCGAAGGGCTGCGCGCGGTCGCCGTCCTCGCGGTCCTCGCCTTCCACGCCCAGATACCGGGGACCGCGGGCGGCTTCGTCGGGGTGGACGTCTTCTTCGTCATCTCCGGCTATCTGATCACCGGGCTCCTGGTCCGGGAGGCGATCACCACCGGCCGGATCCGGCTCGGCGACTTCTTCTCCCGCCGGGCCCGCCGGCTGCTGCCCTCGGCCGCCGTCGTCCTCGCCGCGGTCGCGGTGGCCGGAGCGTGGCTGACCGTACCGCTGCTCCGCGCCGACCTGGAGCAGGACGTCCTCGCGGCCGCGCTGTCCGTCGCCAACTGGCGGTTCGTCTCCCAGCAGACCGACTACCTGGCAGCCGGGCACGACCAGAGTCCGCTGCTGCACTTCTGGTCGCTCGCCGTCGAGGAGCAGTTCTACCTGTTCTGGGCCCCGCTGCTGGCGGTGATCGTGCTCGTCGCCGCCCGCGCGGTCCGCCGGGGCCGGGCCGTGCGGGCGATCGTGGCGCTCACCACCGCCGCCGTGGCGCTCGCCTCGTTCGCGTTGTCCCTGCACTGGACGCGGGACTCCGTCTCGCTCGCGTACCTCGGAACCCCCTCGCGGGTCTGGCAGTTCGCCGTCGGCGCGCTGCTGGCACTGCTGCCCTGGCACCTGCTGCGCGGCCCGCGCCCGCTGCGGCTGGTCTGCGGGTGGGCGGGGGCCGCGGCGATCGTCTGGTGCGTCGTGTCGTACGACGCGTCGACCCCGTACCCCGGCCACGCGGCGCTCGTCCCCACCCTGGGGACGGCCGCCGTGATCCTCGCCGCGGTCCCGGGCCGGGGCGAGCGCGAGGTCCAAGGGGCCCACGGAGTCGGCCGGTTGCTGAGCGGACGGGCCCCCCGGGCGGTCGGGCGGCTCTCCTACAACCTCTACCTGTGGCACTGGCCGGTGCTCGTCCTCGCCGAGGCGCGGCTCGGGACGCTCGGCTGGCCCGCGAAGACGGCGCTGACGCTGGCCGCCGCGCTGCCCGCCCTCGCCACGATGCGCTGGGTCGAGCAGCCGCTGCGCCGCAGCCGTACGGTCTCCGAACTCCCGCGCCGGGGACTGGCGGTGGGGATCTCCGCCATCGTCCTGCCGGTCGTGCTCGCGCTGGTCGTCGGCACCACGACCCTGCACCTGATGGGCCCGGCCACCCCCGTCGACGCCAAGGGCCTCCCGCCGGGTGCGGCCGCCGGGCCCTCGCTGCTCGCCCGGGCCGACGGCTCCCCGCTCGCGGACGGCCCCCTGGTGCCGGGACCGGCGCAGGCGCGGAAGGACTTCCCGCCGGACGGGGCCTGCCAGGTCGCGCCGGAGGTGACCCGCAGCCCGGAGTGCCTGTTCGGGGCGGTGGACAGTCCCGACCGCGTCGTCCTGCTCGGCGACTCCCACGCCGGGCAGTGGTTCTCCCCGCTGCTCGCACTGGCCTCCCAGCGCGGCTGGGCGCTCCAGGAGCTGGTGAAGCAGGGCTGCCCGCTGCCGGAACTGACGGTGAAGAACCCCCAGTTGGGGCGCGAGTACCGGGAGTGCGACACCTGGCGGGCCGACGCCCTCGACCGGCTGCGTACGGGGCCGAAGCCCCGGCTCATCGTGATCGCCTCGCTCAACCGGTACACCGCCGACGGTGAACTCCTCTCCGCCGCCTGGGAGAAGACGCTGAAGCCGCTGCGGGCGACCGGCGCCCCGATCGTGTACATCGAGGACACCCCCGTACCGGGGAGGGACATTCCCGCGTGCGTCTCCGGCGCTCCGGACTCCGCCGCCGCCTGCGCGTTCAGCCGGGCGACGGCGGTTGTGGCCGACCCCTTCGCGCGGCGGATCGAGGCGGGCGCGGTGCCGGGTGTGCGGTCCGTCGGCGTGAACCAGGTGCTGTGCCCGGGGGACGGCCCGACCTGCCCGGCGGTACGGGACCGGATCCTGCTCTACCGGGACGACGCCCATCTGACGAACGTGGCGGCCATCGTGCTGGCCCCCCGGCTGGAGCGGCTGCTGACGGAGTCGGGCGCGCTGCCCCCGGCCGGCGCCCCCGCCCCCGCGCCTTCCGGCGCACCCGGGGCGGGCGGCTGGACCGAGCTGCTGCGGGACGACTTCGACGGCCCGGCGAACAGCCGCCCCTCCCCCGCGAACTGGAGTCACGACCTCGGCACCTGCTATCCCGGCTGCCCGGCGCCGAAGTGGGGCACCGGCGAGATCGAGACCATGACCGACTCGACCGCCAACGTACGCCTGGACGGGAAGGGCGTCCTGGAGATCGTGCCCACCAGGAAGGGCGGGCAGTGGAGTTCGGGCCGGATCACGACCGTGCGGTCCGACTTCGCGCCGCCGCCCGGCGGGGTGCTGCGGATCGAGGCGTCGATCGCGCTGCCGGACGTGACGGGGCCGGGGGCGGCGGGCTACTGGCCGGCGTTCTGGACCCTGGGAGCGTCCCTGCGCGACGGGTACACCGGCTGGCCCGGGGTCGGCGAGCTGGACGTGATGGAGTCGGTCAACGGGCGGGACACCGTCTTCGGCTCGATGCACTGCGGGGTCCTGGACGGCGGCCCGTGCGAGGAGCCCGTGGGGCTGACGTCAGGGGCTCAGCCGTGCGCGGACTGCCGTGAGGCGTTCCACACGTACGCCGTCGAGGTCGACCTCTCCCCCGGCGCGCGGGAAGTGCGCTGGTATCGGGACGACCGGGTGTACCACCGGGTGCGGGCCGACGCGATGGACGCCGGGACCTGGCAGCGGGCCGTGGACCACGGGGTGTTCCTGATCCTGAACGTGGCGGTCGGCGGCAAGCTGCCGGAGGCCGACGGGGCGACGGTGGGCCCCGCCACCGAGCCGGGTCACCCGATGCGGGTCGACCGGGTCAGGGTCTCCACCAGGGGCACGGCGGGCTGACCGGGGAACCACGCGCCCTCATGGGCTCGGGCTGAGGCCTTCGACCGCGAGTGTGAGGAGGCGGTCGGCCTGGACCGACGGTTCGACGTGGTGCTCGGTGGCCAGGGCGATGCCGACCGCGAGGGTGAGCAGGTCGTGGAAGGTGGTGCCCGCCCTGACCGTCCCGTCGTCCAGGGCCCGGGCCAGCAGCGGGGCTGCCGCGTCCGCGAGCACCGCGCCGCAGGAGTGCGGCGCGTCGCCGGCGGGCGCGTCCGTCGGCGGCTCGTAGGTCAGTACGTCCGCGAGCCCCCGGGCGGAGACGGCGTACTCCACCAGGCCGCGCAGCCAGTCCAGCAGGGCGGCGCGGCTGTCCTCGGTCCGGCTCAGGGCCTCCGCGCGCCCGCAGAGGGCTTGGACGCGCTCCTGGAAGACGGCTTCCAGGAGCGCCTGGCGGGTGGGGAAGTGACGGCGCACGGTGGCGGAGCCGACGCCTGCCGTGCGGGCGACCTGTTCGAGGGAGGCGGCGGCTCCGTGCTGGGCGACCTCGGCCTCCGCCACGGCGAGGATGCGGCTGTAGTTGCGGCGGGCGTCCGCGCGCTGACCGGTCACGTTCTCTCCATGTTGCTAAGTGGTGGGCCCCGCCATATCGTAGCCGGTAAGGAAACGGCGGGCCCCGCCGTTTTGTGTTCCCGGTCGCGAGGAGACACCGCCATGGCATCACCCACCGCCCCCGTCCTGGTCACCGGCGCCACCGGCCGCCAGGGCGGGGCCGCCGCCCGGGCCCTGCTGGCCGCCGGCATCCCGGTACGCGCCCTGGTGCGCGACCCGCACACGCGGCGCGCGAAGGACGTCGAGGCGCTGGGTGTCGAGCTGGTGACCGGGGACCTGGCCGACCGGTCCTCGCTGGACGCGGCCTGCTCGGGCGTCCGGGCCGTGTTCTCGGTACAGATGCCGCCGATGAGCGACAGCGGCGTCGACTTCGCCGGGGAGCTGGCGCAGGCGACGCACCTCGTCGAGGCGGCACGGGCGGCGGGCGTGCCGCAGTTCGTCCAGTCCTCGACCAGCGGGGTCGGCGCGCACACGGAGACGCCGGGCTGGGCGGAGGGCCGCTGGGCGGCGATGGAGCCGTACTTCGACACCAAGCAGGCCATCCTGGAGGCGGTGCGCGGGGCGGGCTTCGCCCGTTGGACCGTGGTCAAGCCCGCGTTCTTCATGGAGAACCTGCCCCAGCTGGCCCCGCACGGCCCCGGCGGCGGTCTCGCGACGGTGATCCGGCCGGACACGACCCTGGCGCTGGTGGCGTGCGAGGACATCGGCGCGGCCGTCGCCCACGCCGTGCGGGAGCCCGGCCGCTTCCACGGGGTGGAGCTGGAACTCGCGGGCGACCGGCTCACGATGGAGCAGGTGGCCGGGGTGCTGTCCACCGCGTGGGGCGTGCCGGTGGAGGCGCCGTCGATGGATCTCGACGAGGCGCTCGCGGCGGGTATGCCGGCCTGGGGCGCCGGTCACCTGTGGAGCAACGCCATCACCCAGCCGGCCCGCCCCGGACTCGCCGTGGAGCTCGGGATTCCGGTGACCTCGTTCGCCGCCTGGGCGGACCGGCATCTGACGGCGGAGGCCTGACAGCCCCGGACCCCGCGAGCCCGGCATGATCCGAACGAGAGGCCCTAGGTCACCACGGTCAGGACCGTCACCATCGTCACCGCGGAGATCGCCGCCTGGAGGTTGCGGATCGCCTCACCCACGCTCACGCCCGCCCAGTGCCCCTCGGCGATGTCGGCCATGCGCGGGGCGACCCGCTTCTTCGGCAGGCCGGGGAAGGCCTGGGGGTGCATGCCCGTGGCGTGCAGCAGGGCGACGAGGGAGCTGGTGCGGGCGTCCGGCTCGGCCCCGTGCAGCACCGTGGCGGCCAGCCGGGCGCGCAGCTCCCGCTCGACGGTTCCGTCGGCCTCCGGGTAGCGGCGCACGGGGAAGACGCCGAGGGCCCGGTGCTTCTCCTCGGTCACCAGGCCGCGGGCGCAGAGGCTCTCCACGACGTCCTGCGAGCCCTTGGCGTGGTCCCGGGTCAGCCAGTCGGTGACCTTGCGGCTGCTGGACGTCCCGTGGACCCAGCGCGCCAGCCGGTCGAGCCGTCCGTCCAGGAGCGGGTCGCCCGTCGGGGACGGGTCGAAGACCTCGACGCGGCCGCCCTTCACCGTGACGCGGCCCGCCATGACCAGCTCCAGGAGCATCCCGGCCGCCACGCCCCAGCGGGCGGCGGTCTCCCCCTTGGCCGCGCCGGTCGCGTCGTCCAGCGACAGCAGCATGATCTCTTCGCCCAGTGAGACGGCCATGGTGCGACTCCCCGATTCGTTGCGTGTTGACCGGACAGTAACGTGTCGACCGGACAGACGTGCGAACCCCGTCCGGGGTTGCTCAGGAGGCGAAACCGCTGCTCAGGAGGGTTCCGCTGCGGCGAAGGCGCCCCGGGCCAGCCGGTGCAGCAGGGCGGCGGTCACGGCGCGGCCGGGCAGGGCCTCGGGGCGGGCCAGGTGCGGGGTGGAGTTCAGCAGGCCGAAGACGGCGTGCACGGTGACGCGGGCCCGGTTCTCGGCCAGCGACGGGTAGAGGGCGCGGACGACGCCGACCCAGACCTCGACGTACTCGCGCTGGAGCCGGCGCACCCGCTTGCGGTCCGTGTCGCGCAGCCGGTCCAGCTCGCGGTCGTGGAGGGTGATCAGGGGGCGGTCGTCGAGGGCGAAGTCGATGTGGCCCTCGATGAGCGCGTCCAGGAGGGCCTCCGGGGAGCCGTCGCCCCGGGCGGCGTCCTCCGACACCCGCATGCGGCCGCCCTCCAGCAGCCGTTCACTGATGCCCACCAGGAGTTCGGCGAGCATCGCGTCCTTGCCCGGGAAGTGGCGGTAGAGGCCGGGACCGCTGATCCCGACGGCGGCGCCTATCTCGTCGACGCCGACGCCGTGGAAGCCGCGCTCGGCGAAGAGGCGGGCGGCCTCCCGGAGGATCTGCTCGCGGCGGGTGGGGGCCGCGACGCGGGCGGCGGCATGGGTGCTCATGAGGATTCATTCTAGACAGGGTCGTTAGCGCTCGTTAACCTGTGGGAAACGCGTTAACGATCACTAACAGCAGCGGTTGACTATCGCGGTACGGGCAAGGGGGCTCGACACGATGCAGCAGGCACCGGTCCTGGCGAGCGCGGCCGATCCCGCCTCGGAGGCCTGGCAGGCCAACGAGGCGGCTCATCGCGCGCTCTCCGACGAGCTGGCGGGACGCCTCGCCACGGCACGGCTGGGCGGGGGTGAGAAGGCGCGGGCCCGTCACGAGGCGCGCGGCAAGCTGCTCCCCCGGGACCGGGTGGACACCCTCCTCGACCCGGGCTCACCCTTCCTGGAGCTGGCCCCGCTGGCCGCCGAGGGGCTGTACGGGGGCGCGGCCCCGGCCGCCGGGGTGATCGCCGGGATCGGGCGGGTCAGCGGCCGGGAGTGCGTGATCGTCGCCAATGACGCGACCGTCAAGGGCGGCACGTACTACCCGATGACCGTGAAGAAGCACCTGCGCGCCCAGGAAGTGGCGCTGGAGAATCGTCTCCCCTGCCTCTATCTGGTCGACTCGGGCGGCGCGTTCCTGCCGATGCAGGACGAGGTCTTCCCCGACCGGGACCACTTCGGCCGGATCTTCTACAACCAGGCCCGGATGTCGGGGGCCGGCATTCCACAGATCGCGGCGGTGCTGGGCTCCTGCACGGCGGGCGGGGCGTACGTCCCGGCGATGAGCGACGAGGCCGTCATCGTCCGCGACCAGGGCACGATCTTCCTCGGCGGCCCGCCGCTGGTGAAGGCCGCCACCGGCGAGGTCGTCACGGCGGAGGAGCTGGGCGGCGGCGAGGTCCACTCCCGTACGTCGGGGGTCACCGACCACCTCGCGGAGGACGACGCGCACGCCCTGCGGATCGTCCGCAACATCGTCGCGACCCTCCCGGACCGCACCCCGCTCCCCTGGTCGGTCGAGCCGGCCGAGGAGCCGAAGGTGGACCCGGCCGGGCTGTACGGGGCCGTGCCCGTGGACTCCCGGACGCCCTACGACGTACGCGAAGTGATCGCGCGCGTGGTCGACGGCTCCCGCTTCCAGGAGTTCAAGGCGGAGTACGGGCAGACGCTGATCACCGGCTTCGCCCGCATCCACGGCCACCCGGTCGGGATCGTCGCGAACAACGGGATCCTGTTCTCCGAGTCGGCCCAGAAGGGCGCGCACTTCATCGAGCTGTGCGACCAGCGCGGCATCCCGCTCGTCTTCCTCCAGAACATCTCCGGCTTCATGGTCGGCCGGGACTACGAGGCGGGCGGCATCGCCAAGCACGGCGCGAAGATGGTCACGGCCGTGGCCTGTACCCGGGTGCCGAAGCTGACGGTCGTGGTCGGCGGTTCGTACGGCGCGGGCAACTACTCGATGTGCGGCCGGGCCTACAGCCCCCGCTTCCTGTGGATGTGGCCGAACGCCAAGATCTCGGTGATGGGCGGTGAGCAGGCCGCCTCCGTGCTGGCCACCGTCAAGCGCGACCAGCTCGGCGACGACTGGAGCGCCGAGGACGAGGAGACGTTCAAGGCCCCGATCCGCGCCCAGTACGAGACCCAGGGCAACGCCTACTACGCGACCGCCCGGCTCTGGGACGACGGTGTGATCGACCCCGTGGACACCCGGCAGGTCCTGGGCCTCGCGCTCACGGCCTGCGCCAATGCCCCGCTGCCCCAGAAGGACCCGGCCGGGCCCGGCTTCGGCGTCTTCCGGATGTGAGGAACAGATGACGATGTTCGACACCGTTCTGGTCGCCAACCGCGGCGAGATCGCGGTCCGGGTGATCCGGACCCTGCGGGAGCAGGGGGTGCGCTCGGTCGCGGTCTTCAGCGACGCGGACGCGGACGCCCGGCATGTACGTGAGGCGGACACGGCGGTCCGGATCGGCCCGCCGCCCGCGTCGGAGAGCTATCTCTCGGTGCCCGCGCTCCTGGAGGCGGCCCGCCGCACCGGCGCGCAGGCCGTCCACCCCGGGTACGGATTCCTCGCGGAGAACGCCGAGTTCGCCGCCGCCTGTACGGACGCGGGGCTGGTCTTCATCGGCCCGCCCGCCTCCGCGATCTCCCTCATGGGTGACAAGATCCGGGCCAAGGAGACGGTCGCGGCGGCCGGAGTGCCGGTGGTCCCCGGGTCCTCCGGGAGCGGCCTGACCGACGCCCAACTGGAGGAAGCGGCCCGGGAGATCGGCACCCCGGTGCTGCTGAAGCCGAGCGCGGGCGGCGGCGGCAAGGGCATGCGCCTGGTCCGCGACGCCTCGGTGCTGGCGGAGGAGATCGCGGCGGCCCGCCGCGAGGCACGGGCCTCCTTCGGCGACGACACCCTCCTCGTGGAGCGGTGGATCGACCGGCCGCGCCACATCGAGATCCAGGTGCTGGCCGACACCCACGGCAACGTGATCCACCTCGGCGAGCGCGAGTGCTCGCTCCAGCGCCGCCACCAGAAGATCATCGAGGAGGCCCCTTCGGTCTTCCTCGACGAGGAGACCCGGGCGGCGATGGGCGAGGCCGCCGTGCAGGCGGCGCGCTCCTGCGGGTACGCCGGCGCGGGGACGGTGGAGTTCATCGTCCCGGGCGACGACCCCGCCTCGTACTACTTCATGGAGATGAACACCCGCCTCCAGGTCGAGCACCCGGTCACCGAGCTGATCACCGGCCTGGACCTGGTGGAGTGGCAGTTGCGGGTGGCGTCCGGCGAGCGGCTGCCGTACGCGCAGGAGGACATCACCCTGACCGGGCACGCGATCGAGGCCCGCGTCTGCGCGGAGGACCCCGCCCGGGGCTTCCTGCCGTCCGGCGGTACGGTGCTGGCCCTGCGCGAGCCGCAGGGCGGCGGGGTGCGGACGGACTCGGGTCTCAGCGAGGGCGTGCCGGTGGGCAGCCTCTACGACCCGATGCTGTCGAAGGTCATCGCGTACGGCCCCGACCGCGCGACGGCCATCCGCAAGCTGCGGGCGGCCCTCGCGGACACGGTCATCCTGGGCGTCCCGACCAACGCGGGCTTCCTGCGCCGCCTGCTGGCCCACCCGGACGTGATCTCCGGCGACCTGGACACCGGGCTGGTGGAACGCGAGGCGGAGGGCCTGGTGCCGGACGGGGTGCCGGACGAGGTGTACGCGGCGGCGGCCGCCGTCCGCCGGGAGGCGCTGGAGCCCCGGCCGGACGCGGGCGGCTGGACGGACCCGTTCTCGGTGCCGAGCGGATGGCGGACGGGGGGTGCGCCGGCACCGCTGCTCTTCCCGCTGCGGGTGGCGGGCGCGGACCCGGTGACGTACGGCGCTCCGGCCTCCGCGACGGTCACGGACGACCGGGTCACGGTCGAACTCGACGGCACGGTGGGCCACTTCCACCGCTCCGGGGACTGGATCGGCCGGGACGGCGACACCTGGCACGTCCAGGACCACGATCCGGTGGAGGCGTCCCTGAGCGGGGCGGGCCGGAGCGGGGCGGACACCCTGGCGGCCCCGATGCCGGGCACGGTCACGGTGGTGAAGGTCGCCGTCGGGGACGAGGTCGAGGCGGGGCAGAGCCTGCTCGTGGTGGAGGCGATGAAGATGGAGCACGTGATCTCCGCCCCGCACGCGGGGACCGTCACCGAGCTCGACGTCACGGCGGGCGCGACGGTCGCGATGGACCAGATCCTGGCGGTAGTGGTCCCCGTCGCGGCCGAGGAGGGCTCATGACCCCGCGCACGCTTCCCATGACCGTCCCGGCCCCCGGACTGCCCGCCCGGGTCAGGATCCACGAGGTGGGGGCGCGCGACGGCCTCCAGAACGAGAAGGGCACCGTTCCGACGGAGGTGAAGGCGGAGTTCATCCGCCGCCTGGCGGTGGCGGGCCTGTCCACCATCGAGGCGACGAGCTTCGTGCACCCGAAATGGGTGCCCCAACTGGCGGACGCGGAGGCTCTGTTCCCCCTCCTCGGGGACATCGCGGACGTGGGTGACGTCTCCCTCCCGGTCCTCGTGCCGAACGAACGCGGACTGGACCGGGCGCTGGCGCTCGGGGCCCGGTCGATCGCGGTGTTCGGTTCGGCGACGGAGACGTTCGCCGCACGCAATCTGAACCGGACCGTGGACGAGTCGCTGGCCATGTTCGAGCCGGTGGTGGCCCGCGCCAAGGCGGAGAAGGCCTATGTGCGCGGCTATCTGTCGATGTGCTTCGGCGACCCGTGGGAAGGCGCGGTGCCCGTGGCCCAGGTGGTCCGGGTCGCGAAAGCTCTGATGGACCTGGGCTGCGACGAGTTGTCGCTGGGCGACACGATCGGGGTGGCGACGCCGGGCCACGTGACGGCGCTGCTGACGGCGCTGAACGACGCGGGTGTGGCGACGCCCTCCATCGGCGTCCACTTCCACGACACGTACGGCCAGGCACTGTCCAACACCCTGGCGGCGCTCCAGCACGGGGTGAGCACGGTCGACGCCTCGGCGGGCGGCCTGGGCGGCTGCCCGTACGCGAAGAGCGCCACGGGCAATCTCGCCACCGAGGACCTCGTGTGGATGCTCGACGGCCTCGGCATCGAAACCGGCGTCGACCTGGACGAGTTGACCGCCACCAGTGTCTGGCTGGCCGGACACCTGGGCCGGCCGAGCCCATCGCGCACGGTCCGCGCCCTGGCCCCTTCCTCTTCCTCCTCTCCCACCTCCCACAAGGAGTGAGCTACCCATGTCCCTGGACCACCGGCTGACCGCCGAGCACGAGGAACTGCGCCGCACGGTCGAGGCGTTCGCGCACGACGTGGTCGCGCCGAAGATCGGCGACTTCTACGAGCGCCATGAATTCCCTTACGAGATCGTCCGCGAGATGGGCCGGATGGGCCTGTTCGGGCTGCCGTTCCCGGAGGAGTACGGCGGCATGGGCGGTGACTACCTGGCGCTCGGGATCGCCCTGGAGGAGCTGGCCCGGGTCGACTCCTCGGTGGCGATCACCCTGGAGGCCGGGGTCTCGCTGGGCGCGATGCCGCTGCACCTGTTCGGCACGGAGGAGCAGAAACGGCAGTGGCTGCCGAAGCTCTGCTCGGGCGAGGCGCTCGGCGCGTTCGGCCTGACCGAGCCGGACGGCGGCTCGGACGCGGGCGGCACCCGGACGACGGCCGTGCTGGACGAGGCCAGAGACGAGTGGGTGATCAACGGCTCGAAGTGCTTCATCACCAACTCCGGGACGGACATCACCGAGTTGGTGACGGTGACGGCGGTGACCGGCCGCAAGGAGGACGGCCGCCCCCGGATCTCCGCGATCATCGTCCCTTCCGGCACCCCCGGCTTCACGGTCGCCGCCCCTTACTCGAAGGTCGGCTGGAACGCCTCGGACACCCGGGAGCTGTCCTTCGCCGATGTCCGCGTCCCGGCGGCGAACCTGCTGGGCGAGGAGGGCCGGGGCTACGCACAGTTCCTGCGGATCCTCGACGAGGGCCGGGTCGCGATCTCGGCGCTGGCCACGGGCCTGGCGCAGGGCTGCGTGGACGAGTCGGTGAAGTACGCGGCCGAGCGCCACGCGTTCGGCCGGCCGATCGGCGCGAACCAGGCGATCCAGTTCAAGATCGCCGACATGGAGATGCGCGCCCACATGGCCCGGGTGGGCTGGCGCGACGCGGCCTCGCGGCTGGTGGCGGGCGAACCGTTCAAGAAGGAGGCGGCGATCGCGAAGCTGTACTCCTCGACGGTCGCGGTGGACAACGCCCGCGAGGCGACGCAGATCCACGGCGGCTACGGCTTCATGAACGAGTACCCGGTGGCGCGGATGTGGCGCGACTCGAAGATCCTGGAGATCGGCGAGGGGACGAGCGAGGTGCAGCGGATGCTGATCGCGCGGGAGTTGGGGCTGCCGGGCTGATCTGCCGCAGGTGGTCCGATCGCCGCCGCCCCGGCCGCCGTGGAGGTGCTCACGGGGGCCGGGGCGGCGGCGATCAGCGGGGGACCCGTCAGCCGGCCGAGGCGGCCGCCGCCTCCTCGATGAGGTCGGTGACCGGGCCGGGCTGCGAGGCGAGGGAGGCGTGACCGGCATCCAGCTCGATCGTCCTGCGCGGCTGCATACGGGACGCCATGCGGCGCTCGTTGTCGGGGTGGATCATGCGGTCGGCGGCGGAGACCTGGTACCACGTGGGCTTGGACCGCCAGGCCGGGGCGGTGACGTTGTCGCCGAACGTCGAGGCCAGCGGCGCCTTCTGCGTCACCGCCATCACCCGTGCCTCCTCCTCGGACAGGTCCTGGGCGAAGCTCTCGTGGAACTTGTCCTGCTTGACCCACAGGTAGCCGTCGGAGTCCGGGGCGAGGTTCTCGAACGCCGCGGGGGGCTTCTCCTGGCTGATCTGCCCGGGGCTCTCACCGGCGTCCGGCGCGAACGCGGCGATGTAGACGAGTCCCGTGACGCCCGGCAGGTCGCCGGCCTCGGTGATGACCGCGCCACCGTAGGAGTGGCCGACCAGGACCACCGGTCCGTCGATCTGCCGGACCATCTTGCGGGTGCGCTCGGCGTCGTCGGCCAGGGAGGTCAGCGGGTTCTCCACCGCGTGCAGGGAGCCGAAGCCGCGGCGGTGCAGTTCGGTGATGACCTTGGCCCAGTGGGCGGCGCCGCCCCAGAAGCCGTGGACCAGGACGATCGCGGGTTTGTCAGCCATCGGGCGGAGCCTTTCGAGGGGGTGACGTGGCACAAGCCGTTCATCCCCAGCAGACGCCCGTCCGCCCGTATCCCAGAGCCCCCGAGAAGCGGATGCGCGGCGCGCCGGGGCGGGTCGGCTGCCGGGGCCGGTAGCGCAGGTCCTTCCAGCCGGTCGTCAGGCCCTCGACCTCGACGATCGCGTCGCGCGGCACGGTGATGCTCGCGTTGCCGGTGCCGAGGCTCAGCTCGATGTCGATGACCGGGTATTCGATGATCGCCCGGGACAGATCCAGGCGCACCCGCCCGAAGGCGGACTCGACCTTGAGGACGCGGGGCACCCGCCATGCCCCGCGCCGCTTGATCCGCCCGCCGGCGGCGGCGATCGTCGACGTGGTGCCCGGGTCCTCCGCCGGGAGCGAGTCGAGCGCCACCGCGAGCTCGCCCCGCGTCGTGGCGGCCAGTACCCGGCCGAGGCGCTCGTCCATCTCCTCGTGCGAGATGTGCTCCTCGGCGTACGCCTCCCGCACGCGCCGCACGGCGGTCTCGCGGTCTTCCTCGCTCACGCGCGAAACGGCGTTTCCCTGGGGTGAGTTCACCACTTCACCTTAGTGCGGCCCCGGCCGCACGGACATGGCCGGCGGAACCCCGGCATCAGGAGACCGACGCCCCGGCCTCCTGGCGATCGTCGTAGTCGGCGCGCGCCTTCGCGATCTCCTGCTGATGGCTCTCGGTCCAGTCGACCAGGGACCTGATCGTCGTGTGCAGCGTCGCGCCCAGCTCCGTCAGCTCGTACTCCACGCGGGGCGGGACGACGGGGTAGACCGTGCGCCGCACCAGGCCGTCGCGTTCGAGCTGGCGCAGGGTCACCGTCAGCATGCGCTGGCTGATGCCTTCGATCAGCCGGCGCAGCTCGGAGAAGCGCAGCGTGCGGCGTTCCAGGTGGGCGATGGCGAGGAGCGACCACTTGTCCGCGACGCGGTCGAGGATCTGCCGCACCTCGCATCCCTCGCGGACGTCCCACTGGCTGATGTCGTAGTCCTGGCCGACGCCGGTATGCGCGCAGTTACTCGGTGACTTCGAAGTGCCTTCTTCCATACCTCCCCACGGTGCCGCAAGCTTCGAGTGGTTACAAGAGAGAACCGACCAGCACTTCGGTAACTCGCTGTCAGGCAGCTCCGCTTGCCGCCTCCGCCCACCCACAACGTCGCACGCGACCGCCGTCGCGGTGCCTCGCCATGCCTGTTTCGTCCGCGCACAAGGAGAAGTCCCGTGTCCTCATCACCATCCCTTCCCCGACCGAGCAGTGACCGCATGAGCGGACGCGCCTGGGGCGTGCTGCTCGTCCTGTGCGGCGCGATCTTCCTGGAGGGCATCGATGTGGCCATGCTCAACGTGGCCCTGCCCGCGATCCGCGAGGATCTGGACCTGTCCACCGGCACGCTCCAGTGGGTGATGAGCGCGTACGTCCTGGGCTACGGCGGTTTCATGCTGCTGGGCGGACGGGCGGCCGACCTGTTCGGCCGTCGCCGGATGTTCCTCCTCTGGCTCGTGGTGTTCCTGCTCTTCTCCGGCCTGGGCGGGCTGGCCACCGAGGGCTGGATGCTGATCGTCGCCCGCTTCGTGACGGGTATCGCCGCCGCCTTCATGACCCCGGCCGGCCTGTCGATCATCACCACCGGCTTCCCGGAGGGGCCGCAGCGCGACAAGGCCCTGCTCGTCTACGCCGGCACCGCCGCGGGAGGCTTCTCGATCGGGCTGGTCGTCGGCGGGCTGCTCTCCGCCATCGACTGGCGCTGGGTGTTCTTCGCCCCGGTCATCCTCTCGTTCGGCATCCTTCTCGCCGCGCTGAAACTCGTCCCCGCCTCGCCCCGCCCGGAACGCACGGGACAGGGTGTCGACCTCGCCGGAGCGGTCACCGTCACCGCCGGGATCCTGCTGCTGGTCTTCGGCGTCGAGCGGGCCACGCACGTCCCGGCCGTCTGGACCGTCGCCACGGTCGGCGCGGCCCTGCTCCTCTTCCTGGCGTTCGTCCTCATCGAGCGCGGCGCGTCCTCACCGCTGGTGCGCCTGGGCCTCTTCCGCGGCGGGGCGCTGGTCCGCGCCAATGTGTCGGGGCTGCTGTTCGCCGCGGGGTTCTTCGGCTTCCAGTTCATCGCCGTGCTCTACCTCCAGGAGTTGCGCGGCTGGTCGTCCCTGCAGACCAGCTTCGCGCTGATCGTGATCGGCGTGGACGCGGTCCTCTCGCCGCTCCTCACCCCGAGGCTGGTGGCCCGGTTCGGCAACGCCCGGGTCATCTTCGGCGGACTGCTTCTCGCGTCGCTGTCGTACGCCCTGTTCCTGCCGATCGCCGCGGACTGGACGTACGCGGCGATGTTCCCGGGCCTGCTCCTCCTGGGCTTGGCCTTCTCCCTGGTCTACGGGCCCCTCACCATCGTGGCCACCGACGGCATCGCGGAGGAGGAGCAGGGTGTGGCGGGCGGGCTGCTCTACACGTCCTTCCAGTTCGGGGCCGCGTTGGGGCTGTCAGCGGTGGCGGCCGTCAACATCGGCGCCACGGAGGGAACTTCGCCGGCCGCCCTCCTCGACGGCTACCGGGCGGCCCTGGTTGTCCCGCTGGCCGCCGCCCTGACCGCCGCCGCCGTCAGCGCGTTCGGTCTCCGCGCCCGGCGGACGGCGGCCGGGGGCGGCCCCTCCTCCGGCGACAGCGGTCAGGGTGACGGGGCCCCACCGAGCGCGAACACCGCCCCGGGAGGCGTCGAGCGACCCGCCGCGGTCGGCGCCTGAACACGTCGGAGGGAGGGGGAGGGGCCGGCGCCCACCGTCGTACGCCGGCCGCCCTCCCCTTCCCGTGTGGTCGACACCTCTCGCGCGCGTCCGGCGGACTCCCCTCACGAGTCGCCGGAGCAGACGAGGCGTCACACCATCCCCTATCAAGCAAGGCTAGGCTAACCTTCCTTCGGATCGCACCCGCCGGAAGCCGGGCCCGTCCGTCCGCCGCTCCGGCCCGTCCCGGAGGAGCCCCCGTTGACGCCGACGACCGCCACCGCCCACGAAATCGCCCCGTTCCGGCTCTTCGACCTGACCGTTCTGCGGACACGGCGGCTGGGCCCGTCCGTCCTGCGGATCACGCTCGGCGGGCCGGGTGCCGAAGGCTTCAGCGGCGGGGGCCGCGACCAGAGCCTGTCGATCCTGCTGCCCCGCCCGGGGCAGCGCGAGGCCGTGGTTCCGGCGGGCGGGGGCGAGGCCTGGCACGAGAAATGGCGGGCGCTGCCCGAGGGCGAACGGGCGGTGACCCGTTCGTATGCCGTACGGGCCCAGCGGCTGCGGGCGGACGGTTCCACCGAGGTCGACCTCGACGTCGTGCTGCACGACGCCGGCGGCCCGGGCTGCCGCTGGGCGCTGGCGGCCTCCCCCGGCGACCGGCTCGCGGTACTGGGCCCCACCGCGGCGGACAACGCCACCGTACGCTTCCGGCCGCCCGCCGACACGGACTGGGTGCTGATCCGGGCGGACGAGACCGCCCTGCCCGCCGCGGCCGCCGCCCTGGAGTGGCTGCCCGCGGGGCTGCCGGCCCGGGTCTGGCTGGAGATCCCGCGCACCGAGGACCGGCAGGCGCTGAACACCGCGGCGAAGGCCCGGATCAGGTGGCTCGTCCGGAGCGAGGGGGCCGTCTGCGGCGTGGAGACCGTGCGCGCCGCCGAGTTGCCCGGGGGCACTCCGTACGCGTGGATCGCGGGCGAGGCGTCGGGGGTGCGGGCGCTGCACCACCATCTCGTCCACGAGCGGGGCTTCGGCCATGAGCGGGTGACGTCCTCCGCGTACTGGCGGCGCGGCCTCCCCGAGCAGCAGGCGTAGAGAGCGGAAGCGGCGCCCGCCACCGCCGGTGGCACCTCGGACCAGCCACTCTCAAGGGGCTTGCGTGACCAGCCAGGACGCTCACCGACCGGCCACGGGTCAGGACCGCTCCGAGGTTCACCCGTTCCGGTGGCCGTCCCCGGAAACGCCGCCCGACGGTGCCGGGCCACCCATGATCGCCCCGGTGATCACCCACCGCACACGCCCTGCCTCCGGGCGCCGTGGAGCTCGGGCCGTCAGTCCCGGCGTGGCTGTGACGGTGACACGCAGCGATATGCGTAACTCTGAGTCATGGAGCGCGAGTAGCGCGAGCCAGGCGAAGTGCTTTCACTGGAGGCGAAAGAGTGTCACGTCAGCGTCTGAGGCTGGGAGTACTGGCCCTTGCGGCACTGGTTCTGTCAGGTCCCGCGGTTGCCCCGACCGCGGCGGTAACCTCCTGGCCGGTCACAACGAGCATCCATGGGCCGGCCGTCCTGGCGGGTCCGTCGGCCGACGAGGACCCGGGCTTTCTCCAAAGGCGTCAGAGGGCCCAGGCCCAGGGGCTCATCGACGCCGACGGCAGGGTCCCGGGACGTCAGAGCGAGGGGAGTCGCGCATGGCCACACGATGACACGGGATACCGCATCCAGCCCCGGGACCTGGAGTTCCTCGGGCTGACGCGGCAGCAGGTCAGCTGGTGGCGGCACTATCAGGCTCCGTTGGGTACGACTCCCCAGCAGTTCAAGCGCATGTCGGCTTCGCTGTTCCAGGTCCTGTGCTCCGCCTGCGAGCGCCCCCAGGACTACGACGTACGACTCCAGGGATCATGGGCGTTCTTCTTCTCGGGCCGCCACAAGGACTTCCCGACCGAACGGGACCTGGCAGGACAGCCGGTCGCGTCGGCGAGGTTCCAGGAATGGATGGGCTCCACACCTCCCGCCGAGCGCCCGGCGCGCCGCCCGTTCGACGCGTTGCACAAACTGGGGATGCTCGACGAGAACGCGAAGCCGTTCGGACCCAGCGACGGAGACTTCCACATCTCGTCCGACCTCATGGTGGCCGAGGCCCGCGCGAAGTGGGATGAGCTGAAGAGCGCAGGAAAGCTGAGCGATGAGGACATCCGCAAGGGATTCATCCATCAGAAATACAGCTTCATCAACCGGACGGCGGTCCGGGAGGCCTTCCCGGACCTCGAAAAGTGGTCGACCGTATGGGAGGAGCGGCTGGGCCGGGCCATCGCACCGTCGCTGTTCCCCAGCTCCGGGCCTCCCGACAAGTCCCAGGAAGGGAACGGGGTCTCCACTCACTACCGGGACTCCGACTGGGTGGTGACCAACCCCCCGAAGCACTGACCCGGCTCCGTCCCGGCCTGCCGGGACGCGGTTCACACCCCTGACCTGAACGCCGTACACGCCCCTCGGCCGCCGCCGCTCCCGCTCCGACGGGAGCGGCGGCGGCCTTTCGCGTGCGCGAGCGCCCGCACCGACGAGCTCCGTTGCTCCCTGCCGAGCATCCCTCAAGAGCTTGCGTGACCAGCGAAGACGCCCACTGCCCGGCCTTGGAGACAAGGAGGGCGGAAATCAGACAACCGGTGCACCCGGGGGGACCGGAGGAACGATCGAGTTCAAGGTTAGGTTAGGCTCGCCTTACATAGATGTCGCGCCCTCGTCCCCCCTTCCTGCCCGGAGGGCCGCGATGAAGTTCCCCTCACCCGGGAGGACCCCACATGCGTTCGCACCTGCTCAACAACACGACCGCGGAGCACTATCGGCACACCCTCCTCGCAGGAGTGGAACGGGTCGCGGCCACGCTCGCCGCCACCGAACGCCCCTTCAGCGGGGTCGGTGTCGACGAGCTCTCCCCCGTCGTCGACGCGATCGACCTCGACCGACCGCTGGGCGACGCAGCCGCCGCCCTCGACGAGCTCGGTGAGGTCTACCTCCGCGACGCCGTCTACTTCCACCACCCCCGCTATCTGGGCCACCTCAACTGCCCGGTCGTCATACCCGCCGTGCTCGGCGAGGCCGTGCTCTCCGCGATCAACTCCTCCCTGGACACCTGGGACCAGAGCGCGGGCGGCACGCTCATCGAGCGCCGCCTGATCGACTGGACCACCGAGCGGATCGGGCTCGGCCCGGCCGCCGACGGCATCTTCACCAGCGGCGGTACGCAGTCCAACCTCCAGGCCCTGCTGCTGGCACGGGAGGAGGCGAAGATCCGGCCGGAGCACTTCACCCGGCTGCGGATCTTCACCTCCGAGTGCAGCCACTTCAGCGTCCAGAAGTCCGCCAAACTCCTCGGCCTCGGCAAGGACGCCGTCGTCTCCGTCCCCGTGGACCGCGACAAGCGCATGCGGACCGTGGCCCTCGCCCGCGCACTGGAACAGTGCGTCGCCGAGGGCTCCGTCCCCATGGCCGTCGTCGCCACCGCCGGCACCACGGACTTCGGGTCCATCGACCCGCTGCCCGAGATCGCGGCGCTCTGCGAGCAGTTCGCCACCTGGATGCACGTGGACGCCGCGTACGGCTGCGGGCTGCTCGCCTCCCGTGAACGGGGCGGACTGCTGAGAGGCATCGCGCACGCGGACTCGGTCACCGTGGACTATCACAAGTCCTTCTTCCAGCCCGTGAGTTCATCGGCGGTGCTGGTCCGCGACCGGGCGACCCTGCGGCACGCGACGTATCACGCGGAGTATCTGAACCCGCGCCGGATGGCCGAGGAGCGGATACCCAACCAGGTCGACAAGTCCCTCCAGACGACCCGCCGGTTCGACGCGCTCAAGCTGTGGATGACGCTGCGCGTCATGGGCGCGGACGGCATCGGCGAGCTGTTCGACGAGGTCTGCGACCTGGCCGCCGAGGGGTGGCAGCTGCTCGCCGCCGACCCGCGCTTCGACGTGGTCGTCGAGCCGCAGCTCTCCACGCTCGTCTTCCGCTACATCCCGTCCGGCGTCACCTCCCCCGACGAGGTCGACCGCGCCAACCTCCACGCCCGCAAAGCGCTGTTCGCCTCCGGCGAGGCGGTCGTCGCGGGCACCAAGGTGGGCGACCGCCAGTACCTGAAGTTCACCCTGCTCAACCCCGAAACGACCGTGCACGACATCGCCGCGGTCCTCGATCTGATCTCCGGCCACGCCGAGAAGTACCTGGGAGACTCCCTTGACCGCGCTTCCTGAACCCCACGACTTCATCGGGATCGGGCTCGGCCCGTTCAATCTCGGCCTGGCCTGCCTGACCGAGCCGATCGACGAGCTGAACGGCGTGTTCCTGGAGTCCAAGCCGGACTTCGAGTGGCACGCCGGGATGTTCCTCGAAGGGGCCCATCTCCAGACCCCGTTCATGTCGGACCTGGTCACGATGGCCGACCCGACCTCGCCGTACTCGTTCCTCAACTACCTCAAGGAGCGCGGCCGGCTCTACTCCTTCTACATCCGGGAGAACTTCTACCCGCTGCGGACCGAGTACAACGACTACTGCCGCTGGGCCGCCGCGCGACTGAGCAGCATCCGGTTCGACGAGACCGTCGAGACGGTGACGTACGACGAGGGCTCCGAGCTCTACACCGTGCGCACCGCCTCCGGAGAGCTGTTCCGCTCCCGGCACCTGGTCCTCGGCACCGGTACGCCGCCGCACATCCCGGACGCCTGCCAGGGGCTCGGCGGGGACCTCCTGCACAACTCCCGTTACCTGGAAGGGAAGGCCGACCTCCAGAAGAAGAAGTCGATCACCCTGGTCGGCAGCGGGCAGAGCGCGGCGGAGATCTACTACGACCTGCTCTCCGAGATCGACACCTACGGCTACCGGCTCAACTGGGTCACCCGCTCCCCGCGGTTCTTCCCGCTGGAGTACACCAAGCTGACGCTGGAGATGACCTCCCCGGAGTACATCGACTACTTCCACGCGCTGCCCGAGGAGACCCGCTACCGGCTGGAGACCGGGCAGAAGGGGCTGTTCAAGGGCATCGACGGGGAGCTGATCGACGCGATCTTCGATCTGCTCTACCAGAAGAACATCGCCGGACCCGCACCGACCAGGCTGCTGACCAACTCGGCCCTCGTCAGCGCGCGTTACGACGCCGAGGGCGGCGCGTACAGCCTGGGACTGCGCCAGGAGGAGCAGGGCAAGGACTACTCCCTGACCACCGAGGGCCTGATCCTCGCCACCGGCTACCGGTACGAGGCCCCCGCCTTCCTCGCCCCGATCCGCGGGCGGCTGCGCCACGACAGCCGGGGCCGCTTCGACGTGGCCCGCAACTACAGCATCGACACCACCGGGCGCGGGGTCTTCCTCCAGAACGCCTCGGTGCACACCCACTCGATCACCTCGCCCGACCTCGGCATGGGCGCCTACCGCAACGCGTACATCATCGGCGAGCTGCTCGGCCGTGAGGTCTACCCGGTTGAGAAGTCCATCGCCTTCCAGGAGTTCGCCGTATGAGCCGCCCCGACAAACCCCGCCCCGACGGACTCGGCGCCTTCGCCGTCCGCCCGCTGGACCCCGCCGCCGACGCCGCGCTGGTGCACGGCTGGGTGACCCACCCCAAGGCCGCGTTCTGGCTGATGGGCGACGCGGGACTCGCGGACGTGGAACGGGAGTACCGGTCCATCGCCGCCCACCCGCACCACGACGCGTTCATCGGGCTGCACGACGGCGTGCCCGCCTTCCTGATCGAGCGCTACGACCCCACCGAGGTCGAGTTGAAGGGGCTGTACGAGGCGGAGCCCGGCGACATCGGGATGCACTTCCTGGTCGCCCCCACCGACACCCCGGTGCACGGCTTCACCCGGGCCGTGATCACCACCGTGCTGGATTTCCTGTTCGCCGACCCGTCGGTGCGCCGGGTCGTCGTCGAGCCCGACGTCACCAACAGCGCGGTGCAGGCCCTCAACAAGGCGGTCGGATTCGAGGTGCTCCGGGAGATCGCCAAACCGGAGAAGGACGCCCTGCTCAGCGCCTGCACCCGTGCGCAGTTCGAAGCAGCAACCGGAGGTAACGACCGATGACGACCGCCCTCACCGACAGTGTCGCCCACCTCTCCCCCGGGCGCTGGGCCACCGCAAACCGACTGCTGGTGCGCAAAGCACTGGCGGAATTCAGCCATGAACGGCTGCTGGCCCCCACGCCGCTCGGCGACGGCCGCTACACCGTCCGTAGCGACGACGCATCCACCGAGTACCGTTTCACCGCGCGCCTCTTCGCCCTGGACCACTGGCAGATCGACGCCGAGACCATCACCCGGCACCGGCACGGCTCCGAACTCCCGCTGGACACCCTGGAGTTCTTCGTCGAGCTGCGGCACACCCTCGGGATCTCCGCGGAGGTGCTGCCGGTCTACCTGGAGGAGATCTCCTCCACCCTGGCCGGAACCGCCTACAAACTCACCAAGGAACCGGTGACCTCCGGCCAGCTCGTCGCCGCCGGATTCCAGGCCATCGAGACCGGGATGACCGAGGGCCACCCGTGCTTCGTCGCCAACAACGGGCGGCTCGGCTTCGGCGTGGACGAGTACCGGGCGTACGCCCCCGAGGCGGCCTCGGAGATCCGGCTCGTCTGGCTGGCCGCCCACCGGGACCGGGCCACCTTCACCGCGGGCGCCGGCCTCGACTACGACGCGCTGGTCAAGGACGAGCTGAGCGAGGCGACCCGGGAGCGGTTCGACGGCGCGCTGCGCGGGCTCGGTCTCGACCCGGGCGACTACTTCCTGCTGCCCGTCCACCCCTGGCAGTGGTGGAACAAGCTCGCGGTCAGCTTCGCCGGAGAGCTGGCGGCGCGGCATCTGGTGGTGCTCGGCGAGGGCGAGGACGGCTATCTCGCCCAGCAGTCGATCCGCACGTTCTTCAACACCGACCACCCGGAGAAGCACTACGTCAAGACGGCGCTGTCGGTCCTGAACATGGGCTTCATGCGCGGCCTGTCCGCCGCGTACATGGAGGCCACCCCCGCGATCAACGACTGGCTGGCCGGTCTGATCGAGCGCGACGACCTGCTGCGCGGCCTCGGGTTCTCGATCATCCGGGAGCGGGCCGCGATCGGCTACCACCACCGGTCCTACGAGGCGGCCACCGTCAAGGGCTCCCCGTACCGGAAGATGCTGGCCGCCCTCTGGCGCGAGAGCCCCGTGCCGGGCCTCCGGTCCGGCGAGCGGGTCGCGACGATGGCCTCGCTGATCCACACCGACCACGAGGGCGGCTCGGTGGCCGGGGCGCTGATCGCCGAGTCGGGCCTGGACCCGCGGGAGTGGCTGCGGCGCTACCTGGACGCCTATCTGGTGCCGGTGCTGCACAGCTTCTACGCCTACGACCTCGTCTACATGCCGCACGGCGAGAACGTGATCCTGGTCGTGGAGGACGGTGTCGTCACCCGCACGATCTTCAAGGACATCGCCGAGGAGATCGCGGTGATGGACCCGGACGCGGTGCTGCCGCCCCAGGTCGAGCGGATCCGGGTCGAGGTCCCCGAGGACATGAAGGCGCTGTCGGTCCTCACCGACGTCTTCGACTGCTTCTTCCGCTTCCTGGGCGCGGGCCTGGACGCCGAGGGCGTCCTGGACGAGGACACCTTCTGGCGGACGGTCGCCGCCTGTGTGCGCGACTACCAGGGATCCGTGCCGTACCTCGCGGAGAAGTTCCGGAGGTACGACCTGTTCGAGGCGGAGTTCGCACTCTCCTGCCTCAACCGCCTCCAGCTGCGCGACAACCAGCAGATGGTCGACCTCAACGACCCGGCCGGAGCGCTCCAGTTGGTGGGCCGTCTGAAGAACCCGATAGCCGGGTTCTGAGCCCGGCCGCCGGATCGCGGCGGCCTCCCGACCGGTGAGCGCCCGGGGACGGTCCCCCGGGCGCTCGCCTTCTCCGGCGCGGCCCGGAGGCCGGCTGGCAGAATCACGGACATGGCAGAAATCATCCAGCGGGACGGAACGTGGACGTTCGACGGGGACACCGTGCGCATCGTGCCGGGGGGAAAGGCGCACCCGGTCCGGCAGGAGCTGGGTGAGATAGCCGTACCCGTGCAGGCGGTGGCGGGCATCTCCTTCGAACCCGACCGCAGGGGCGGACGGCTGCGGCTGCGGCTGCGCGGCGGAGCCTGCCCGGTGCTGCGGGCCGCCGACGGCCGGCTCAAGGACGGCGCCGACCCCTACGTGCTGACCGTGGAGAAGGACCGCACGGGGGTCGCGGAGTACTTCGTCGACGAGGTCCGCAACGCGCTGCTGATCGAGCAGGTGCCGGACGGCCCCGTGGACCGCTTCCTGCTGCCGGGCCCCGAGCTGCCCGTCTCCGGCGGGGGCGGCGACGGGACGGCGTCCTTCGACGGCGAGAGCGTCCGGCTGACCTGGAACTGGAAGGCCGAGGAGTCCAAGACCGCCGGGGGGCAGACCACCTTCCCGCTGTCGCGGATCGCGGGCGTGCGGTGGATGCCGTCGATCGGCCTGGAGAACGGCTATCTGCGGTTCGAGCCGGTCGAGGGGCCCGTCTCGGCCCCGCCGAAGTACGACACGTACGCCCTGGACCTGTGGGGGATCTCCAAGAAGGAGCACACGGCGGTCCTGGTCGCGGCGGCGGTGCTGATGCGGCTGCCCGGGACCCGTGCGGTGCCGGCCGCCCCGGAGGCGGCCCCCGCCCTGGCCAAGGCGGCCGGGCCGGCCCCCGCCGCGCCGCCCGCGGGCGACCACGACACGCTGCTGCGGCGGCTGCGGGAGCTGGGCGAGCTGCACCGGGCCGGAGTGCTCACCGACGAGGAGTTCAGCGCCGCGAAGCAGGCCGTTCTGCGCAGCATGTGACGCGATCGGACAGTCTTCCCCGCCCCTCCTGCCCGATATCGGGCAGATTTCTTGCATAAGCGCGCCCCGGCAAGCAATATCGACGGGTGCTTGAACGCCGCTCGTCCCACGACGACCTCATCGATCACCTCGTACGCTCCACCGCGCTCCAGCGCGGCGAGGCGGCCCGGGTGATCCTCGACGTGCTGGCGTACTTCGACGAGAGCACCGACGACTTCGTCCGGCGCCGCCACCGCGAACTGCAGTCCGGCGGCCTGGTCAACACGGAGATCTTCGAGCGGATCGCGGCCGAGCTGCCGCACCGCGCCGTGGCGCCGCCGGAGCTCTCGCTCCGCCAGCTGCGCCGCATCGTCTACGGCTGACCCCCGGGTCGGCCGGGCGTCCGTGCGGGACGCCGAACGGGAATGCGTGTACGTCGATGGAGGGGCAGAGAACACATGTGCGGGATCGTCGGATACATCGGAAGGCGTGACGTCGCTCCACTGCTGCTGGAGGGCCTGCAGCGGCTGGAGTACCGGGGCTACGACTCCGCGGGCATCGTCATCACCGGCAAGGCGGCGGCGGGCAAGCCGGGCGCGCTGAAGATGGTCAAGGCCAAGGGCCGGGTCCGCGAGCTGGAGGCCAAGGTCCCCAAGCGCTTCGCCGGCACCACCGGCATCGCGCACACCCGCTGGGCCACCCACGGCGCGCCGAGCGACGAGAACGCCCACCCGCACATGGACGCGGAGAACAAGGTCGCCGTCGTCCACAACGGGATCATCGACAACGCCTCCGAGCTGCGCGCCAAGCTCACCGCCGACGGCATCGTCTTCCTCTCCGAGACCGACACCGAGGTGCTGGTCCACCTGATCGCCCGCGCCCGGGCCGAGACCCTGGAGGAGAAGGTCCGCGAGGCGCTGCGCCACGTCGAGGGCACCTACGGCATCGCCGTGCTGCACGCCGACTTCAACGACCGCATCGTGGTCGCCCGCAACGGCTCCCCGGTCGTCCTCGGCATCGGCGAGAAGGAGATGTTCGTCGCCTCCGACGTCGCCGCCCTGGTCGCCCACACCCGCCAGGTCGTCACGCTGGACGACGGCGAGATGGCCACCCTGAAGGCCGACGACTTCCGTACGTACACCACGGAGGGCTCGACCACGACGGCCACGCCGACCACCGTGGAGTGGGAGGCCGAGTCGTACGACATGGGCGGCCACGACACGTACATGCACAAGGAGATCTCGGAGCAGGCCGACGCCGTGGACCGCGTGCTGCGCGGCCGGATCGACGACCGGTTCTCCACCGTGCACCTGGGCGGGCTCAACCTGGATGCCCGCGAGGCACGCGGGGTGCGCCGGATCAAGATCCTCGGCTGCGGCACCTCGTACCACGCGGGTCAGATCGGCGCCCAGCTGATCGAGGAGCTCGCCCGGATCCCCGCCGACGCCGAGCCGGCCTCCGAATTCCGCTACCGCAACCCGGTCGTCGACCCCGACACCCTGTACGTCGCGGTCTCCCAGTCGGGTGAGACGTACGACGTGCTGGCCGCCGTCCAGGAGCTGAAGCGCAAGGGCGCCCGGGTCCTCGGCGTGGTCAACGTGGTGGGCTCCGCGATCGCCCGTGAGGCCGACGGCGGTACGTACGTCCACGCGGGCCCGGAGGTCTGCGTGGTCTCCACCAAGTGCTTCACCAACACCGTGGTCGCCTTCGCGCTGCTCGCCCTGCACCTGGGCCGGATCCGTGACCTGTCGGTCGCGGACGGCAAGCGGATCATCGACGGGCTGCGCCGGCTGCCGGAGCAGATCAGCGAGATCCTGGCGGGCGAGGACGAGATCAAGCGGCTGGCGGCGGAGTACGCGGACGCCAAGTCGATGATGTTCATCGGCCGGGTGCGCGGCTACCCGGTGGCCCGTGAGGCCTCCCTGAAGCTGAAGGAGGTCTCGTACATCCACGCCGAGGCCTACCCGGCCTCCGAGCTGAAGCACGGCCCGCTCGCGCTGATCGAGCCCGCGATGCCGACCGTGGCGATCGTGCCGGACGACGACCTGCTGGAGAAGAACCGCGCCGCGATGGAGGAGATCAAGGCCCGCAGCGGCCGCATCCTCGCCGTCGCCCACCAGGTGCAGGAGAAGGCCGACCACACCATCGTCGTGCCGAAGAACGAGAACGAGCTGGACCCGATCCTCATGGGCATCCCCCTCCAGCTGTTCGCGTACCACACGGCCCTCGCGATGGGCCGCGACATCGACAAGCCGCGCAACCTGGCGAAGTCCGTGACGGTCGAGTAGACGGCGGTGCACAGACCTTGGGCCCCGTACCTTCGTGAAGACGGTACGGGGCCCAACGCGTGCCGCTACAGGGCCTCCTGGCGGCCCATCAGGAAGCGCGGGGGCCTTCGGGGATCCGGGGCTCTCAGGGAATGACGATGACGGGGCGTTGCGCCCGGCGGGCGAGGCGGCCGGCCACCGACCCGAAGATCCGGCCGACGATGCCGTGCGTGGAGCCCACGACGATCGCGTCGGCGGCGTACTCCCGGCCGACCTCCTCCAGTTCGTGGCAGATGTCGCCCCCGCGCTCGACGAGCACCCAGGGCACCTCGGAGAGGTAGTCCGCGCAGGCCAGCTCCAGGCCGAGGACCTCGGTGCGGTGATCGGGGACGTCGACGAAGACGGGGGGCTCGCAGCCTGCCCAGACCGTGGTCGGCAATCGGTTGGCGACATGGACGATGATCAGGCCGGAGCCCGACCGGCCGGCCATGCCGATGGCGTAGGCGAGAGCCCGCTCGCTCGACGTGGAGCCGTCGAAACCGACCACGACTCCGTGCCGGAAGGCGGGATCGCACGCATGGCGTGCTTCTTCGACCGTCCGCGGCTCCGACCCTGGGTCGGCTACCGGCTTGCGGTCTTTGGGTTCAGGGATTTCGTGACCGGCCATCGGTGTCTCGGCGAAGAGAATCCTCGTGAGGAGGGAACGGTTTCGAGAGGTGCATCAGCTGGTGGTGAAGCTCTGTCCGGGAATCATCTTCCCAACCCCATACCCCCAAGGGTACGGCGTCACTCCTCCATCGCCCAGACCCCCGCAAAAGCGTGCGCGACGCTGCAGGGAGCATGCCCGAGCCTGTCCGCGATGGCAATGCCGGTTGTGTCGTACACGGGCCTCGGAGGGGGCGAACACCGCCGGCCGTCCTGTTTTCCGCGACGGTCGGCGGTCGCCCGGCGGACCCGGCGGCGAGGCCCCGACCCGGTCCCTGTTGGCCACACCGCCGGCGGGCCGTCACCCCGGGACGTGACGCCGAGGCGAGCCCGGCGCGGTCGCCGTTCGAGCCGAACCGGGCGACGATGCCCGAACCGGCGGCCGACGGGGCCCGGAGCGGCGGTCGGCCGGGCCCGCCGGACCGCCCCCGACCGGCGCCCGACACCCGCGGTTCTCGGGCCCCACGGCCCATCGGTCGGTAATCCGGCCCTGCGGGACCTCGGCCCCGCCCACGTCACAACGGCCCGCCCAGTCCCTCCGCGGCGGTCCGAACACGCCATGGTTCACGGCGGCGAGGGAGCGCACCGGCGCGGCCGTCACACAGCGGTTGTGCGCCCGGCGTGACCGGATACAGCACACGCAACCAATGGTTTCAAGCCAACTTCACCTGGGTGCCGAACCCTTCGCGGGATGGCCGGACACCCCACCGCCCACCAGGCAGGAACGGACCGCGCGGTACGCTTTCACCCGACGCGGACGGGCCACGTTGTCGAAGGGCACTTCCCTGTGCGCTTCGCGAGTGAAACGCTTCGTGATCGAACGCTTCACGCCACGTTTCCTTATCGACATTGAGCTGGTGGGGGAAGGTGTCACGGCGGGACCACGCGACGCAGTAGATTCGATCTTGGAAATCGGAGACTGGGGACACGTGCGACACCGAGGGGAAACGTGCAGGAGCGACAGGCCCGTAAGGACCAGGGAGACGCGAACACCGAGGGGGGCTTAGCGTCATGAGCCAGGACTCCGCCGCCGCGACGGAGGCCGCACGCAAGCTGACCGGGCGGCGACGCCGGGAAGTCGTTGCCGTGCTGCTGTTCAGCGGCGGCCCTATCTTCGAGAGCTCCATCCCGCTCTCCGTTTTCGGAATCGACCGGCAGGACGCGGGAGTTCCCCGCTACCGCCTGCTGGTCTGCGGCGGCGAGGAAGGACCGCTGCGCACCACCGGTGGGCTCGAACTCACCGCGCCGTACGGCCTGGAGGCGATCAGCAGAGCCGGCACCGTGGTGGTGCCCGCCTGGCGGTCGATCACCTCGCCGCCGCCCGCCGAGGCACTGGACGCGCTGCGGCGCGCCCACGAGGAGGGCGCCCGCATCGTCGGTCTGTGCACGGGAGCCTTCGTGCTCGCGGCCGCCGGCCTGCTGGACGGCCGGCCGGCCACCACACACTGGATGTACGCGCCGACGCTGGCCAAGCGCTATCCGTCGGTGCACGTCGATCCGCGCGAACTGTTCGTGGACGACGGGGATGTACTCACCTCCGCCGGCACCGCCGCCGGGATCGATCTCTGCCTCCATATAGTCCGCACCGACCACGGCACGGAAGCCGCCGGGGCACTCGCCCGCAGGCTCGTCGTGCCGCCACGGCGCAGTGGCGGGCAGGAGCGCTACCTGGACAGGTCTTTACCGGAGGAGATCGGCTCCGACCCGCTCGCCGAGGTCGTGGCCTGGGCCCTGGAGCATCTGCACGAGCAGTTCGACGTGGAGACGCTCGCCGCGCGCGCCTACATGAGCAGGCGGACCTTCGACAGGAGGTTCCGTTCGCTCACCGGCAGCGCACCGCTGCAGTGGCTGATCACCCAGCGGGTGCTGCAGGCGCAGCGGCTGCTGGAGACCTCCGACTACTCGGTCGACGAGGTCGCCGGCCGCTGCGGCTTCCGCTCCCCGGTCGCGCTGCGCGGGCACTTCCGCCGCCAGCTCGGCTCCTCCCCCGCCGCGTACCGGGCCGCCTACCGGGCCCGTCGTCCGCAGGGGGTGGCGGAGAGCGCCGCGACGGTGGTCGAGACGATGGTGCCCAGCCAGGGGCCACCGTCCGGACGCCGGGGCTCGCCCCTGTCCTCCGCGGCCGTCGCGGTGGCGGCGTCGGTGGGGTCCGGGGAGCTGTCCCTGCCGGGCCCTGACGCGTACGTTCCCGGACGCCCGGCCCTGCCGGGACAGCGGAGTGCCCCGTAGGGTGGGGCGCATGAACGACCGCATGGTGTGGATCGACTGCGAGATGACCGGGCTCTCGTTGACGGACGACGCACTCATCGAGGTGGCCGCCCTGGTCACCGACTCGGAGCTGAACGTGCTCGGCGAAGGGGTGGACATCGTGATCCGCCCGCCGGACGCGGCCCTGGAGACCATGCCCGAGGTGGTGCGGCAGATGCACACCGCCTCGGGCCTGCTCGACGAGCTGGCCGGGGGTACCACCCTGGCGGACGCCGAGGAGCAGGTCCTGGCCTACGTCCGTGAGCAGGTGAAGGAGCCCGGCAAGGCCCCGCTCTGCGGAAACTCGGTCGGTACCGACCGGGGGTTCCTGGCGCGGGACATGCGGGAGCTGGAGGGCTACCTCCACTACCGGATCGTGGACGTGTCCTCGGTCAAGGAGCTGGCCCGGCGCTGGTATCCCCGGGCGTACTTCAACAGCCCGGCCAAGAACGGCAACCACCGGGCGCTGGCGGACATCCGTGACTCCATCACGGAGCTCCGCTACTACCGGGAGGCGGTCTTCGTGCCGCAGCCCGGCCCGGACTCCGAGCGCGCCAAGGAGATCGCGGCGCGCTTGTCGGCCCCGGCCGCACCGTAGGAACCCGCTGGTCACGGGCGCGAAAGCGCCCGTGGACCGGCCCCGGGAAACGGGGGCGCGAGCACCCTCCCGGACCCTGTACACTTTTTCTCGGCCGGTCGGAAACGACCGGGCGACATGGTGGGTATAGCTCAGCTGGCAGAGCACCTGGTTGTGGTCCAGGATGTCGCGGGTTCAAGTCCCGTTACTCACCCTTAAAGGGGAGGCCTCTGACCTGCGGAAACGCAGGTCAGGGGCTTTTTCGTGTTCCGGGCTGACCAAACCACGGCCAAACGCGGCCGGATTTTCGACCTAGCGTGCGCCCCATGGCAACGATCAGGAAGTGGCTCCGCAAGGACGGAACGGCGAGTTACCAGGTCCGCTGGCTACAGGGAGAGCGGCGGCGGTACCTGGGAAGCCGAAAGGTTCGAGGACGTGGAGCAGGCCGACGCGTTCAAGAAGCTCGTCGACGCCCACAAGCAGGAGTGGCCCTAGGGGTGGATCCCCGGCCAGGGCTTCGTCGAGCCCGAGCAGGACCCTGACGACGTGCTCCTGACCGACTGGGCCCGGCGCTACGTCGACCGGCTCACCGGTATCGACCCGCGGACCCGGGTCGACTACCGGCGCGAGGTGGACCGGCACATCTCCCTCATGGTGCACACCAGCCGATCGGGATTGATAATGCCGGCCACCATCGGGAACATCACCGCTGACGACGTCCAGGACTGGGTTCGGCTTCAGGAAGCAGGCCAGCCGGACGCGAAGGCAGGGCGGTGGTTCCGTCGACCGGCCTCGCCGAAGTCCACAGCCAATCGCCACGGCCTGCTGTGGTGCATCGTGCAAGCGGCGATCGATCATCAATACAGAATTCACGGCCCCCGATGTGGCCCCTGAGTCCGCTTGGTTCAAGTCCTCGTACAGCGACGGCACCGGAGGTGCCTGCGTCGAGATCCCCAATCTGACGAACCATGTCGGTATCCGCGACTCGAAGGACAAGATCGGCCCCGCACTCGTCGTGCCGGCCGCCGCCTGGACCTCGTTCGTCGGGCTGATGCGCTCCGGCGACCTCGATTCCGGTACAGCCGAGCACTAACCAGAAAGCGGCCTGGCGTTCACCGCCTCGATCGCCTGACCCGCACCACCGAGCGATTGATGCCCCGCGCGAAGCCACCGCGCGGGGTATCTACCGTCTCGACTCGAACGAGCGTACGCGCACCACGGGGCGCGGTCCCCGGACTGCGCCCGTTAAAGAGACCGCAGTGATACAGCGGTCTGCAACTCCCTGACCCCGGTGGTGCGCGGGTGCCGCCCTGCCAGTTCGGCAACGATGCGGCGGATGGCAGGCCGGTCTCGGACTTCTCCCGGGCTGGAGCGGTATGCGGTCAGCAGCGCCTGGGCGGTCTGCGCGGGACGCTGCCAGGCCCACCAGGCCCGAGCCATATCGGTGCCCAACCGTGCCTTCCGCTCGGCCGTCGGGAACTGCTCGGGTCGCAGGTCCCTTCCGGCCTCCAGCGCGGCCCCGGCGTCACCGAGCGCCCAGTGGACGCCGACGGCGTACAGGTCAACGGCGGCAGGGGTGATGGGGAACAGACGGCCGACAGGGGCGTTCGGCGGCAGCCGGCGGGCAGCACGACGGGCTTCTTCGGTCATCGCCAACGCGTCCGTCCGGTGCCCCCCGCGAGCAGCGGTGTACGCCAGAGTGCAGAGCATCTGCGCGTACGCGGACGCCGAAGCGTCGGTACGCAGGCCCGTGGCCTCCACTCCGGTGGCCGCCGCCCTTATGAGGCGCTGGGCTTCCTCAGAGCGGTCCTGGTGACGCAGCACGATCGCCAGCTCTCGGGCTGCGGCTGCGGACGCGAGAGGCGAGCCGGATACCTCGGCCCAGGTGCGGGCGCGGTCCGCGGTGAGCCGGGCCTGCTCGTACGAGCCGAGCTTGCTCAGCACCGAGGCGGTCAGACTGTAGACGGACGAGAGCCGGGCCTGATCGAGCTCCCGGCGCGACGACGCGGCGGAGTGGCCATCACCGATGAGGCCGGGCAGCGCGGTGAGGAGACGCCCGTGCGCGCCCTTGTCGTACAACTCACGAGCGGTGGCCAGCCGGGCGTCGAGCGAACCGCCGCCGGTGGGGCTGGGGGTGTCGGCCAGGGCTTCGTCCAACCCCGGCAGCAGGGCGGCTGGTCCGGCAACCGCCGTGGCGGTGATCAGCGTGCGGCGGCGCATCGGGTCCTCCTCGGCGTGCGGACTGGCCGTCACTCTAGTGGCCGCCGACGCGGTCGGGGCGGGTGGCGCCAGGGAACGCACCAAGACGTGTCGTGGGACGCCGACTTCCAGTGCTGCACGGTGCACCAAGGCCAGGTCGGCCACCCTGTTGCGGCGCTCCAGCCGGGACACCGTGGCGGCTGAGCAGCCGATCCGGTCCCCGAGGGCGGCGAGAGTCCAGGCGCGGTGTTCGCGGCCGAGACGGATGAGCGCGCCGGGGCGCCGCTGCGCGGCTAACTCGCGCACCATGGGGGTGTTCCAAAGGTCACCAGGCACAGGTCCCCTCCCACGCCGCACGACCGGGGCCCCCACCGTACGGTCGGCAGACGGGGCCGTCGAGACCGCTTGCACGACGTGCAAAGCCTTTGCACAGCCGGCCGTTGGCCCCCGCTGGGCGGGGCGGCGCGGTGTCCTGGGTGCAGTGCCCCGGACCGCGGGGCCTCGTCCATCGGAGGCATCATGGCAACGGCTGTTGCAACCTCTCCGGTCACCGACCCGATCCGCTCTGCGCGGGACGTCGTACCGGCCGACCTGTGGGACAAGCAGGTCGGGCTCCTCATGCGCGAATACCCCTACGACTCGGTCATGGCGGCCCGGGTCCTCGGACAGGGCTACGCCTACCTGCTGACCGCGATGAATCACCGGGGCCAGGCGCTGGGACTCGCACCCAGCAAGATCGTCGACATCGGTGTCCACACGATCATCCTGGACACTGTGGCCTACGCCACGCTGTGCGAACGCTTCAACGGCGGACACTTCCTGCACCACGTTCCGGACATCGACTTCAAGAACGACGGCTCCGTGCTGCGGACGGCGGACCTGATCGCAGCCGACGGCTGGGATGTCGACCTGCCGCTGTGGGCGGACGCCGCCGACTGCGGCCCCTGCCACCCCGGCAACGACTCGCACTGACTCACACTGGGCTGAACGCCCCGCCGGGCCCCGCGCCGATTCTGACCGGGGCCCGGCTCTCACGTGGGTGAGATTCCCCGGAGCCGGCCCGGCGACGGACGGCAACCGCCAGGATGATGCGGGTGATCACCACCACAGACCTCTGGCACCACTACGGCCGCAAGCATGCCGAGCACAACCGCGCCGTCCCCGGCACCTTCCACTGGATCTGGAGTCAAGACGGCGGCCCCGGCCCCGAGCTGTTGGGCGACCTGGCGGGCAAGGTCGTCGGAGACCTCGGAGCAGGCGCTGCCCGGCAGGCCGCCCACCTCGCGACCCGTCTTTCCCCCGCCCGAGTTGATGCCGTCGATGCCTCACCCGCGCAGTACGCCATGGCCACCGGCCTATTCGGCCACCTCGCGCCGCGCCTGCGCATCATCGGGTCCGATGCCGTGAAGCATGCACGGACGGCGCCCGAGACGTACGACGTGCTGTACAGCGTCTTCGGCGCGGTCGACTTCACCGACCCGCACGAGCTGCTGCCGTCCGTGGCCACAGCACTGCGTCCCGGCGGCCGGCTGGTGTTCTCCACGCTCGCCCACTACCTCGGCGGCGCACCTGCGGCAGGAGACGTCATGCCTGCCGACGTCCCGGCAAGAACCCCTGGCGGGGAGGCGACCACGATGCGCCGCTGGGTACTCCAGGAACAGGTCTGGACAAAGGTGCTCGACGAGGCCGGGTTCACCCGGATCGGCATCGACAGGCTGCCGTCGACCACTGACGCGCCGCGCAGCGCGGACACACTGCTCGTGACCGCCGTCCGGCAGGCTTGAGCTGAGGGCTCCGAATGCCGCTGCCCTCGGGCCTGCGGATTAACCTCTTAGGCGACGAGGCTGTGGTGCCCACCCCTCTCATCGTTCCGCTGCCCACTCGCTTGGGGGTACGCGAGGCCCAGCAAGTCAGCCGTCACAGGTCAATCAGTACGACGGCGGTCATCATCACCCATGCCACTGACATTTCCCTGAAGAGGTAGCTCGCTTGAGCCCGGATCCATCGCTAAATGCCGGCGCATCCGGGCCCTGGGCCAGGTACCCGATCAGCCCGCCCCTTCGGCCACTGTCGGCCCGCCGGTGGCCGGCCCGGGGCCGGCCACTGACCGGTCAGGCAAAGTCCTCGTCGCGGTGGGCATCCCCGATGCGGGAGCCCACCGCGCGGGCCAGCGCCTCCACCGTCAACTCGACACGGCACCCCTCTGCGATACCAGTGCGCCGCGTACACCGCTCGGCATGGGGTGCGCGGCACGCATGCGCCTCAGCTGGGAGTCGGCTTCCCTCAGCGTCTGGAACGTCACCGCCGACCTGGGCCCGGCCGCCGCGGAGGTGCACCTGCCTCCTGGCCTGCCGCACCGGCCGACTGGCCGCGTCTGGCCCACCCGACCATCCACGAGGTTCTCGGCCTGTACACCGCCCTCACGGTCACGACCGCCGCCCTCAACATGTTGAACCACCTCGCCCGGGTCTGACGGAACCGCGGAAGACCGCCCCGCGCTGATCAGGCGGGCCGACTTTTGCCGTACACCCAAACCTGTGACTGGCCCCGGTGGTTCCTGGTGCTGCTGGCCGCGCTGGTGCCCCTGGCCAGTGCGGAGCTCGGGTACGGGTTGACCGCTGATGCCCTGCGCTATCGCACTCTGACCGGGTGTGATCTTGTGCCGCCCCCGGCTTCGCCATCGTCCGCAGGCACACAGATACTGCAGACACCGGCGCCGCAAGGCCGCGATGGGACACAATGCGCTCATGCTGACCCCGCACCCGGGCGTCGGCACCGGGGAGCGGGAGAACACGAACAGCGTGGATGAGGCACGGGCATTGCTGGCCGACTACGGCCAGTGGGCCACGGACGACACCGTAACCGATGCGGAGAAGTACGCAGCTCTAGCCGAGCTGGTGGCCGCTCTCTTGAGTCAGGTCAGCGCCGATGGAGCCGTGCAGCGCGTCGACCTTGAGGGGCTTCCCGGGCTCGGCTTCGAGTACGAAGGGCGGGACTATCTGCTCAGCCTGGCCATCGGCGCGAAGGATGCTATGGGCCGGGCGGTGCTCTCCGCACGCCGGTCGGGGCTGGAGTCCGAGCGGTGGGCTCTGCTGTGGTGGACAGCCACGGTCACGCCCGACGACGAGGATCTGGACCGGGTCGAGGACGCCGTGCGGGGTTTCGGCGTGGTGCTGGACCGAACTCATCTGGACGCGGCCGTGGCCGGCCTGCGGTCCCTGCCGGAGCTGATCCGCGACACCTTCCGGCAGCGCCAGCCACACGTTGAGCTCGCTCAGCTGCTGTGCACCGCCTCCCCGCCGGACCATGCATGGCCGATGACGCCTGCGGCGCGTCTGAGCCCAACGGTTCGGGTGGAGATGCAGGCTCAGGCACCGCTGGCCGCTGAGGTGCTTTTCATGGGTCGGGCCTTGGCGGATGCTCCCTCGGGCCTCACAGTCCTTTCGTGGCCGGGCGGGAACGGCCGACCGGGCGGAACCAGCCTGCTGATCACCGGCGCCCACGGTGTGTCGTCGATCGGCATGCGCGGGGCCGCGCTCTGGCGCCTGAAGCTGTCCGGGTGTCACGGAGCCGCGCTGCTTCAGCCCGACGATGCGCTGCTGGTGATGTGCGGGTCGGCGCTGGTCCGCTGGCACGAGGGCGCACTGACCGTCCTGGCCGGTGCCTTTGAGGAGGGAGCCCAGCTGCTGGCGGGCCCAGGCGGGGAGCCGTGGGTGCTTTCCGGTTCCGGTGTCACGTTCGGTGCCGGTGACGGCACGCTCGCTCTGACCCGCGTCGGTGGTGAGCTCGGCAACCAGCTGCGCTACCCCATCGCCTTCGAGGCAGCGGTCCGGTCGGCCGTCTGGCTGGAAGGGCGTCGCTTTTTCCTCGCAGCGGGCGGGAGCAGTGCCGTGGTGGACCTGGGACGGAGCACGGATGCCGGCCGCCGTGAGGACTGGATTCCCACCGCCGGACACTACCCGGCGCACCTGCTGGCCGACGGGCGCGGCAGCGTGCTCAGCGCCTCCCCCGACGGGTCGGGCAACCACGTCCTGCTGCACCGCACTTTGATCGCAGACCGCTCCGCCGAGACGATGGCCGATCTCCGGCTCTCCCAGGTCTTCGGCCTAGGTTCTGTCCGGCGGATCATGTGATCGCCTCCCGTGGGCCATCGTGGTGGTCGTGGGGCGGGGCGATCTGACGAACGACGAGTGGGTGCAACTTGCCCCACATCTGCCGAAGACCGGGCGCCGGGGTGGACGTTGGATTGATCACCGAACGGTAATCAACGGGATCCTGTTCCGCGTCCGCACAGGTGTCCCGTGGCGGGATCTGCCGGAGCGGTTCGGGAGCTGGAAAACCGTGTACGAGCGCCACCGCCGGTGGTCGGCGGACGGCACCTGGGAAAGGATCCTCCAGGCCGTCCAGGCCGAGGCCGACTCTCAGGGGTGCATCGACTGGAGCATGGTGAGCGTGGACTCCACCTCATGCCGGGCCCACCAGCACGCTGCCGGTGCACCACGCAGAACACCCCGTATACCGAAACGGAGATCAACGCCCCGGCAGCACCGTCCCGACGAAGGACTCGGCCGGTCCCGGGGCGGTCTGACCTCCAAGATCCACCTAGCCGGGGAGGGCGGCCGCCGTCCACTGGCCTTCCTGATCACGCCGGGTCAGTGGGGCGACAGCCCTCAGCTGGTACCCGTCCTCGAACGGATCCGGATCAAGCGCCCCGGCGTTGGTCATCCGCGCACCCGCCCTGACCATGTGGGCGGCGATAAGGCGTACAGCTCTCGCCGCAATCGCTGCTACCTGCGCAGACGGCAGATCAAACACACCATCCCGGAACCGAAGGACCAGCGGGCCAACCGTCGGCGACGCGGCAGCCGAGGAGGCCGACCCGCTGGCTTCGACAAAGAGATGTACAAGCGCAGGAACGAGGTCGAGCGCACGATCAACCGACTCAAGCACTCCCGGGCTGTGGCAACGCGGTATGACAAGCGCGCCTACGTCTTCCATGGCACCGTCACGATCGCGTCGATCCGCCTTTGGCTCAGGCCGTGATCAGTCGGCTTCCAGAGCGTCGGCCCGCTTCTTGAGGTCCTCTGCAATGTGGTCCCAGTCCCGGCCGTGCATCCACAGATTCTCGGCAGCCTCCCGCAGCAGTGCCGGTTCGTCCGGCCGCTGCAAGAGCACCAGCCGATAGGCCAGATTTCGGATCCAAACAGGCAAGCAGCCATCCACCACGTGCGGACAGAGTTCACGAAGCATGGCAAGGATCGAATCCGCGTCGGCGAACGTCAGCTCCTCGACGAAATGGTGCTCCCCGTGTTCGAGCCCGCACTCCGACGTGGGTCGGTACTCGTCTCCGTAGAGACATCTGGCGTGCTCCGTCAGGGTGCTGTGCATGGCCTGAAGCCTATGCCGCCATGATCCGCCGGACAGAACCTAGCCCAGACCGACAACGCCGATGGGCCTGTCTACCTGCTCGCCTCCCTCCCGGACAACCACCCTTCCAGCGTCCGCCCTGTCGTGGTCAAGCTCACCAACCCCCAGCTGGCCACTGAGTCCCCCGAAGGGGACACCGCCCTGGTCGGGGCGGGGGCGCAGGAGTACGGGCAGGTGAGCGGCTCCGCCCGTGGAGAGAAGAAGGACTACCGGCTCGAACGACTGCCGCTGGCGGAGGGCGGGCAGGCCGAGGTCTTCCGTGCTATACACAAGGCATCGCGCGTCGTCGTGGCGTTCAAGCGCCGCTTGGGTAAGGGGTCCCGGGAGCGTCGGCGCATGGCCCGGGAGATCGAGCTTGCGCAGCGGCTGGGCGGCCACCCTCACGTGATGTCGGTGCTCGACTTCAGCCCGGATCACGCCTGGTTCGTGATGCCAATGGCCGAGGCCACCGCCCAGGACCTACGCTCTGAGCTCCAGGAGGCAGGCAGGCTTCGGGCCTTGGTGGACGCCGTCGCCTCGGCGCTCACCGCAGCGCACGAGCACGGGTGGCTGCACCGGGACATCAAGCCGTCCAACGTCCTCTACCTGGAGGACCGGTGGGTGCTGGCCGACTGGGGCATCGCGCGCCGACCACGCGGTCAGACCAGCGACCTGGGCGTCCTCACCCACGGCGCGATCGGCACCGAGGGGTTCGCCGCCCCGGAACTGTCAGTCGGTGCGCACGAGGCGACCTTCGCGAGCGACATCTACAGCCTCGGCCAGCTCATCGGGTGGATCCTCACCGGTACCTGGCCCCAACCCAACGTCCCGCTGCTCCCGCCGCCGGGCCCGTGGTACGGCGTCGTACGCCGGGCCACGCATCTCACCCCTTCCCGCAGGCCCCAAGACGTCGGTGCCTTCCTTGACCTGGTTGAGAGGGAGACGTCCCCGGCCGTCGGGCTGCCTATCGTCCGCGCCCGGCGGCTGCTTGAGGCCGCAGCCGCCGGCGAGGTGGCGGCAGCTGGGCAGCTGCTCGACCTCGCGGCCGACCGACCCGGCGACTACGAGCTCTACCTGGAAGCAGTCACCGCGCTCGACATCAAGGCCGCCCGCCCTGTGCTGCTGTCGGACGCACCACGGACGGTTACGGTGTTCAGGGCACTGGCCTCCCATGCCCGAGGAGACGAGCACGGCAACTGGCCGCGGGTCGAGGAGATAGACCGAGCCATCTGCTGGCTGCTGGCTGCTGCCACCGCCGCAGGACGGAAAGAGCGGTGGGCCCTCCTGGATGCCGCAGCGGACAGCATGTGCGAGTGGGACGGCGCGTGTGATCAGTGGAAGCCGCAGAACTTGATCAGGGAGTGGCTGCGCACCTTGAAGGGGCAGCCCGCGGCTGTGGTCGCCTCGGTCCTGCGCCAGCACCCGCACAGCGCACGGCACTTCGCCGAGCTCACCGACGAACGCGGTGTCGATGTGAGCCTGCGAAGTGCGATCTACGCGGCCCTCGCCGAGCTCGGCTGAATCAGGTCCGGCGGCCAGCGGCAGGTGGATCCCGCCGTTCATAAGGGATCGGATCACGCCCGGCCGACGCGTCTACAGCACCTACCCCGACCCAGGGTCCGCGGTCCGGGCAGGACTGGAAGGTGTGCACGCCTGGGGCCAGTCCGGTAAAAACGTCGCATGTGGTGGAAGCGGGCGCGGTTGAGTGTCCTGACAGTAATTGGTGCGGGGCTGCTCTGCGGAGTGTTGGCTGTTGTTTTCACTCCACTCACTGGGCGTCTGGCGCGCTGGGTGACGAGCGATGATTGGTCTGCTCTGGACGCTGCTGCACGGGCAGCGGCCGTGGGCCAGTTGCGTCTTGCTGTCGTTCAGGTTGTTGCTGCTGTCGGGGCCGGCATCGCCCTGACCTATACGGCCCGTACGTTCCGGCTCACTCGGCGGGGACAGGTCACCGATCGCTTCACTAAGGCGTTGGAGCGGCTGAGTTCGAGCGAGCCGTATGTACGTCTCGGAGGTGTCCTGGCGATGGAGCAGATTGTGCAGGATGCGCCGGATCAGGGCGATCATGCGGCGCGGGTACTCAATTCCTTTGTGCGCAAGCATTCCCAGGCCGCGGTGACGTCGCGGCTTGAGGCGACGAAACTGGCCGAAAAGCCGGAGGAGCATGTCCAGGAGGCGCTTCGTGCGTTGACGGTGGAGCGCCCTCGTGGTGGCAGTCGTGTGCCTGTGAACCTGGCCCGTCTTCATCTGCGCAAGGTGCAGCTGGTTGATGCGCATCTGAACGGTGCGCGGCTGGAGGGCGCCACTCTCAGAGATGCAGACCTGCGCGGTGCGAAACTCAAGGGTGCCGATCTCACCGGCGCGGATCTCACCGGCGCGGATCTGTCCTCGGCACTGGGGCTGACCGTCGCGCAGCTCCTTCAGGCTGGCAGTCTGCTTGGGTGCCGACTGCCGGCGGCTGTTGCCGCAGACAGCGCAGTCGCTGCACGCCTCACCCCGAGCGTGTGAAGGCCCCCCTTGAGCGGTCGTGAACATGGTGCACCGGAGGCGGTGGGTTCAGGCTTCTAGTGCCCAGTTCGCGATGGGTTCCGGCAGGCGGTCCAGGACCTGGGTGCGGGTGGTCAGTTCGCGCAGGTTCTGCCAGAAGCGGCGTCTGATCATCTGTGGTGTCGTGGCGTGGAGCTCGGCCAGACGCTGCTCAAGCGGGGCTACGGCTCCTGGGCGGGTCGCACCGGTGGCCCGTCTGCTGGCGGGAAAGTCGGTCTCGGGCAGTAGGCGTTGGAGGGGGAGGGTGGCGAGGGCCTCGTCGGGCATGGCGGCGTTCACCGAGAAGTAGGCGCCCATGTTGATGGCCTGCTTTCGCTCGGCGGGGCTGCCGAGGAACCAGTGCAGGATGATCCCCGGATGCGGGTGGCTGGTGAGCAGGTCCATCAGAGGGCCGGTGCGTCCGCTGCTGTGCAGTGAGAGGATGACCGGTTCGTCATGTGCGGCGGCAAGGATCTGAGTGAGTACGGAACGCTGCAGTTCGAGGCTGCCGCGGCGGTCGAGGCCGACTTCTCCGATGAGGCAGGTCTGCTGCAGTGTGGTGCGGAACTGCTGCGGGGTGAAGGCTTTGAGAGCGGCGGGCACCGCCGGGTGCACGCCAGTGCCCCAGACCAGGGTGGTGTCCCGGCGTCGGAGGGCGTGGCTGGCCTCGGCCGGTGTGCGGGACACCGCGAAGACAACGGCCCCGTTCAGTGCGTCGATCTGGGGGGCGGTCACATCGGGGGCGATGTGGGCGTGACAGTCCAGCGCGGGGAGCTCGTTAGGGAAGAGGGACACGGCTCAGTTCCTGAAGGCCTCGCTGACACAGTTCCACGATGGCGTCGAAGTCGGTCTCCGGGGGCAGATCACCCACGGCAAGAATATCGATCTCGTCGATGCCGCTGAGGACAGCTTGTTGGACGTCCGTGAGGTCTTTGCGGCGGTTCCTGAGCAGCTTCTCACGCGGGGGGCCTGCAAGGTGGTCGACGAGGTACACGGTGGGGTCGGAGTGGGGGCCGGCGGTGAAGGAACCTCGGCGCACCAGACAGGCCACGCATAGGCCGCAGTTGAGGTTGGCGTTGCCGCCCGGGTAGCGGGCTCCGTCGAGTTTGCCGCAGGACAGTGTCGCGGCTGCCGCTGCGAGGAGCGCGTCCCCGGCCTGGTCGTGGGCCCGTTGCAGTAGCTCTCCCTTGGTGCAGTGGAGATAGGGGTTGGCGATGGTGACGGGGATGTCGAGGGCGGCTAGGAGGGCGTTGAGGCGATGGAAGGTTCCGGGGTGGGTGGACCGGGTGGTGAGGGTGCCGCCGCGTGCGGTGGTCAGCGGTGGGTTGATGCTCGTGAATCCGTTCTCGGGCACCGTGACCTGCGGGCTTGAGGCGGTGGCCGCGGTCGCGGCTGCGAGCGCGGCGAACAGCAGGCTCCGGCTGCGGGAGGTGGGTTCAGCCGGGCCGTTCTGGCGGATCTTGATGGTGCGGTGTCGCAGAGGATGGGAGGCATGGCTGCGCAGCCAGAAGCTGGCGGTGGTCTGTGCGCGGCGTACCGCGGTGCTGCCGTCGTAGTGGCTGAGGTGGATCCGTTCGGTGCCGTCCTGAAGTTGGTCGATGGCACCGCACAGCGAATCGAGGCCGCCGCTGAGGAGCATGACGTCGTCGGCGGGTGGGAGGGGGGTCTGGGCC
>NZ_JAAXYC010000089.1 GCF_018619185.1 Streptomyces sp. McG3 | reverse complement strand
CCGCGGGGGCGTCCGGGGCCGGGGCGCCGGGCGCCGGGCGCTGCGGCGGGAGGATGCCGGTGTCGGCGTCCGCGTCGGCTCCGGCACCCGCCCCGGCTCCAGCTCCGGCACCGGTGATGCCGCCGGCGCTCGGGGCGGGCGCGCGCCCTTCCGACGGCGGCTTCGTGAGGTCGGCCGGGGCGCGGTCGGTCTGCTGCCGGTCCTCGGTGACCCGGGCGGCGGCCCGTGCGCCCGCCCGGTAGGCGGCGATGGCTCCGGCGCGCGCGGCCCGCAGCTGGGCGGCGCCGGCGGCGCCCGGCTCGGCGGGGGGCGGCACGGCGGTGTACGGGACGGCGGGCGCGGCGGGGCGCGGAACGAGCTCCTGCCCGCCGTGCGACGCGAAGGGCTCGGCTTCCGGTCCGCCCGGCGGCAGTGCGTCACGGTCGCCGGGGCGGTCATCGGGCCGGTCGCCATACCGGTCGTCGTCCCGGCGCGGTGCGTAACCCTGCGGCAGCGACGGAACGGAAAGCCCCTGGTCCGCCCGGCCCGAACGGCCGTCGCCGTCGTCGGCGTACCCCTGGAGATCCGCGTCCGCGTGCTCCGCGTACTGCTCGACCTCCGCGTACTGCTCGACGGCCGCGTAGCCCTGGCCGTCGTCGACGGATCCGTAGCCCTCGACCGGTGCGTACTCCGTTTCGCTCCTGGCCGGCGGGAGCGCGTGGGCCCCGTCGAACTCTCTCGGCGGGGCGGCCTCGACGGCCGGAATGCCGTACGTCGTGGGGCCGGCCACGGGGTCGGTGTCGGGCTCCGGTCCGGGGGCGTATCCGCAGAGCGCCTCCTCGGCGGCGCCCGCCGCGAGACCGGTGAGCATGACGCGGCCGTCGTCGCACACGAGGACCGTGCGCACGGTGATGTTGCGGTGGGTCCAGCCGTGGGCGTGCAGCACCCGCAGGGCGGTGAGCACGTCGGAGCCGATCTCGGCCGCCCGGTAGGGGTTGAGGGGGCGTTCGGCGAGGAGGGCGGCGAGCGGACGGGCCGCGACGAGCTCGCTCACTATCCACAACGAGCCCGCTTCGGCGAACACGTCGAAGACCTGGTCGAGCCGGGGATGATCGGGCACCTGGGCGGCGGCCTGCGCGGCCTCGATCGCCCTCCGGACCGCCGGGTCCGTGCTGCGGCGGACCGCTCGCCCGGTGCCGCGTCCGGACGCGGAGGGCCGCCCGTCGGCGTCGAGCACCTCCGCGTCCACGATCTCCGGCAACGGCACCTGGCGGACCAGGACTTCTTGTCCGCTATAGGTGTCGAACGCCCGGGTCTCGGCCAGTTCGTACCCATCGGACGGGGGCAGCGGAAGGCGGTAGCGGTCGGCGAGCACCCGACCCGCGTAGTCGTCCACGACGCCTCCCCAGAGCGCGCTCTTCCCCCCGGTCACCGGAGGCGCGCTTATCCGTCAGTCACGGTCATTCGGCGGGCAATTGACCCGCTGTTCCGGCTGCGTACGGTCTCCGGCCTCTTACGATACGTGGCATCGCGGGCCGACGGGCCGGGTCGCGCCAACCCGGTCCGCACAAACGTTTCCCATCGGCCGGTCCAGGACGTTTCCGACCGGTCGACGGGCCTGCCGGGCGGTCAGCCGGTGGGCGTGAACGTGGCGAACGCCGTGTCGCGCAGCGTCCGGCACTCGTCGCCCTCCCACTCGTCCACCTTGCAGCTGATCATGATCGAATAGCCGCGCTTGGCGTCCACCTTGAATCCCCGGTTGAGCACCTTGACCCGGACGCCGTTGTGGTTGCGTTCGAACGTCCAGTCCGCGACGGTCGGATAGCCGTTGTACTCGACCTTCTTTATGCCGCCGTGCTGGTAGCCGTCGCTGAGGACCTTGGCGCTCGCGACGGCCCCGCGCCAGGCGGCCGCCGCGTCGTCCTTGGGCGAGCTGTTGAAGTCGACCTGGACGCGGGGGAAGCTGCCCCGCTTGTCGTTGTAGATGCCGCCGGAGTTGCTGCCCGCGATGCCAGTGCGCTTGAAGCCCTCGGGCATCGCCATGGTGAAGTGGAACCGGGCGTCGGTGAGCTTCTCGTACCCGGCGGGCAGGGCGTCGCCCGGGTCCGCCCCGTCGTCCTCGGCGTCGTCGGAACCGGAGCCGTCGGCGTCGGAGGACGGGTCGGCGGACGGGTCGGCCGAGGCCCGGCCGTCGTCCGTGCCCTGGCCCTCCTTCTGACCGCCGTCCTTCTCGCCGGCCGCACCGCCGCCGGTGTCGGCGCCCTTGTCGTCGGCGCCGCCGGCCGAGGCTCCGGCCGAGGCGGCCGTGTCGCCGCCCTTGTCCGCCTCGTCTCCGCCGCCGAGCGTGAGCGCGAGGACCGTGCCGAGAATGGCCAGCGCGACGACGGCCGCGATGACAGCGAGGGTGCGGCGGGGCACCACGTCGGTGATCGAGGCACGCGTGGACGCGATCGAGGACGGCGGGCGCTGCCCGGGCACGGATCCACTCGCCGCCGTCGCGGACTTCGCGGCGCCGGCGGGCGCCGCGACGGCTCCCTTCGCGGGGGCGGACGCGGCGGGCTTCGCGCCCGGGGCGGACGTCCCGGGCGGCGACGGAGGCTTCGGCGGGGCGACGGGCGGGCCGCCGGCCGCCGCCGCGGCCGGAGAGCTCGCCGACGCGGCGGCCGCACCCGCCGCGGCTCCCGCGGCCGCCGCAGGGGTCTTCGCGTTGCGCACGGAGCGCAGGGCTCCGCGCAGCCGGTCGCGGGAGCCGCCGCCGGACTCACTCGACCCGGTGGACTGCTTCGGCGGCTTCGGGGCCTTGGGCTGCTTCGGCGTCCGCTTGACGAGGGGGTCGGCGGCGGGCGCCGGCGGCAGCGCCATGATCTGGGTGGAGTCCGCGGGTGCCGGAGCGGGAACGTCGGGGGCGTTGATGACGTCGTTGAGCAACGCCCGCGCCCCGGCGTCGTCGAGGCGCTGGTCGGGGTCGCGGGCGAGCAGCCCGTAGATGACCTCGGTGAGCGGGCCGGCGTTCTTCGGCGGGTCGAGCGGTTCGGTCATCACGGCCGTCAGGGTGGCGATGGCCGAGCCCTTGTCGTACGGCGGGCAGCCCTCGACGCTCGCGTACAGCAGTCCGCCGAGGGACCACAGGTCCGCGGGCGGGCCCGGCTTGTGACCGCGGGCGCGCTCCGGCGAGATGTACGAGGGTGCGCCGACGAGCATGCCGGTGGAGGTGACCGACGGGTCCCCCTCGACCTGGGCGATGCCGAAGTCGGTGAGCACGACGCGCCCGTCCTCGGCGATCAGCACGTTGGACGGCTTCACGTCGCGGTGCAGGATCCCCTCGCGGTGCGCCGAGCGCAGCACGTCGAGGATGGCGAGCCCGACCTCGGCGGCCCGCCTCGGTGTGAGCGTGCCGTCCTCGCGAATCGCCTCGGCGAGCGACTTGCCCTCGATCAGCTCCATGACGATCCACGGGCGGTCGTCCTCGTCGACCACGTCGTAGACGGTCACCGCGCTGTTGTTGCGGATCCGTGCGATCGCCTTGGCCTCACGCAGGGTGCGCGTGATCAGTCGGCGCTTCTCGTCCTCGTCGATCGCCCCGGGGAACCGCAGTTCCTTGACCGCGACCGTGCGGCCGAGCGTCTCGTCGTCGGCGCGCCAGACCGTACCCATGCCGCCTCGGCCGAGCACCTCACCGAGCCGGTAGCGCCCCGCGAGGAGACGACCGTTCTTGTCCCGTTGGGGCTCCCGTGCCTGCTCCGCCTCCGACATGCGTCCCCTCTGCGATCAACCCGCCCTGGCAGAGCGTTCATTGTCCCTCACCCCGGGACCGGTCCTGGTGCCGGGTCCGGGGTCCGCCGCTCCGCGGCTCGAAGAGGGAAGCCCCCACAGCCTCCTACCAACCAGGCCTCCCCGTCCAGGCGGGACCGGGCCGCCGCCGCGGCCCCACCGGGCCGGTGGAGCCCAACTGGCCAGGTGAAGGCGGGCGGTGACCACGGTGCGGAAGCTCGCGGACCCCGGGAGGGCGTGTCCTAGATCGGCACAATGTCCGGTGCGCCGAGCCGGGCCGCGTCCGCTGTGAGGTCGTCGGGCTGTCGCTGCGATTCGCGTTCGGCCTCCACCCGCTTCTCGTAGTGCTCGACCTCCCGGTCGATCCGCCCCTCGTCCCAGCCCAGCACCGGCGCCATCAGCTCCGCGCAGAGCCGGGCACTGCGGGTGCCCCGGTCGAAGGTCTCGATGGAGATCCGGGTGCGCCGGGTCAGCACGTCGTCCAGATGGCGGGCGCCCTCGTGGGAGGCCGCGTAGACGATCTCGGCGCGCAGATAGTCGTCGGCGGCGGGCAGGGGTTCGCCCAGGGTGGGGTCGGCGAGGACCAGTTCCAGAATCTCCTCGGTCATTGAGCCGTACCGGTTGAGCAGATGCTCCACCCGGGCGACATGGAGTCCGGTCCGGGCCGCGATCCGGGCGCGCGCGTTCCACAGGGCCTTGTATCCCTCGGCCCCCAGGAGCGGGGTGTCCTCGGTGACGCAGGCGGCGACCCGCTGGTCGAGTCCGTGCACCGCCTCGTCCACCGCGTCCTTGGCCATGACCCGGTACGTCGTGTACTTGCCGCCCGCCACGACGACGAGGCCGGGTGCGGGGTGGGCCACCGTGTGTTCCCGCGACAGCTTGCTGGTGGCGTCCGACTCACCGGCCAGCAGCGGTCGCAGTCCGGCGTAGACGCCCTGGACGTCGTCCCTGGTCAGCGGGGTGTTCAGGACGGAGTTGACGTGCTGGAGGAGGTAGTCGATATCGGCACTGGAGGCGGCCGGGTGGGCCTTGTCCAGGTCCCAGTCGGTGTCCGTGGTGCCGATGATCCAGTGCCGGCCCCAGGGGATGACGAAGAGGACGGACTTCTCGGTGCGCAGGATGAGGCCGGTGGAGGAGTGGATGCGGTCCTTGGGGACGACCAGGTGGATGCCCTTGGAGGCCCGGACGTGGAACTGTCCGCGCTCGCCGATGAGCCCCTGGGTGTCGTCGGTCCACACGCCGGTCGCGTTGACCACCTGCTTGGCCCGGATCTCGTACTCCGTGCCGCCCTCGACGTCCCGCACGAGCGCGCCCACGACCCGCTCGCCCTCGCGGAGGAAGGCGATCACCCGGGCCGCGTTCGCCACCTGGGCACCGTAGGACGCGGCGGTGCGCACCAGCTCGGTGACGAAGCGGGCGTCGTCCATCTGGGCGTCGTAGTACTGGAGGGCTCCGACCAGGGCGTCCTTCTTCAGCGCGGGGGCGACCCGCAGGGCGTGCTTGCGGGAGAGGTGGCGGTGGACGGGGAGGCCTCGGCCGTGGCCGGAGGAGACCGACATCGCGTCGTACAGCGCGACGCCCGAGCCGGCGTAGAGCCGCTCCCAGCCCTTGTGCTGCAAGGGGTAGAGGAAGGGCACGGGCTTCACGAGGTGAGGGGCCAGCCGTTCCAGGAGCAGCCCGCGCTCCTTGAGTGCCTCCCGGACCAGGGCGAAGTCGAGCATCTCCAGATAGCGCAGACCGCCGTGGATCAGCTTGCTCGACCTGCTCGATGTGCCGGACGCCCAGTCGCGCGCCTCGACCAGGCCGGTCGAGAGGCCTCTGGTGGCGGCGTCCAGCGCCGTGCCCGCGCCGACCACGCCCGCCCCCACGACCAGCACGTCCAGTTCGCGCTCGGCCATGGCGGCGAGCGCGACGGTGCGCTCGGCGGGTCCCAGTGTCGCTGTCCTCACTGCTGCCTCCCGGTGGATCGGGGTGGTCGGACACGGGAGCGCCACCCGGCCGAGGGGCCGGCCGCCCGTGTCCACCCCTCGATTCTGTCCGCGCTCACCGAGTTCAGCCACCGCCTGTGGACAACACCCGGGCGACTGGAGCCACACAATGCGACATATAGGTCATATTTACGCCTAGTCTGACATTGCACTGTCCACAGCAGTTGCGATCTTCGCTCTCCGCACTTAGGGGGTCTTCCTGTATGCCCGCAGACCTCGCCGTCATCGGACTCGGTCACCTCGGCCTGCCCCTCGCCCGGGCCGCCGTGACCGCCGGGATCGACACCGTCGGCTACGACCCCGACCCACGCCCCTACGCGGAACTCAGAGCGGGCCGCAGCCCGGTCGAGGGCACCCTCACCGCGTCCGAGATCCGCCGCATGCTCTCCGGCGGCTTCCGGCCCACCACCGACGCCGCCGAGCTGGGCCGGGTCCGTACCGCCGTGATCTGCTCCCCCACCCCGCTCGGCACCGACCGGGGAATCGACCTCACCGCGCTCCGCGACGCCGCCCGCGCACTGGCGGCCCGGCTGCGCCCCCACACCACCGTGCTGTTGGAGTCCGCGGTGCCGCCCGGCACCACCGAGAACGTCCTGCGCCCCCTGCTGGAGGAGGGATCCGGGCTCGTCGCCGGACGCGACTTCCACCTCGCCTGCTCCCCCGGCCGGCTCGACCCCGGCAACCGCACCCACACCCTGGCCAACACCCCCAAGGTCATCGGCGGCCTCACCCCCGCCTGCACCGAGTCGGCCGCCGCCTTCTACGGACGGCTCACCGACAAGGTCGTCCGGGCCCGCGGACCGCGCGAGGCGGAGATGACGAAGGTGCTGGAGACCAACTTCCGGCACGTCAACATCGCGCTGGTCAACGAGATGGCGGTGCTCTGCCACGACCTCGGCGTCGACCTCTGGGATGTCATCCGGTGCGCCGAGACCAAGCCGTTCGGCTTCCAGCCCTTCCGGCCGGGACCCGGCGTCGGCGGACACGGCGTCCCGGTGGACCCGGGCTGCCTGCCCTACAGCACCCGCACCCCCGGGCACCCGCTGCGGATGGTCTCGCTGGCGCAGGAGATCAACGACCGGATGCCCAGCTACGTCATCCAGCGCTGCGCCACCCTCCTGAACGAGCACGGCAAGTCCGTCCGGGGCGCGCGCGTCCTGCTGCTCGGCGTCACCTACAAGCCGGACAGTACCGACCAGGAGGCCGCCCCCGCCCGCGAGATCGCCACCCGGCTGATGGACATGGGCGCCCAGATCGGCTACCACGACCCGCACGTCCTGGACTGGCGGGTGCGCGAACGCCCCGTCCCGCGCGCCGACTCGCTGTACGAGGCGGCGGCCGCGGCCGACCTGACCGTACTGCTCCAGCAGCACCGCACCTACGACCTCCAGGGCCTCGCGGTGAAGGCCCAACTGCTCCTGGACACCCGGGGAGCCACTCCGGCGGGAGCCGCGCACCGGCTCTGAGGACGGTGCGGGAGGCCGGAAAAGATTGCCGGTGACCGATTCCGGTGCGTACTGCTACCCTGCGGCGTCACAGCGCGCACATACGTGCGCAACCGCACACTCGTGCGCAGCGATCCAGGGGGAGCCCCACCGTGAGTCAGCCCGTGCAGCCGCCGAACCAGCCCCAGCAGCCCTACGGCGGTCAGCCCGTCGACGGCAACCCGTACGCCGGCCAGCCGGGCCACCCCGCCCCCGCCGCACCGACCGGAAACCCGTACGGCCAGCAGCCCCCGACGGCACCGACCGGCAACCCCTACGGCCAGCAGCCCCCGGCCTCGACCGGCAACCCGTTCGCGGGTCAGCAGCCCGGCCAGAGCGCCCCGTTCGGCGGCGGCGCGCCGTTCGCCCCGGCGCCCCCGGCCCGCAACAACCTCCTGCTCGGCGTGCTGGTCGCCCTGGGCGCGGCCGTCGTCGCGGGCATCCTGTACGGCGTGATCGCGGGCTCCATCGAGCGCGAGGTCGGCTACGCGGCGGTCGGCGTCGGCTTCCTGGTCGGCTTCGCGGCGAGCAAGGTCGGCGGCTCCAACCCCGCAGTCATCGGCGCCGCGGCCGTCTTCTCGATCGGCGCCGTCTACCTCGGGCAGCTCGTCGGCATCTCGATGGTCCTCTCCGACCTGGCGCAGATCCCCTTCTCCGAGGTCATCGGCGACCACTTCGGCACCGTGACGGAGGCCTGGTCGCAGGAGGCCGACTTCATGACCTACCTCTTCCTCGCCCTCGGCGCGGTCGCCGCCGTCGGTGGCGCCAAGAAGGCCGGCTGACACCCGCGCGACCATACGGAAGGGCCCGGACCGCGAGACGGTCCGGGCCCTTCCGCGTGCGTAGGGGAGATCAGCGGCGGTGCTGCGAGTCCGCCACCGTCACCTCGACGCGCTGGAACTCCTTGAGGTCGCTGTAGCCGGTGGTGGCCATCGCGCGGCGCAGGGCGCCGAAGATGTTCATCGAACCGTCCGGGGTGTGCGAGGGACCGGTGAGGACCTCCTCCGTCGTCCCGACCGAGCCGAGGTCGACCAGCTTGCCGCGCGGCACGTCCTCGTGGACGGCCTCCATGCCCCAGTGGCGGCCGCGGCCGGGCGCGTCCGTCGCGCGGGCCAGCGGGGAGCCCATCATCACGGCGTCCGCACCGCAGGCGATGGCCTTCGGCAGGTCGCCGGACCAGCCGACGCCGCCGTCGGCGATGACGTGCACGTACCGGCCGCCGGACTCGTCCATGTAGTCGCGGCGGGCGCCGGCGACGTCCGCGACGGCGGTGGCCATCGGGACCTGGATGCCGAAGACGTTGCGCGTGGTGTGCGCCGCGCCGCCACCGAAGCCGACGAGGACACCGGCGGCGCCGGTCCGCATCAGGTGCAGGGCGGCGGTGTACGTGGCGCAGCCGCCGACGATGACCGGGACGTCCAGCTCGTAGATGAACTGCTTCAGGTTCAGCGGCTCGGCCGCGCCCGACACGTGCTCGGCGGAGACCGTCGTACCGCGGATGACGAAGATGTCGACGCCCGCGTCGACGACCGCCTTGGAGAACTGGGCGGTGCGCTGGGGGGAGAGCGCGGCGGCGGTGACGACGCCGGAGTCGCGCACCTCCTTGATGCGCTGCCCGATCAGCTCCTCCTGGATGGGGGCGGAGTAGATCTCCTGGAGCCGGCGGGTCGCGGACTCGACCGGCATCTCGGCGATCTCGTCCAGCAGCGGCTGCGGGTCGGCGTGCCGGGTCCACAGGCCTTCCAGGTTCAGCACGCCCAGACCGCCGAGCTCACCGATCCGGATGGCGTGCTGCGGGGAGACCACGGAGTCCATGGGAGCGGCCAGGAACGGCAGCTCGAAGCGGTAGGCGTCGATCTGCCAGGCGATCGAGACCTCCTTCGGGTCCCGGGTGCGACGGCTCGGAACGACAGCGATGTCGTCGAATGCGTAAGCCCGGCGGCCGCGCTTGCCGCGCCCGATCTCGATCTCAGTCACGATGTGTGGCCTTTCCCTCTACGTCTGCGCTGACCAGTATCCCCGACGCATGGATGAGGGGCGGTACCGGGAACTCCGGTCCGCCCCTCACCTGCGGTGATGCGTTACTTCCTGCGTTACTTACGGCTGTAGTTCGGTGCTTCCACCGTCATCTGGATGTCGTGCGGGTGGCTCTCCTTGAGACCCGCCGAGGTGATCCGGACGAACCGGCCCTTGCTCTCCATCTGGTCGACGGACGCGGCGCCGACGTAGCCCATGGTCTGGCGGAGGCCGCCGACGAGCTGGTGGAGGACGTTGGCCAGCGGGCCGCGGTAGGGAACCTGGCCCTCGATGCCCTCGGGGACGAGCTTGTCGTCCGAGGACACCTCGGCCTGGAAGTAGCGGTCCTTGGAGTAGGACCGGCCCTGGCCCCGGGACTGCATCGCGCCCAGCGAGCCCATGCCGCGGTACGACTTGAACTGCTTGCCGTTGATGAACATCAGCTCGCCCGGGGACTCCTCGCAGCCCGCGAGGAGGCTGCCCAGCATCACGCTGTCCGCCCCGGCGGCCAGCGCCTTGCCGATGTCGCCGCTGTACTGGAGGCCGCCGTCGCCGATCACGGGGATGCCCGCGGCACGGGCGGCGAGCGCGGCCTCGTAGATCGCGGTGACCTGCGGGACGCCGATGCCGGCGACCACGCGGGTGGTACAGATCGAGCCCGGCCCGACGCCGACCTTCACGCCGTCGACTCCGGCGTCGATCAGCGCCTGGGCGCCGTCGCGGGTGGCGACGTTGCCGCCGATGACGTCGACGCCGACGCTCGACTTGATCTTCGCCATCCAGGCGAGGGCGTTGCTGTTGTGTCCGTGCGAGGTGTCGACGATCAGGAAGTCGACCCCGGCGGACGCGAGCGCCTGCGCGCGCTCCAGCGCCTCGGGGCTGGCGCCGACGGCCGCGCCGACCAGCAGACGGCCTTCGGCGTCCTTGGCGGCGTTCGGGTACTGCTCGGCCTTCTTGAAGTCCTTGACCGTGATGAGGCCCTTGAGGATGCCCGCCTCGTCGACCAGCGGCAGCTTCTCGATCTTGTGGCGGCGCAGCAGCTCCATGGCCTCGACGCCGGAGATCCCGACCCGTCCGGTGACGAGCGGCATCGGCGTCATGACCTCACGCACCTGGCGCGTCCGGTCCGACTCGAAGGCCATGTCGCGGTTGGTGACGATGCCGAGGAGCTTGCCCGCCGGGTCCGTGACCGGCACGCCGCTGATCCGGAACTTCGCGCAGAGCGCGTCCGCCTCGCCGAGCGTGGCGTCGGGGTGCACGGTGATCGGGTCGGTGACCATGCCCGACTCGGAGCGCTTGACCAGGTCGACCTGGTTGACCTGGTCCTCGATGGAGAGGTTGCGGTGCAGCACGCCGACGCCGCCCTGACGGGCCATGGCGATGGCCATCCGCGCCTCGGTCACCTTGTCCATGGCGGCCGACAGCAGGGGGATGTTCACCCGTACGTTGCGCGAGATGAGCGACGAGGTGTCGACCGCGTTGGGCAGGACCTCGGACGCGCCGGGCAACAGCAGCACGTCGTCGTAGGTCAGCCCGAGCGTCGCGAACTTCTCGGGCACTCCGTCGACGTTTGCAGTCATGACACCTTCCCCAAATGGCCTTGATCGGTGCGGATGTCCATGCTAACGGGCTCCACGGGCGTCTCATTCCACGATCAAGATCACTTGGCTGATCTGTAGCTTCCTACAGCGCCTCCGGCGGGGGCCGGCGGGGGTGTCTACTGCTCGGCGAGCGCCCGGAGCCGGCTGAGTGCTCGGTGCTGGGCGACCCGGACCGCGCCCGGGGACATCCCGAGCATCTGGCCGGTCTCCTCCGCGGTCAGCCCGACCGCGACGCGCAGGACCAGCAGCTCGCGCTGGTTCTCCGGGAGGTTGGCGAGGAGCTTCTTGGCCCAGGCGGCGTCGCTGCTGAGCAGGGCGCGCTCCTCCGGACCGAGGGAGTCGTCGGGCCGCTCCGGCATCTCGTCGGAGGGGACGGCGGTCGACCCCGGGTGGCGCATCGCGGCGCGCTGAAGGTCGGCGACCTTGTGCCCGGCGATAGCGAAGACGAAGGCCTCGAAGGGCCTGCCGGTGTCTTTGTAGCGCGGCAACGCCATCAGCACCGCGACGCAGACCTCCTGCGCCAGGTCCTCCACGAAGTGGCGAGCATCACCGGGAAGGCGGTTCAGCCGGGAGCGGCAGTAGCGCAGGGCGAGGGGGTGTACATGGGCCAGCAGATCATGGGTGGCCTGCGCGTCGCCGTCGACGGCCCGGTGCACGAGGGCACCGATCACCGTGGTTTCGTCGTCGCGCATCGGACCATGGTGCCCTGGGGCCGCCGGGTCCGCTCCACCGCGTCCCGAGTTGTGCACCGAAGCGTTATGAGCGGGTGCGCCGGATGTCATGTCCTGCGCCCTCCCCTTCCGCTCGACCGAATCGTTCCTGAGGAACTCCACGACTCAAGGATGCGTCATCGGCCGGGAAGCGTCACATGGCGCCGCTGAGCGGGCGCCCGGATACGGGGTGTGGAGCCGATGGCCCGCTCCGTGACCCCGTCCGCCGGTATGCGGACGGGGCGCGGCCCGGGCCGGTCGTCAGCGGACCAGGCCCCAGCGGAATCCGAGGGCCACCGCATGGGCGCGGTCCGAGGCCCCGAGCTTCTTGAACAGACGCCGGGCATGGGTCTTGACCGTGTCCTCGGAGAGAAACAGCTCGCGGCCGATCTCCGCGTTGGAGCGGCCGTGGCTCATGCCTTCGAGGACCTGGATCTCCCGCGCGGTGAGCGTGGGAGCCGCCCCCATCTCGGCGGACCGCAGCCGACGCGGGGCGAGCCGCCACGTCGGATCGGCCAGCGCCTGGGTGACGGTGGCCCGCAGCTCGGCGCGCGAGGCGTCCTTGTGCAGATACCCGCGGGCCCCGGCGGCGACCGCGAGCGCGACGCCGTCCAGGTCCTCGGCGACGGTCAGCATGATGATCCGGGCCCCGGGATCGGCGGAGAGCAGTCGCCGGACGGTCTCCACACCTCCCAGACCGGGCATGCGTACGTCCATCAGAATCAGATCCGAACGATCGGCACCCCAGCGGCGGAGGACTTCCTCGCCGTTGGCCGCCGTCGTCACGCGCTCGACGCCGGGCACGGTGGCCACCGCGCGACGGAGCGCTTCTCGGGCAAGCGGGGAATCGTCGCAGACGAGGACGGATGTCATGACCGTCCTCCGCAGCTGATGCGCGTCACCTTGAGCCTCCAGGCTGATACAAGTCGTCACCTGTGCGGTTGACCCCCTCGGACATGTGCCCGAGCCGGATATCCGTCAACCGCATCCGTTCCCTTAACGACGGTCACTCGAAAGAGTTACGGGTCGGGCGGCCGGGTTCGGCACTCTACGTGAAGGGCCGTATACGGAGGAGAACGGCGCGGGTGATTCACCCGTCAACCGAATCTTCACTCGTTGGCATGCCCTATTTAGCGCGATTTCTTCCCTTTTGAGGGTGTCTGTGGCTAGATTCGCAATCAGTCATATTTACATCTACTAGCACCGCAGATGTACGGTCGAGACTTCGGTCACACCGATCACAGACGGTCCGATCATCAGAGGCCGTCGATCACAGACGGTCGAGGATGCCGCTTCCGACGCAGCACAGCTCCGAGGGGACAAGCAATGGCAGATTTCTCCCGCCTTCCCGGACCCAACGCAGACCTGTGGGACTGGCAGCTGCTCGCCGCCTGCCGAGGCGTGGACAGTTCCTTGTTCTTCCACCCCGAGGGCGAGCGCGGCGCGGCCCGCAGTGCCCGCGAGACCTCCGCCAAGGAGGTCTGCATGCGCTGCCCGGTACGTGCCGAGTGCGCGGCCCACGCCCTGGCCGTACGGGAGCCCTACGGAGTGTGGGGCGGCCTGACGGAGGACGAGCGCGAAGAGCTGATGGGCCGGGCCAGAACCCGGCTGATCACCGCGGCGCCCACGGCCGGACCGGGCCCGGGCCCCGGCGCCACCTGACACCCGCACGCGCCGCCCCAGCGCAGAAACGTTTCTTCGGCATCTTCAGCCATCCGGCCCGCGACCGCCCGCAGCGGGGCCGGACCCCTTCACCGCCCGAGGGCCGCGGGGGCCCGGCGGGCGCCGCGGCCCCGCGCGGTCTCAGCGGGCGGCCGTGCGCGACAACTGGTCCAGGGTGGCCGCCACCGCCGGGACCCGGGCCAGGTCCGGCAGGGTCAGCGCGACGATCTCCCGCTCGATCGCCGGCTCGACCGGTACGGCCCTGGCCCCCTTGGGGCGTACCGACTCGACGGCCAGCTCCGGCAGCACCGCCACCCCGAGCCCGGCCCCGACGAGACCCATCACCGCCGGGTAGTCGTCAGTGGCGAAGTCGATGCGCGGGGTGAAGCCCGACTCCTCGCAGACCTCGACCAGCTGCCGGCGGCAGCGGGGACAGCCCGCGATCCACGACTCCTCGGCCAGTTCGCCGATGGACACGCTCGACGCCTCCGCCAGCCGGTGCCCCTCCGGGACCAGGCCGATCAGCCGGTCGGTGAGCAGCGGCCGGACCACCAGGTCGTCCCATTCGCCTCCGGTGCTCCCGTAACGGAACGCCAGCGCGATGTCGCAGTCGCCCTCGCGCAGCAGGTCCACCGAGCGCGGCGGCTCGGCCTCGACGAGCGACACCCGGGTGCCGGGGTGTTCGGCGCGCAGGGCGGCCAGCGCCCCCGGGACCAGGGTGGAGCTGCCGCTGGGGAAGGAGACCAGCCGGACCCGGCCGGCCCGCAGGCCGGCGATGGCGGCGACCTCCTCCTCGGCCGCGGTCAGCCCCGCGAGGATGCCGGAGGCGTGCCGCACCAGCGCCTCGCCGGCCTGGGTGAGGCGCATCTCGCGTCCGGTGCGGATCAGCAGCGTGGTGCCCGCGGAGGACTCCAGGGCCTTCATCTGCTGGCTGACGGCGGGCTGGGTGCAGCCGAGTTCGCGGGCTGCGGCGGAGAACGAGCCGGTGGTGGACACGGCGCGCAGGACACGGAGGTGGCGAGCTTCGATCACCTTGCCATCATAAGGAATTCTTGGGGAGTGGGCGAATTCACGAGAGGAACCTTTGGGCTCTCGTGCGGCCAGGGGGTGTCCACGAGGTATCGTCGCCCGCCCTCTGGCCGGACGGGACTGTACGAGCCCGACCTGATCCGGACGAAAGGCCCTAGCGTGACCCCATGAAGCTGCTGACCGTGAACATCGGGCAACCTCGCCCCTCCGCACAGACCGACGGCCCGAGTGGCGTCACCGGGATCGACAAGCGACCGGTGGAGGGCCCGGTCGAGGTCCTCGACCCCGGGCCCAAGGGCAGCGGCGGCAGCGGACTGGCCGGGGACGCGGTGTGCGACGTGCGTCATCACGGCGGCAGCGACCAGGCGGTGTACGCCTTCGCGCGGGAGGAGCTGGACGCCTGGGAGCGGGAGCTGGGCGGCCGGAAGCTGGCCAACGGGGTGTTCGGCGAGAACTTCACGACCCTCGGCCTCGACGTCAGCGGCGCGCGGATCGGCGAGCGCTGGCGGGTGGGCACGGACCTGGTGCTGGAGGTGACCTCGGGCCGTATCCCGTGCCGGACCTTCGCCCACCACCTCGGGGAGCGGGGATGGGTCCGGCGGTTCACCCAGCGGGCCGCCACCGGCGCGTATCTGCGGGTGATCGAACCGGGCGCCGTCCGCGCCGGGGACCCCGTCGAGATCGTGCACCGGCCGGACCACGAGGTCACCGCCGCCCTGCAGTTCCGGGCGGTGACGACCGAACGCACCCTGCTGCCCGCGCTGCTGGCCGCCGGGGAGGCGCTGCACCCCGAGGCGCTGCGCAAGGCGCGGGAGTACGCCGCGCGGCAGGGCTGAGGGCCGGGCGACCGGTCCCGTAGGGAGGGACCGGCCGTCCCGTAGGGAGGGACCGGCCGTCCCGTACGGAGGGACCGGCCGTCCCGTACGGAGGGACCGGCCGTCCCGTACGGAGGGACCGGCCGTCCCGTACGGAGGGACCGGCCGTCCCGTACGGAGGGACCGGCCGTCCCGTACGGAGGGACCGGCCGTCCCCTTCAGAGGGACCGGCCGTCCCGTATGGGGAAGCGGCGGTCCCGTCCGGTGACGTGGCGTCATCCGCCGCGCGGTCCGGGGACGTTGGGGCGGGAACTGGATCGGTGTGCGGCGCGTCCACCACCAGTGACCTGTGCCCGAGGAGAAGTCTTCTGGCCGAGTGGCACGTCTCAGGGGGAAGACCATGCCCGACCCGCAGCAGCCCTGGTACACCCCGGGCCCGCCGCAGCAGCCCGTTCCCGGCAACCCGTACGCCTCGGAGGGCGGCACGCCCCAGGGGTTCGGGCCGCCGACCCCGCCGCCGCGTCGCCGGTTCGGCCGGGGGCCGGTCGTCGCCGCGTTCGTCGCGCTGGTGCTGGTGGTCGTGGCGGGAGGGGCGTACGCGCTCTTTGACCAGGGGCGGGACGATCCCGCGAAGCCCATGGCGAAGGAGTCGCCCGGGCCCTCCGGGCCGGCGTCCCCGTCCGGAGCCCCGGCGGCGGGCGGCCCCGAGCTGAGCCGCATTCCGACGACGAAGGAGGTCGCCGCCGCCCGGAAGCCGGACGAGTCGGCGGCCTGGATAGTCGACGACAGGACCGACCTGCCGAAGCAGATCAACAAGGTCCACGACCTGTGGATCGTCGGCGACACCGCCGTCCAGGCCCTGCACCGGAAGGTCACGGCCTACCGGCTCTCGGACGGCGCCGAGGTCTGGAACGTCGACCTGCCCTCCTCCGTCTGCGAGACACCGGCCAACCCGACGCCCGACGGCAAGGTCGTGGTCTTCCACCACGAGAGGCCGGACAACGAGCGGGGCAACCAGTGCAACCGGATGCGGATGATCGATCTGAAGACCGGGAAGCAGGGCTGGCACAAGGAGCTCGACGAGCCCGGCGACCGGGACAACACGTTCATCGTCTACAGCGCCATCAGCGGTGACGTCCTGTCCGTCGCCCGGAACATGCAGGCCATCACCTACCGGATGGGCGACGGGAGCAAGCTCTACGAGATCCCCCGGGAGAACAAGGACAAGTGCGTCCCCGATGACGTGGCGGGCGGCGCCGCCCGGCTGCTGGTCAGCTCCGACTGCATGATCGCCATCGACCGGAGCAAGAACTACGGCCAGGTGCGCGAGCTCGACCCGGGTACCGGCAAGGTCCTGTGGCGCTACCGGATGAAGACCGGCTGGAGCTTCGGCAGTCTGATCTCCATGGACCCGGTCGTCTTCACCACGTACAACAACGAGGACACCGCCCGTGACTGGCGGATCACGGTGCTGGACCCCGGAGGCAGGCACCGCACCACCTTCGACGCCCGGGACAAGGGTTTCGAGCACTGCGCCGGGGAGAGCGCCGGCGGCAATATCCAGCCCTGCCGGGGGACCCGGGTCGGCAAGGGCCTCATCATGCTGGGCGGCACCGAACAGGTCGGCGCGTACGACCTGAAGACCGGGAAGTTCCTGTGGGGCGTCAAGTCCGACGAGCTGCGCAGGCTGTATCCGCTGCGCGCGGAGGACGGCACGTCGATGCTCATCTACGAGGCCGCCACGTCGAGCCGTCCCGGCCGGACCTTCCTCATGGGCCCGCGCGGCGCCGGCACGGAGACGAACGTCGTGAAGCACCCGGTGGCGACCGCGCCGTACGAGTACGAGATGTCCATGGGGCACACCGCCTACGTCGACGGCCGGCTCGTCCTCACGTCGACGCACGTGAGCGGCGACGAGAACCGGAAGCCCGTGCGCGAGGCCCGCATGCTGTCCTTCGTCCCCGCCGCGCCCTGACCGCACCGCTCCGCCCCGACGGGAAGCAGGGGGTTGCGGGGTTGCCCCGGCCGGGCCGTAGGGGCCCGGCCGGGGGCCGCTCAGCTCGCCCTGCCGAAGACGTACGGGGTGGACGACCTGCCGGTGATGGTGCAGGACGTCACCTTCGACGGCGCGGACCTCGACCACGGCCACGGGTTCCTGGCCGGCACCGGCTTCCTCGGGGAGCGGACCGTGGTCGACGGCACGCTCGGCCCTTACACCGAGGTCGGCGACGAGCGCGTCCGGCTGCGCCCGCTCATTCCTGTGCACGACGTGCGGTTCCGGGTCCTGACCGTGGACGGGAAGCGGCCGGAGCCGGCGCTGCGGGGCCGTAAGGACACGGTGGCGGTGCCGCTGGGCTCGACCGTGCGGATTGCGCTGCGGTTCGACGGGCCGTCCGATCCGGACACCCCGTACAGGTACCACTGCCATCTGCTGTCCCATGAGGACGAGGGGGCGACGGGCCAGTTCGTGGTGGTGGAGAAGGGGCAGCGGGCGGGTGAGCCGCCGGAACACGCGGGGCACTAACGTGCGGCGTATGACGACTGCACTGATCACGGGCGCGACGGCGGGCATCGGGGCCGCGTTCGCGCGGCGGCTCGCGGCCCAGGGGCACAACCTGGTGCTGGTGGCACGGGACACCGCGCGGCTGCGCGAGGAGGCCACCGAACTGCACGACCGGCACGGCATCGAGGCCGAGGTACTGAGCGCCGACCTGTCCACGGACGCCGGGATCGAAGCGGTGGAGAAGCGGCTCGCGGACCGCACGCACCCGGTCGATCTGCTGGTCAACAACGCCGGGTTCGGCAACAAGGGACGCTTCCTGGAGGTGTCCATGGCCGACGAGCTGACGATGCTGAAGGTGCACTGCGAGGCGGTGCTGCGGCTGACCTCGGCGGCCGTCACCGGGATGAGGGAGCGGGGCCGGGGCGGGGTCGTCAACGTGGCGTCGGTCGCGGCGTTCGTGCCGCGCGGTACGTACGGGGCGTCCAAGGCGTGGGTGGTGCAGTTCACCCAGGGCGCGGCGCGCGATCTGGCCGGGTCGGGGGTGCGGCTGATGGTGCTGTGCCCCGGGTTCGTGCGGACGGAGTTCCACGAGCGGGCCGGGATGGGCACGGACAACATCCCGAACTGGATGTGGCTCGACGCGGACAAGCTGGTGGCGTCCGCGTTGGCGGATCTGGCCCGGGGGAAGACGGTGTCGATCCCGGACCCGCGCTACAAGGCGCTGATGGGGCTGGTGAAGGTCGCCCCGCGGGGGCTGCTCGGCGGGGTCACGTCGCGGACGGGGCGCAAGTACGGTCCGCGGTAGCCCCCGCACGCGCCGCTGTGCGCGGTACGGGAAGGGCTCCTCCCCTCCCGCGTCCGGCCACCCTGTGATCGAATGATCGCCCATTGCTCAGGGTTCGATCATTCTGCTCCAGGGGGCTGTCTCCGTGCGCGAAGGTGCTGCTGAACGTCATGACCGGCTGCTGAATCTGGTGCGCGAGCGCGGCACCGTACGGGTCTCCGACCTGGCGGACCGGCTCGGCGTCGCCACCGTCACGGCCCGGCGCGATGTCGAGGCGCTGGCCTCCCGGGGGCTGCTGGAGCGGGCGCACGGTTCGGTGTCCTGGCCCGCCGACCGGGGCCCGGCCGGTACGCCGGTGGGCGGCGGCCCCGTGATCGGGATGCTGGCCCCGGCCACCGCCTACTACTTCGCCGAGGTGATCCGGGGCGCGCACGAGGCGGCCGCCCGGCTCGGCGCGCGGCTGATCCTGCGGGTCACCGACTACCGCCCCGAGGACGACGCGACGCACGCCGCCGGGTTGCTGGCGGCCGGGGCGCAGGGGCTGCTGCTGGCGCCGAGCTGGACGGAGCCGGACCATCCCCAGCGGTACGGCGAGTGGGTGGCCCGGCTGCCCGGCGAGAAGGTGCTGGTGGAGCGCGAGGGTGCGCCCGGCAGCCCGTTGGAGGGGCTGGACCGGGTGGGCTCCGACCATGCGCACGGGGTGCTGCTCGCCGTGCGGCACTTGGTGCGCCTGGGGCACGGGGCGCCGATGCTGGTCGCCCGCTCGGACAGCCCTACGGCCCAGGCGGTACGCGCCGGGTACGCGCGGGCGCTGGCCGCGCTGGGCCTCGCCGGGACGGAGCCGCCGGTCGCCTCGGTCTCCGCCGACCGCGATCCGGCCCTCTTCGAGCGGTCGGCGCAGGCGGTGCGGTCCGCGGTGCGCGAGGGGCGGGCGAGCGCGGTGCTGGTCCACAACGACGAGGAGGCCATCCGGCTGGTGCGCCGGCTGGCCGAGCTGGGGGTGCGGGTCCCCGGGGACCTGGCGCTGATCACGTACGACGACGAGGTCGCCGCGCTCGCCGACACCCCGCTGAGCGCGGTGGCCCCGCCCAAGCGGGAGGTGGGGCGAGCGGCGGCGGAGCTGCTGGTGGAGCGGCTGTCCGGGCCCCGGTACCCGGGCGGCGGGGACGGGCGGGCGCCCCGGCTCCATGTGGCACTGCTGCCGACGCTGCGGGTGCGGGGCTCCTGTGGTCGGCCTGCGCCCGAGCCGGCCGCCGGAGCATGACCCGGCATCCGGTTTCAGCGTGTTCGGCCGGTTTCATACCCTCCCCATTCGATCATTATTCGATCATTCAATCTTTCGCTCTTGACTTCGCTCAAGGGGAATCGAAATATCGCGGCACGGCCGGAACTTCCGGCCGCACAGCTCGTACAGGAGCCATGCCGTGAGCCGCAGTTGGTCCCGTCCCGTCCATGCGCTGGTCGGCGCCGCCACCGCCCTCGCCGTTGTCACGGCGTGCGGCGGCGCCGACGACTCCCGCGCCCGAGGTACCGCCGACGACCCGGTGACCGTGTCCTTCTGGGCATGGACGAAGGGGTCCCAGGAGGTCGTGGACGCGTTCAACGCGACCCACGACACGATCGAGGTGGAGTTCGAGGAGATACCCTCGGGCGGCCTCGGCGGCTACCCCAAGATCGCCAACGCGGTGAAGGCGGGCATCGCCCCCGATCTGCTCTCCATCGAGTACCCGCAGCTGTCCGCGTTCGTCAGCCAGGGGTCGCTCCAGGACATCAGCCCCTACCTGACCGAGGACGTCAGGAAGAAGTTCCTGCCGCAGACGATCGAGATGACGACGCTCGGCGGGAAGAACTGGGCCGTCCCCTTCGACGCCGCGCCCCAGGTCTTCTACTACCGCAAGGACTTCTTCACCGAGCACGCGATCGAACCGCCCGCCACCTGGGACGACTTCCGTAGCGCGGCGGAGCGGGTGAAGGAGGTCTCCCCGAAGACCAGGATCGCCACCTTCTTCCCCGACGACCCGACGTTCTTCCAGGCCATGGCGTGGCAGGCGGGCGCGCAGTGGTTCCGGGCCGGGACGGACGCCTGGCGGATCGACACCACCGACCCCGCGTCGGAGCGCACGGCAGACTACTGGCAGGGCATGATCGACGACCGGCTCGTCTCCACCGCCTCCTCCTTCAGCCCCGAGTGGACCAGCTCCCTCAAGCAGGGCACCACCGTCGGCTACCTCGGGGCGTCCTGGGGCGCGGGCGTGCTGGCGGGCATCGTGCCCGAGCAGAAGGGCAAGTGGGCGGCGTTGCCGCTGCCGAGCCCGGAGGCGGACCGGCCGGCCAGCGGGATGATCGGCGGCTCCACGTTCGCCGTCAGCAAGGGCAGCACCAAGACGGCGGCGGCCGTCGAGTTCGCGCTGTGGATGTCGACGCACGAGGACGCGATCAACGCCCGGATCGGGGCGAGCACGTCGAGCGCCCTGCCCGCCTCCCCCGCCATGGTGCCGATCGCGAAGAAGGCGTTCGACACGGGGTTCTACGGCGGTCAGGACCTGTACGGGCTGTTCGAGGAGGCCGGCAGGTCCATCGGGCCCGACTGGGTGTGGGGCCCGAGCCCCGGCGCCACCAACTCCGCGCTCGGCGACGAGCTGGGCGAGGTCGTCGGCGGCGGCTCGACGCTGCCGCGCGCGATCAGGCGGGCCCACGAGGCCACCGTCGCCGATCTGCGCAAGCGCGGCCTGATGGTGGAGGAGGGTTCATGAGCACCGACGGACGCCGCGCGAAGGCTCTCAGCTCGCGCGCCCGTACGCGACTGGCCGCGGGCACCCTCCTCACCCCCTTCTTCGCCCTGTTCACCGTGGCGATGATCGTCCCGGTCTGCTACGCGCTCTGGCTCAGCCTCTTCACCGAGAAGCAGTCCGGCCTCGGCTTCGACGGTCCCCGTATCGTCTTCGACGGGCTCGGCAACTACGCGACGGCCCTGGGCGACCAGGCGTTCCGCGACGGCTTCTGGGTGCTGCTCGGCTACTGCGCGTTCTACATCCCGCTGATGGGCGGCGGCGCGATCGTGCTGGCGCTGCTGCTGGACTCCGCGCTGGCCCGCGCCCGCCGCTTCTTCCAGCTGGCGCTGTTCCTGCCGCACGCCATCCCCGGCCTGATCGCCGCGCTGATCTGGATCTACCTCTACACACCGCAGCTCAGCCCGGTCGTCGCCGCCATGGAGGCCGGCGGCCTCGGTTTCGACTTCTTCTCCTCCGAGGGGACACTGCCCTCGATCGTCAACATCGCCCTGTGGCAGTGGCTCGGCTACAACGTGGTGATCTTCTACGCGGCCCTCCAGGCCGTGGACCGCTCGCTGCTGGAGGCGGCGACCGTCGACGGGGCGGGGAACTGGCGGATCGCCTTCTCCATCAAACTGCCCCTGATCCGCTCGTCCCTGGTGATGGTCCTGCTCTTCACGATCATCGGTTCGCTCCAGCTGTTCACCGAGCCCCTGATCCTCAGCCGCGGCTCGGGCTCGGCGGTGACCAGCACCTGGACCCCGAACATGTACGCCTACAGCGCCGCCTTCGAACGCAACGACTACGGCCTCGCCGCCGCCGCGTCCGTCCTGATCGCGCTGGTCGCCGCCGTCCTCTCCTTCGTCGTCACCCGCCTCACCAACCGCAGGAAGGAGGCACGCTCATGACCTCCAACCGATGGCTGTCGAAGTCCGCGGTCAACGTCGTCCTGCTGATCGCCGCCGTCTACACGCTGTTCCCGCTGATCTGGCTGCTGACCGCGGCCACCAAGGACGCCGGGAACCTGCTGGGCGGGGACGTCTTCTCGTCCCAGGGCTTCGACCTCGGGCACAACCTCTCCGAGCTGACGAGCTACCAGGACGGCATCTACTTCCGCTGGTACGGCAACTCCCTGCTGTACGCGGGGATCGGGGCGCTCGGCTGCTCGCTGATCAGCGTCGCCGCCGGGTACGCCTTCGACAAGTACCGCTTCCGGGGCAAGGAGAAGCTGTTCGCCCTGGTGCTGCTGGGCGTGCTGCTGCCCTCCACCGCCCTGTCGCTGCCGCTGTATCTGCTGGCCGTCGAGACCGGCACCGTCAACACCTACTGGGCGGTGCTGATCCCGGCGCTGGTCAATCCGTTCGGCGTGTATCTGTCCCGGATCTTCAGCGCGGGCTACATACCCGACGAGGTCCTGGAGGCCGCCCGTATCGACGGGGCCGGTGAACTGCGGACCTTCTGGTCGGTCGGCCTGCGCATGGTGATGCCCGGCTTCGTGACGGTCTTCCTGTTCCAGTTCACCGCTATCTGGAACAACTTCTTCCTGCCGCTGGTCATGCTGTCGGACAAGGACCTGTACCCGCTGAGCCTGGGCCTCTACAACTGGCACAGCAACGCCAACGCCGACCCGACGTTCTACCCGATGGTCGTCACCGGCTCCCTCCTCGCCGTCACCCCGCTGATCATCGCCTTCGTCACGCTCCAGCGGCACTGGAAGGCCGGTCTGACCGCGGGGAGCGTCAAATGACGACCGGCAGGGAACGCCGCATGACCGCGGGGAGTGTCACATGACATCGAGGAGCGTCGCATGACCGCCCCCACCGCCCTCCTGGCCATGGGCCCGGGCATCGCGGAGCAGCTGTTCGGGGCCCGGCAGCGAGCGCGGCTCACCGCGCTCGTGGACACCGACCCCGGTCTGGTCGCCCACCGGCTGACCGGCCCGACGCCCGAGGTCGCGGCCGCGCTCGCCGGGGCGGAGCTGCTCATCACCTGCTGGGGCGCGCCCCCGCTCACCGCCGGCGTCCTCGCCGCGGCCCCCCGGCTGCGCGCCGTGGTGCACGCGGCCGGGAGCGTCAAGCACCACATCACCCCTGCCTGTTGGGAGCGCGGCCTGCGGGTCACCTCGGCGGCCGGGGCGAACGCGCTGCCGGTCGCGGAGTACACGCTGGCCGCGATCCTCCTCGCGGGCAAGAACGTGCTGCCCGCCGCCCGCCGCTACCGGGAGCTGCGCGCCCCGCACGACTGGCGCGCGGAGCTGGCGGGGCACGGCAACTACCGGCGGTGCGTGGGCATCGTGGGCGCCTCGCGGATCGGCCGCCGGGTGATCGAGCTGCTGCGCCCGTTCGATCTGGACGTGCTGCTCTTCGACCCGTACGTGGACGCGGGGACGGCGGCGCGGCTGGGCGCGGAGAAGGCGGGCCTGGACGAGCTCTGCGCCCGGAGCCGGATCGTCTCCGTCCACGCGCCCCAACTGCCCGCCACCCGGCACATGATCGGTACGGCGCAGTTGGCGGCCATGCCGGACGGGGCGACGCTGATCAACACCTCGCGGGGTTCGCTGATCGACGGCGACGCGCTGCTGCCCGAGCTGGTGTCGGGGCGGCTGAACGCGGTGCTGGATGTGACGGAGCCGGAGGTGCCGCCCGCCGATTCGCCGCTGTACGACCTGCCGAACGTGCTGCTGACGCCGCATGTGGCGGGTTCGCTGGGCGACGAGATCCACCGCATGGCGGACTTCGCGCTGGACGAGGTGGCGCGGTACGCGAGCGGGCTGCCGTTCGCGGACCCGGTGACGCCACAGGACCTGGCGCGCATGGCGTGACCGCCCGGAACGCACCGAGGCCCGGCGCCCCCGCGACGGGGGTGCCGGGCCTCATGCGTACCGAACGGCGTACCGAGCGGTGCGGGTCGTCCTAGTGGGAGTGGCCGTGGCCGCCGTGACCGGCGTCGGCCTCTTCCTCGGCCGGCTTCTCGACGACCAGGGTCTCGGTCGTGAGCAGCAGCGACGCGATGGACGCGGCGTTCTCCAGGGCGGAGCGGGTGACCTTGACCGGGTCGATGACGCCGGCCTTGACCAGGTCGCCGTATTCGCCGGTGGCGGCGTTGAAGCCCTGGCCCTTGTCGAGCTCGGAGACCTTGGAGGTGATGACGTAACCCTCCAGGCCGGCGTTCTCGGCGATCCAGCGCAGCGGCTCGACGGCGGCGCGGCGCACGACCGCGACACCGGTGGCCTCGTCGCCGGTCTTGCCGAGGTTGCCCTCCAGGACCTTCACCGCGTGGACGAGGGCGGAGCCACCGCCGGAGACGATGCCCTCCTCGACAGCGGCGCGGGTCGCCGAGATGGCGTCCTCGAGGCGGTGCTTCTTCTCCTTGAGCTCCACCTCGGTGGCGGCGCCGACACGGATGACGCACACGCCGCCGGCCAGCTTCGCGAGGCGCTCCTGGAGCTTCTCGCGGTCCCAGTCGGAGTCCGTGGACTCGATCTCGGCCTTGATCTGGTTGACGCGGCCCTTGACGTCCTCGGAGTTGCCCCCGCCGTCGACGATGGTCGTGTCGTCCTTGGAGACGGTGACGCGGCGTGCGGTGCCCAGCACGTCGAGACCGGCGCCGTCGAGCTTGAGGCCGACCTCCTCGGCGATGACGGTCGCACCGGTGAGGGTGGCGATGTCACCGAGCATGGCCTTGCGGCGGTCGCCGAAGCCCGGGGCCTTCACCGCGACGGCGTTGAAGGTGCCACGGATCTTGTTGACGACGAGGGTGGAGAGCGCCTCGCCCTCGACGTCCTCGGCGATGATCAGGAGCGGCTTGGAGGCGCCGGCCTGGATGACCTTCTCCAGGAGCGGGAGCAGCTCCTGGATGGAGCCGATCTTGCCCTGGTGGATCAGGATGTACGGGTCGTCGAGGACGGCCTCCATACGCTCCTGGTCGGACACCATGTACGGGGACAGGTAGCCCTTGTCGAAGGCCATGCCCTCGGTGAACTCCAGGTCCAGACCGAAGGTGTTGGACTCCTCGACGGTGATGACACCGTCCTTGCCGACCTTGTCCATCGCGTCCGCGATGAGCTCGCCGACCTGGGTGTCCTGCGCGGAGAGCGCGGCCACGGCGGCGATGTCGGACTTGTCGTCGATCGGGCGGGCGGTCGCGAGGAGCTCCTCGGACACGGCCTTGACCGCGGCGTCGATGCCCTTCTTCAGGGCGGCCGGGGAGGCGCCGGCGGCGACGTTGCGCAGGCCCTCGCGGACGAGCGCCTGGGCCAGGACGGTCGCGGTGGTGGTGCCGTCACCCGCTACGTCGTTGGTCTTGGTCGCCACCTCCTTGACGAGCTGGGCGCCCAGGTTCTCGTACGGGTCGTCGAGCTCGACCTCGCGCGCGATGGTGACACCGTCGTTGGTGATGGTGGGAGCGCCGAACTTCTTGTCGATGACGACGTTGCGGCCCTTGGGGCCGATCGTCACCTTGACCGTGTCGGCAAGCTTGTTGACGCCGCGCTCAAGGGCGCGACGGGCGTCCTCGTCGAACTTCAGAATCTTCGCCATGGGCTGTACTTCCCTCTCGAACGAACTGCGCCCCTCGCCGCCCGGCTAGTTATTTCGCAGGGGGCCAGGGGCGCAGAACACAAGCAAACGTGGGTGAATTACTTCTCGACGATCGCGAGAACGTCGCGGGCCGAGAGGACGAGGTACTCCTCGCCGTTGTACTTCACCTCGGTGCCGCCGTACTTGCTGTACAGGACGACGTCGCCGGTCTTGACGTCGAGCGGAAGCCGCTCGCCGTTCTCGAAGCGGCCCGGGCCCACGGCGAGGACGACGCCCTCCTGGGGCTTCTCCTTCGCGGTGTCCGGAATGACCAGGCCGGAAGCCGTGGTCTGCTCGGCGTCGAGCGGCTGGACCACAATGCGGTCCTCAAGCGGCTTGATCGCAACCTTGGAGCTGGTGGTCGACACGATCCGGTCTCCCCCTTCGGAGATCTCACGGGGTTTAACAGTCTGTGGGCGGCGACCTGACCGGCCCGTCGTCGCGGGTGCCGGACCTGCCCTGTCGCGCAAGGTGGTGCTGGCACTCTCCAGGGGGGAGTGCCAGACCCGAGACTATGACCGCGATTAGCACTCGGTCAAGCGGAGTGCCAATTCACCACCTTCGCGCCGTCTCGATCAGGGCTCTGTCGGGTCACCGTCCGGACAACGTGGGGGTGGAGCCCCGTGTTCCGTACGACGGTACGGAGATGACGCGCCCCGCGAGCCGCCTGCCCGGAGTACCGGACGAGAGGGCCGCTTCGCGGCCGTCGGCTCCGGGGGGCTGCGCGGATCCTCTGATGGGCCTGGTACTGGTGGTCGCGGAGGTGGCCGCCGGCGCCCTGCTGGCGCTGTGGCTGGGGCTGCGGGGCCTGGCGCGGTCACGGTCGGCCGACATGCCCGTGGACAAGGCGCCCGCGCCCGTGGACCCGGGCACGGACTGGACCCCGGCCATCGCCATCGGCGTCTTCGCCCTCGTGGTCGTCTGCCTCGCCGTGGCGTTGCTGCGCGGCCGGTGGCACTGGGCCGGCGGGACGCAGGTGGTCGTCGCGGCGGCGCTGGGCGCGATGGTCCTGGCGTCCGTCGTCGAAGGAAGCTCCCGGAACCCCCCGGAGCCCGCCCCCACCTGGAACTCACCGCCCTGCCGCAGCGGGGGCGACAACAGCGAATG
>NZ_JAAXYC010000088.1 GCF_018619185.1 Streptomyces sp. McG3 | reverse complement strand
CCGATCTCGACCAGAGCCGTCAGCCCACGCCCCTCCAACTCCCCCACCGCATCAGCAAACCGCACCTCAGCACGGGCATGCCGCACCCAATACTCCACCGACCCGACATCACCACCACCCCCAACCGCCGACACAAAATCAACCGACGGAGCGTGAAAATCAAGCGTGTCCAGCACCTGCCGGAACTCACCCAACATCGGCTCCATCAAAGGCGAGTGGAACGCATGCGACACACGCAACCGCCGCACCCGCACACCCCCCTCGACGAACCCGGCAACAACCTCCTCCACCACATCCCGCACACCCGACACCACCACCGACGACGGACCGTTCACCGCCGCCACCGACACCGCATCACCACGCGGGTGCACAGCGATCGCAGCCTGGACCTCGGCCTGGATTCCGGGGATCAAGGGCCGTACCTGTGGACTACTCGCCGGTTGTGGATATCGCGGCCACCCGGCCGTGGACGTCACCGTCATCCGGCCGTGGACGTCACCGTCACCCGCTTGTGGACATCGCCGTCACTGGGCACCCGACCGGTCCCGTACACTTCTTACGGCGATCCGGGTCACCGGGTCGACTTCGCACGCCCCGCCACCTCCCTCTTCTCGGAGGTGGCCGCGCTCCTCGGTCCCTCGTGGCACGGCGCGTCGGGGCGTCAGGCGCGAGCGCAAACCTGCGGTCGCGATAACCGAGCACCTCAAGGAGTACGGCCATGGCCGTCGTCACGATGCGGGAGCTGCTGGAAAGCGGCGTCCACTTCGGTCACCAGACCCGTCGCTGGAACCCGAAGATGAAGCGCTTCATCTTCACCGAGCGCAACGGCATTTACATCATCGACCTGCTCCAGTCGCTGTCGTACATCGACCGCGCCTACGAGTTCGTCAAGGAGACCGTCGCCCACGGCGGCTCCATCATGTTCGTGGGTACGAAGAAGCAGGCCCAGGAGGCCATCGCCGAGCAGGCGACGCGCGTCGGCATGCCGTACGTCAACCAGCGTTGGCTCGGTGGCATGCTCACCAACTTCTCCACCGTCTACAAGCGCCTTCAGCGTCTGAAGGAGCTTGAGCTCATCGACTTCGAGGACGTGGCCGCCTCCGGCCTCACCAAGAAGGAGCTCCTGGTCCTCTCGCGCGAGAAGGCCAAGCTGGAGAAGACCCTCGGTGGTATCCGCGAGATGCAGAAGGTGCCCAGCGCCGTCTGGATCGTCGACACCAAGAAGGAGCACATCGCCGTCGGTGAGGCGCGCAAGCTCCACATCCCGGTCGTCGCGATCCTCGACACCAACTGCGACCCCGACGAGGTCGACTACAAGATTCCGGGCAACGACGACGCGATCCGCTCCGTCACCCTGCTCACCCGCGTGATCGCCGACGCCGTCGCCGAGGGCCTCATCGCCCGTTCCGGTGCCGCCACCGGTGACTCGAAGCCGGGCGAGAAGGCCGCCGGCGAGCCCCTCGCCGAGTGGGAGCGCGACCTGCTCGAGGGCGACAAGAAGGACGAGACCGCGGCTGCCGCCGAGGTCCAGTCCTCCGCCGAGACCGAGAAGGTCGCCGACGCCGAGGAGCCGGCCGAGGCCGTCGCCGAGGCCGAGGCCGCTGTCGAGGCTCCGGCCGCCGCCGAGGCTCCGGCCGCCGCCGAGGCTCCGGCCGCCGCCGAGGCCCCGGCCGCCGACGCGGACGCCGAGCAGGCCTGACACCCGTCACGGCTGCTGACGGCGGGGGCCGACGCCACAAGCGTCGCCCCCGCCGTTCACCCGTAGATCTTTCAGACTTCGAGAGAGACATACAGACTCATGGCGAACTACACCGCCGCTGACGTCAAGAAGCTCCGCGAGCTCACCGGCGCCGGCATGATGGACTGCAAGAAGGCGCTCGACGAGGCCGACGGCAACGTCGACAAGGCCGTCGAGGCGCTCCGTATCAAGGGCCAGAAGGGTGTCGCCAAGCGCGAGGGCCGCTCTGCCGAGAACGGTGCCGTCGTCTCCCTCATCTCCGAGGACCAGACGTCCGGCGTCCTCCTCGAGCTGAAGTGCGAGACGGACTTCGTCGCCAAGGGCGAGAAGTTCCAGGCCGTCGCCAACACCCTCGCCGCTCACGTCGCCGCCACCTCCCCGGCCGACATCGAGGCGCTCCTCGCCTCCGAGATCGAGGCCGGCAAGACCGTCCAGGCGTACGTCGACGAGGCCAACGCCAACCTCGGCGAGAAGATCGTCCTGGACCGCTTCGCGCAGTTCACCGGCGCGTTCGTCGGTGTGTACATGCACCGCACCATGCCCGACCTGCCCCCGCAGATCGGTGTTCTGGTCGAGCTGGACAAGGCCGACGCCGAGCTGGCCAAGGGCATCGCGCAGCACATCGCCGCCTTCGCCCCGAAGTACCTGTCCCGCGAGGACGTCCCGGCCGAGGTCGTCGAGGCCGAGCGTCGTGTCGCCGAGGAGACCACGCGCGCCGAGGGCAAGCCCGAGGCCGCGCTCCCGAAGATCGTCGAGGGTCGGGTCAACGGCTTCTTCAAGGAGGCCACCCTCCTGGGCCAGCCGTACGCGCTGGACGCCAAGAAGTCGGTCCAGAAGGTCCTGGACGAGGCCGGTGTCACCCTGAAGCGCTTCTCGCGCATCAAGGTCGGCATCTGAGTCCGTCCGGGCGAACAGCGCCGGACCCGATAGGGTCTGGTGCAGTCGACGGCCGCACCCACGCCGGACGACCGCAGATCTGACGAGGAGGCCATTGCCGCTGTAGGGACACCAGACCCACCGGCAATGGCCTTCTTCGTATGTGCACGAGGAGAATTTCCATGGACAAGGGCGCGGACGCCATTCAGGCCGACGACAAGCGCGACGACAAGGGTTCCGGACGCTTCATGCTGAAGCTCTCCGGTGAGGCATTCGCCGGTGGCGGCGGTCTCGGCGTCGACCCCGACGTCGTGCACACCATCGCCCGCGAGATCGCCGCCGTCGTACGCGACGGCGCCCAGATCGCGGTGGTCATCGGAGGAGGCAACTTCTTCCGCGGCGCCGAGCTCCAGCAGCGCGGCATGGACCGGGCCCGGTCCGACTACATGGGCATGCTCGGCACCGTCATGAACTGCCTGGCGCTCCAGGACTTCCTGGAGAAGGAGGGCATCGACTCGCGCGTCCAGACCGCCATCACCATGGGCCAGGTCGCCGAACCGTACATCCCGCTCCGCGCCGTACGGCACCTGGAGAAGGGGCGCGTGGTGATCTTCGGCGCCGGTATGGGCATGCCGTACTTCTCCACCGACACCACCGCCGCCCAGCGCGCCCTGGAGATCGACGCCGAGGCGCTGCTGATGGGGAAGAACGGCGTGGACGGGGTCTACGACTCCGACCCGAAGGCCAACCCCGACGCGGTGAAGTTCGACGCGCTGGAGTACGGCGAGGTGATCACCCGCAATCTGAAGATCGCCGACGCCACCGCCATCACACTCTGCCGTGACAACCAGCTCCCGATCCTCGTCTTCGAGCTGACCACCGAGGGCAATATCGCTCGCGCGGTCAAGGGTGAGAAGATCGGCACGCTCGTGAGCGACGAGAGCACCCGGGCCTGACGGCCCCCCAGGATGGACAACGGCCTGCCGGTCGGACACCGTGCAGGTGAGGACGCGACGCAGGACCCGCAGGGCCAGGCGATGACGACGCCGGGCCCACCCAAGACACGCAGGAGCACGTGGTGATCGAAGAAATCCTCCTCGAGGCCGAGGAGAAGATGGAGAAGGCCGTTGTCGTCGCGAAAGAGGACTTCGCCGCGATTCGTACCGGCCGCGCGCACCCGGCGATGTTCAACAAGATCGTCGCCGACTACTACGGCGCGCTGACCCCGATCAACCAGCTGGCCTCGTTCTCGGTTCCCGAGGCGCGGATGGCCGTCGTGACGCCGTTCGACAAGACCGCGCTGCGCAACATCGAGCAGGCGATCCGCGACTCCGACCTCGGTGTCAACCCGAGCAACGACGGCAACATCATCCGGGTGACGTTCCCCGAGCTCACCCAGGACCGCCGCAAGGAGTACATCAAGGTCGCCAAGACCAAGGCCGAGGACTCCAAGATCTCGATCCGCTCCATCCGCCGCAAGGCCAAGGAGACCCTCGACAAGCTCGTCAAGGACAAGGAGTCCGGCGAGGACGAGGTGCGCCGCGCCGAGAAGGAGCTCGACGACACCACCGCGAAGTACGTCGCGCAGGTGGACGAGCTGCTCAAGCACAAGGAAGCCGAGCTGCTCGAAGTCTGATGAACGACTCTTCCTGGGGTGCCCCGCAAGGAGCCGGTTACTGGGGCACGCCCGAGATGAGGGCTGCCCCGGCGGGTCCTGCCCACGATGTGCATGGCGCCCAGCAGACTCGGCCCATGCCCAACGTGCCGGACGTTCCCGACGCAGGTAGAGACGCACAGAGCCGCGACGACCGGGACAGGGAAGCCGCTCACGTCAGCGGCCCCCTGTTCCGTGACGAGAAGCCGCAGGAGCCCATGTCCACCCCGCTGCCGCCCCCGCCGCAGAAGAAGCGCGCGGGGCGTGATCTGCGCGCCGCCATAGGGGTGGGCGTGGGTCTCGGCGCCGTCATCGGCGTCTCGCTGTTCATCGTGAAGGCCGCTTTCATCGGCGTGATAGTGGCCGCGGTCGTCGTCGGCCTCTGGGAGCTGACCTCCCGCCTCCAGGAACGCAAGGGCATCAAGGCGCCCCTGGTGCCGTTGGCCGTCGGCGGAGCCGCGATGGTCGTCGCGGGTTACGCGCGAGGCCCCGAGGGCGCCTGGATCGCGATGGCCCTGACCGCCCTCGCGGTGCTGGTCTGGCGGATGACCGAGCCGCCGGACGGGTATCTCAAGGACGTCACGGCCGGGGTCTTCGCGGCGTTCTACGTCCCCTTCCTGGCCACGTTCGTCGCCCTGATGCTCACGGCGGACGACGGGTCGTGGCGGGTCCTGACCTTCCTGATCCTCACCGTGGTCAGCGACACGGGTGCGTACGCGGTCGGCTGGCGCTTCGGCACGCACAAGCTCGCCCCGCGCATCAGCCCCGGCAAGACCCGCGAGGGCCTGTTCGGAGCGGTCGCCTTCGCGATGGTCGCCGGCGCGCTGTGCATGGAGTTCCTGATCGACGACGGCGCCTGGTGGCAGGGACTGCTGCTCGGCCTCGCGGTCGCGGCCAGCGCCACCCTCGGCGACCTGGGCGAGTCCATGATCAAGCGAGACCTCGGGATCAAGGACATGGGCACCCTGCTCCCCGGCCACGGCGGCATCATGGACCGACTGGACTCGCTCCTGCCGACCGCGCCGGTCGTCTGGCTGCTGCTGGTGCTGTTCGTCGGCTCCGGCTGACCGCCCCGGCATCCCGGCACCCTGTCCCACCTGCACGTTTCACGAGCGAGGGTCCGTTGTCCACAGGGCGGCGGGCCCTCACCCGTCTGTCTGCGACACTGGATGAACCATGCCTAAGCCCGGAGAACTCACTTTCGTCGCGCCCCGCGGATCCAAGAAGCCGCCGCGGCACATCGCCGACCTCACGCCCGCCGAGCGCAAGGAAGCGGTCGCCGCGACCGGTGAGAAGCCGTTCCGCGCCCAGCAGCTCTCGCAGCACTACTTCGCGCGGTACGCGCACGACCCGGCCGAGTGGACGAACATCCCGGCCGGATCGCGGGAGAAGCTCGCCGAGGCGCTGTTCCCCGATCTGATGTCCGTGATGCGGCACATCAGCTGCGACGACGACACGACGCGCAAGACCCTGTGGAAGCTGCATGACGGGACGCTCGTCGAGTCCGTCCTGATGCGCTACCCCGACCGCGTCACGATGTGCATCTCCTCGCAGGCCGGCTGCGGCATGAACTGCCCCTTCTGCGCCACGGGGCAGGCCGGCCTCGACCGCAATCTGTCGACCGCCGAGATCGTGCACCAGATCGTCGACGGCATGCGCGCCCTGCGCGACGGCGAGGTGCCCGGCGGGCCCGCACGGCTGTCCAACATCGTCTTCATGGGCATGGGCGAGCCGCTCGCCAACTACAACCGTGTGGTCGGCGCGATCCGCCGTCTCACCGACCCGGAGCCGGACGGCCTCGGCCTCTCGCAGCGCGGGATCACCGTCTCCACCGTGGGCCTCGTCCCGGCCATGCTGCGCTTCGCCGACGAGGGCTTCAAGTGCCGTCTCGCCGTCTCGCTGCACGCCCCGGACGACGAGCTGCGCGACACCCTGGTCCCCGTCAACACCCGGTGGAACGTCCGCGAGGTGCTGGACGCCGCCTGGGAGTACGCCGAGAAGTCCGGCCGCCGGATCTCCATCGAGTACGCCCTGATCCGGGACATCAACGACCAGGCCTGGCGGGGCGACCGGCTCGGCCGGCTGCTCAAGGGCAAGCGGGTGCACGTCAACCTGATCCCGCTGAACCCCACGCCCGGCTCGAAGTGGACCGCCTCGCGGCCCGAGGACGAGAAGGCCTTCGTCGAGGCCATCGCCGCCCACGGCGTGCCCGTCACCGTCCGGGACACCCGTGGTCAGGAGATCGACGGAGCCTGCGGGCAGCTGGCGGCCTCCGAGCGCTAGCCTCTCCCGGACGCCGGACGCCGGACGCCGGACGCCGGACGCCGGACGCCGGACGGGCGGCCGAAATCCGCCGGTGTAGCCTGGGCTCGAAATCAACTTCATATTCCGACAGGGGAGCGCCACAGCGCTGAGAGTGCGGCACCAAGGACAGGTTGGCCGCAGACCCTCTGAACCTCGCCCGGGTCATTCCGGGTAGGAAGTTCGGACCTTACTCAAGCTGTTGCGCCCTGCCCGCTTCCGGTTCGCCGGACAGCGGGCGGGGCCGCGTCTCTTCCTGGTCATCTCCAGGAGGAATCACATGAACACCACCACGAAGTACGCGGCGACCGCGCTCGCCGCCGCTCTCGGCGTCACCGTGCTCGCGGGCTGCGGCGACGACGGTTCCGCCGGCTCCGGTGAGTCCGAGGGCCCCGGTTCCAAGACCGTGACCCTGGTCAGCCACGACTCCTTCAACGTCTCGGACAAGGTGCTGAAGGCGTTCACGAAGGAGACCGGCTACAAGGTCGAGATACTCAAGAGCGGCGACGCCGGAGCCGCGCTCAACCAGGAGATCCTGACCAAGGGCTCCCCGCGCGGCGACGTCTTCTTCGGCGTCGACAACACGCTCCTCTCCCGTGCCCTCGACAACGGTCTCTTCACCGCGTACGAGGCCAAGGGCCTGGACACGGTCGCGGCGGACACCCAGACGGACGAGAAGAGGCGGGTCACGCCCGTCGACACCGGCGACATCTGCGTCAACTACGACAAGAAGTACTTCGCCGACAAGAAGCTCGCCCCGCCGAAGACCTTCGACGACCTGCTGAAGCCCGCGTACAAGAACCTCCTCGTCACCGAGAACGCCGCCGGTTCCTCGCCCGGCCTCGGCTTCCTCCTCGGCACCATCGCCGCCCAGGGCGAGGACGGCTACGAGGCGTACTGGAAGAAGCTGAAGGCCAACGGCGTCAAGGTCGTCGACGGCTGGGAGCAGGCGTACAACGAGGAGTTCTCGGGCTCCGCGGGCGGCAAGAAGGCCAACGCCGACCGGCCGCTCGTCGTCAGCTACGCCTCCAGCCCTCCCGTCGAGGTGCTCTACGCCGACCCGCAGCCGAAGGAGGCCCCCACCGGGGTCGCCACCGGCACCTGCTTCCGGCAGACCGAGTACGCCGGACTGCTGACCGGGGCGAAGAACGAGGCGGGCGGCAAGGCGCTGCTGGACTTCATGATCAGCAAGACGTTCCAGGAGGACATGCCGCTGAACATGTTCGTGAACCCGGTCGTGAAGGACGCGACGCTCCCCGAGCTGTTCACGAAGTTCGGCGAGAAGATCGACACGCCTCCCACCGTCGCGCCCGAGAAGATCACCGCCAACCGTGAGCAGTGGATCCAGTCGTGGCAGTCGCTGGTCCTGAAGTAGAGCCCGGGGCGAAGACCGCCGAGGCCGCCCGGGAACGGCACGGGCCCGGGCGGCGCGGGGCCGCGCTGCGGCTCGGCCTGATGGCCGTGCCCGTCGCGTTCTTCGCGCTGTTCTTCGCCTATCCCGTGACCGCGATCGTGGGCCGCGGGCTCAAGGCGGGGGGCGACTGGCAGTTCGGGCGGATCGGCGAGGTGCTGGCCCGCCCGGACATCCTCGACGTCCTCTGGTTCACCACCTGGCAGGCCCTCGCCTCGACCGCGCTCACGCTGCTGATCGCCCTGCCCGGGGCGTATGTCTTCGCCCGCTTCGACTTCCCCGGCAAGCAACTGCTGCGGGCGGTCGTCACCGTGCCCTTCGTGCTGCCCACCGTCGTCGTCGGCACCGCGTTCCTGGCGTTGCTGGGGCGGGGCGGGCTCCTCGACGAACTGTGGGGCGTCCGCCTCGACACCACCGTGTGGGCGATCCTGCTGGCCCACGTCTTCTTCAACTACGCCGTGGTCGTGCGGACGGTGGGCGGGCTCTGGTCCCAGCTGGACCCCCGGCAGGAGGAGGCCGCCCGGGTGCTCGGCGCCGGACGGTTCGCCGCCTTCCGCAGGGTGACGCTGCCCGCGCTCTCCCCGGCCGTCGCCGCCGCCGCGCTGATGGTCTTCCTCTTCACCTTCACCTCCTTCGGCGTCGTACAGATCCTAGGCGGACCCGCCTACTCCACCCTGGAGGTGGAGATCTACCGGCAGACCGCGCAGCTGCTCGACCTGCCGACGGCCGCCGTGCTGACCCTGGTGCAGTTCGCCGCCGTCGGCGCGATCCTCGCCGTGCACGCCGCGACCGTACGCCGCCGGGAACGGGCGCTGAAGCTGGTCGACCCGGCCCTGACCTCCCGCCGGCCGCGCGGCCCCGGTCAGTGGGCGCTGCTCGGCGGAGTCCTGCTCACCGCGCTGCTGCTGATCCTGCTGCCGCTCGGGGTGCTGGTGGAGCGGTCCTTCGATGGAGCCGCCGGATCCGGCGGGTACGGCTTCGGCTACTACCGGGCCCTCCAGTCGGCCGGGTCCGGCGGCTCCTCCACCTTCCTGGTCCCGCCGCTGGAGGCCGTCGGCAACTCCCTGCGGTACGCGCTCGTCGCGACGCTCATCGCGCTCGTCGTCGGCGGGCTCGCCGCGGCGGCCCTGACCCGGCGGGCCGGGCCGCTGGTCCGTGGCTTCGACGCGCTCCTGATGCTGCCGCTCGGGGTGTCTGCCGTCACCGTCGGCTTCGGCTTCCTGATCACCCTGGACGAGCCGCCGCTCGACCTGCGGACCTCCTGGATCCTGGTCCCGCTGGCCCAGGCGCTGGTCGGCGTCCCCTTCGTCGTACGGACCATGCTGCCGGTGCTCCGCGCGGTCGACGACCGGCTGCGGGAGGCCGCCGCCGTGCTGGGAGCCTCCCCGCTGCGGGCCTGGCGGGAGGTCGATCTGCCGCTGGTGCGGCGGGCGGTGCTGGTCGCGGCGGGCTTCGCCTTCGCCGTCTCCCTCGGGGAGTTCGGCGCGACGGTCTTCATCGCGCGGCCCGACAACCCGACCCTGCCGGTCGCCGTGGCCCGGCTGCTGGGCCGGTCGGGGGAGCTCAACTACGGGCAGGCGATGGCCCTCAGCACGATCCTGATGCTGGTGTGCGCGGTGTCGCTGCTGCTCCTCGAACGTATCCGCACCGACCGATCCGGGGAGTTCTGAACGAGATGCTGAGCTTGCGGGAAGCCACCGTGCGGTTCGGGAAGCGGACGGCGCTGGACGCGGTCGACCTGGAGGTCGCCGACCACCGGATCGTCTGCCTGCTCGGTCCCAGCGGCAGCGGGAAATCCACCCTGCTCCGGGCCGTCGCCGGACTCCAGCCCATGGACGGCGGCCGGGTCCTGCTGGCCGGACAGGACCAGAGCGGTGTCCCGGTGCACCGGCGCGGCCTCGGCCTGATGTTCCAGGACCACCAGCTCTTCCCCCACCGGGACGTCGGAGCCAACGTCGCCTTCGGGCTCCGGATGCACGGCTTCGGGCGGACGGGGACCGAGCAACGGGTCCGCGAACTGCTGGAACTGGTCGGTCTGCCCGGGGCCGAACGCCGCGCGGTCGCCGCGCTGTCCGGCGGTGAGCAGCAGCGCGTCGCCCTGGCCCGCGCGCTGGCCCCGCGCCCGAAGCTCCTGATGCTGGACGAGCCGCTCGGCCAGCTCGACCGCAGTCTCCGCGAACGGCTGGTCGTCGAGCTGCGCACCCTTTTCCAGGAGTTGGGCACCACCGTGCTGGCCGTCACGCACGACCAGGGCGAGGCGTTCGCGCTCGCCGACCGGGTCGTCGTGATGCGGGACGGCCGGATCGCGCAGGAGGGCGGCCCGCTGGACGTCTGGCAGCGCCCCGCCTCCGCGTTCGTCGCCCGGTTCCTCGGCTTCGACAACGTCACCCGGGCGACCGTGACCGGCCGGGCCGCCGCCACCGCCTGGGGCAAGGTCCCGGTTCCCGAGGACTCCCCGCAGGGCGAGGTGGATCTGCTGGTCCGGCCCGCCGGCGTCCTGATCGGCGCTCCCGAGGACGGCCTGCGCTGCGCGGTCGGCGTCCGCACCTTCCGGGGCAACCACGTGACCGTACGGCTGATACCCGAGAACGCGCCGGTGCTGGAGGCCGAGTGCGCCCTGCGGGACACCCCGGACGAGGGCGCGGTCGTGGGCGTCCGCTTCGACGCCGCGGAGACGGTGGTGCTGGCCGCCGGGGCGGAGGGGCCGGGGGCGGGCGCCGCCTGATGGCTCAGGTGGCCTGCGTCCCCGCCACCACCAGCCCCAGTTCGTACGCCAGGATCACCGCCTGCGCCCGGTCCCGCAGTTCCATCTTCGCGAACAGCCGGTTGATGTGGGTCTTCACCGTGTGGTCGGTGATGGTCAGCCGGTCGGCGATGTCCGCGTTGGACAGGCCCCGTGCGATCAGGACGAGCACCTCCGCCTCGCGCGCGGTCAGCCCGTCGATCGAGCGCGGCGGTGGCGCGCTGACCCGCTGCCGGGTGAACTCCGCGATGAGCCGCCCGGTGATCTCGGGAGCCAGCAGGGCGTGCCCGTCCGCCACCACCCGTACCGCGTGCAGCAGTTCGGGGAAGGTCGCGTCCTTGAGGAGGAAGCCGCTGGCCCCGGCGGTCAGGGCGTCGTACACGTACTCGTCCAGGCCGAACGTCGTCAGCATCAGCGCCTTCGTCGCCCCGCCCGACGCCGCGACGATGCCGCGGGCCGCGTCGATGCCGCTGAGCCTGGGCATGCGGATGTCCAGCAACGCCACATCGGGACGTAGTTCGGCCGCCCTGAGCACGGCCTGCTCGCCGTCCTCCGCCTCTCCGACCACCTCGATGTCGTCCTGGGTGTTCAGCAGACCGGAGAACGCCGTCCGCACGACCGCCTGGTCGTCGGCCACCAGCACCCGGATCACCACGGCAGTTCCGCCTCCACGAGAAAGCCGCCGGCCGGGCTCCGGCCGGTGGTGAGTCCCCCGCCGAGCAGGGCGGCCCTCTCGGCCATGCCCACCAGGCCGTGCCCCGGCCGTCCGGAGCCGCCGGAGGGATCGGGGCCCGGCCCGTCGTCCGTCGCGCGGACCGTCAACAGGCCCGGACGGTAGTGCAGTTCCACGACGGTGTGCGCGCCCGGGGCATGCCGGCGGGCGTTCGTCAGGGCCTCCTGGACGATCCGGTACGCCGACAGCTCCCAGGACGCGGGCAACGGCGCCCGCTCGCCGGTGACCCGCAGTTCGGCCGCGCCGCCCACCGCCCGGTGCTGATCGAGGAGGTCGTCGAGACCGGCCAGCGAGGGCTGCGGGGCGGTGAGCGGGGCCGTCGCGGCGCCGTCGCCCGTCCGCAGCACCCCGAGCAGCCGCCGCAGCTCCGCCATCGAGGCCCGGGCCGTGCCCGCGATCTCCTGGAAGGCGTCCCGTGCCGGGGGTGAGAGGTCCGGCGTCGTGTACGTGGCGCTCTCGGCGCGCACCGCGATCACCGACACCGAGTGGGCGATCATGTCATGCAACTCCCGTGCGATAGCTGCCCGTTCCGCCTCGGCGGCCTGCCGTCGCTCCATCGCCAGCAGCCGGGACTGCGCGGCGGCCCGGGTGTGCCGGGTCTCCTCGCGCGCCCGCACCGCGTCGCCCGTGCTCACCGCGCCAAGGACCATCACCGTCAGCACCAGTGTCTCGGCGTACAGCCCCAGGCTGAACCGGTCGGTGCCCTGGAGGGCGGGCAGCCCGGGGGAACCGTCCCGGGCCCACCGGTCGATGTGCACCAGGTTGACGGCCAGCGCGGCCAGCGAACCGGCCAGGACGAGCACCGCCGGATGCTGCACCCGGTGCCGCCCGAGCGTGTAGCAGCCGATCAGGGAACCGGCGATGGTCGCGTACGCCATGTTGCCGTCGGTCGCGAAGCTGAGGAGGGCCGCGCCCACCGTCAGGAACCCCACGGCGGGCCGCGTCGCCCGCAGGGCCAGCGAGGCCGTGCAGACCAGCACCCCGAAAGCGGTGATCGCCGAACCCGGTACGACGGCCAGCTCCACGACCGCGAAGAGCGTCAGCGCGGCTCCGGTCAGCCAGGCGTACGCGGGCTCCGCCGTCCAGTGCCGCAGCCGTCGCCTGATGCCCCGGTCCGCCGGCAGGACGGCGGTGGCGGTGGCGGTGGTGGCCGGGCGGTCCGGCGGGACGGTGCGCGTCATACGGAGATTCTTCGTCACCCGGCAGGCCGGCGCATCGGAGCAGGGGTGGAATTCGCGGCGCTGTCTCATGCCACGGGTTGACCCCGAGGACCGGACGGTGGTGTGACGTTCCGTGAACGGCCTGTTCCTAGCCTCGGACGCATGGCCACTTTCGCGCTCCCCACCACTTCCGAACTGCACCGGGACCGTCCCGCGCTGCCCGGCGACGCGGCCTGGTGGGCGTTCTGCGCGGCCACCGCCCTGGCGCTCGGAACCTTCTCCTCGCTCGGCCCGCACCGGGTCTGGGGAGCCGCCGCGGCACTCGGCTACACGGCCGCCGCGGTGCTCGCGGCCCGCGGGCGGAGCCCCCGTACGGCAGGGGCGGTCGCCGTCACCGGCGCGGTGCTGCTGCCCCTGCTGGTGCTTCTCGCCGTGGACCGGGCGCAGTTGGAGGTCGAGGTCGTCGCCCGCTCCGCGGGGCTCCTGCTCTCCGAGGGCACGCCCTACCTCGAACGGCCCGCCGTGCCCGAGGACTTCAACCCGTACCTTCCGGGCATGGCTGCCTTCGGGATCCCGAAGGCGGTGGCCGGGCCCGGGCCGTTCACCGACCCCCGGCTGTGGATGGGCGCCGCCTTCCTCGGCGCGTTCGCCCTCGCCCTCCCGGCGGGGGCCCGCCGGGAGGCGCCCCGGTGGCTCGCCGCGTGCCCCCTGGTGGCGCTGCCGCTCGCGGTCGGCGGCGTCGATCTGCCGGTGGCCGGGCTGATGTGCCTGGGGCTGGCCGGGGCGGGGCAGGGGCGGCCCGGCCGGGCCGGGCTGGCGCTCGGTCTGGCCGCCGCCCTCAAGTGGACCGCGTGGCCGGCCGTGCCGGTGGCCCTCGCCCTGCTCGCCACGGTCTCCGGCGACGGCCGCCGGGGGAGCCGCGCCGCCCTGCGCTGCGGACTCGTCGCCCTGCTCACCGCCGCCGCGCTCGTCCTGCCCGCCGCACTGCGCGACCCGGGAGCCTTCCGGACCCATGTCGTCGACTTCCCCCTCGGGCTGACCGGAGCGGTCTCGTCCGCCGCCAGCCCGCTCCCCGGCCATCTGCTCGCCACCCAGGTCCCCGGTGGCCGGACCCTGACGCTCCTGCTGCTCGGGGTGAGCGCCCTGCTCCTCGCCGTCTCCCTGCTCGTCCGGCCCCCGGCGACGGCACCGGCCGCCGCCGCACGGCTCGCCCTCGGGCTGCTCCTGGCCATCGCGTTCATGCCCGCGACCCGGTTCGGCTATCTGGTGCACCCGCTGGTCCTCGCCGCCTGGGCCCTCGCCCGGCAGCCGGGCACCCACCACCGCATACGAGAACGGGTGCGGGAACTCGTACGCGTACGGAAGCGGGCCTCCCGATGACGCGCCGCCGCACCCTCGTGGTGACCAATGACTTCCCGCCGCGCCAGGGCGGCATCGAGACCTTCGTCCACGCCATGACCAGCCGGTTCCCCACGGACTCCGTCGTCGTCTACACCTCCGCCGAACCCGGGGCGGCCGCCCATGACGCCGCCCTGCCCCACCCCGTGGTCCGCGACCCGGCCCGCACCCTGCTCCCGGTCCCGCGCGTCGCCGCCCGCGCGGTGGAGATCGCCCGTCACCACGGCTGCGACAGCGTCTGGTTCGGAGCCGCCGCACCGCTCGGGCTGCTGGCGGACCGGCTGCGCCGGGGGAGCGGGGTGCGGCGCGCCGTCGCCACGACGCACGGGCACGAGGTGTGGTGGGCCCGCACGCCCGGGGCCCGGACCCTGCTCCGGCGGATCGGCGACCGCACCGACACCGTGACCTACCTGGGCGAGGCGACCCACGCGCCCATCGCCGCCGCCCTCGGCCCGGCTGCCGCCCGCCGCATGGTGCGCCTCGCGCCGGGGGTGGACGCGGAGGCGTTCCGCGTACGGGAGGAGCCACGCGAAGCCGTACGGCCCGGGGCGCGGGACGGCACACGCCCTCCGGCGGGCGGCGTCCGTGAGCGGTACGGCCTGGGCGGGCGGCCCGTCATCCTCTGTGCGGCGCGGCTCGTCCCGCGCAAGGGCCAGGACACCCTGATCCGCGCCCTGCCCGCCGTGCGGCGCGCGGTGCCCGACGCCGTACTCCTGCTGACCGGCGACGGGCCCTACGCCCGGACCCTGCGCCGGCTCGCCGCGGACACCGGGGTCGCGGACGCGGTGATCCTCGCGGGCGGGCAGCCGCACGCGGCGATGCCGGAGCACTACGCGGCCTGCGACGTCTTCGCCATGCCGTGCCGCACCCGCAGACGGGGCCTGGAGGTGGAGGGGCTGGGCATCGTCTTCCTGGAGGCCGCCGCCTCCGGGCTGCCGGTCCTCGTCGGCGACTCGGGCGGCGCGCCGGACACCGTACGGGACGGGGAGACGGGGCACGTGGTCGACGGGCGCGACGTCGCCGCCGTCGCGGACCGGCTCGTGGCCCTGCTGCGGGACCGGTCGGCGGCCGCGGCGATGGGGGAGAAGGGCCGGGCGTGGGTCCGCGAGGCGTGGGGGTGGGAGAGGACGTACGACACCCTCGCGGGACTGCTGACCCCCTGAGCGGCGTGGCAGGGCGGCGGCGGGCCGGGCAAGCTGGAGGCGGACAATCCCGCGCCCGGCGATCCGGCCGCGCGGGACGGCCGGATCGGACAAGGACCGTGATCATGACCGGTGGCACCCGCGAGGGCATCGACCTCACCCGCGTCCTGCACGCCCCTCAGCAGCGCGTCTTCGCCGCCTGGACCTCCCCGGAGGACTTCGCCGCCTGGTACGGGGGAGAGGCGGACGTCCCCCTGGACCGGGTGGCGATGGACGTGCGGCCCGGCGGCGCGTGGAGCCTGGTCATCGTGATGCCGGGCGTGGAGATGCCCTTCCACGGGATCTACCGCGAGGTGAGCGAGCCCGACGGTCTCGTCCTCACGCTCAAGGACGCCTCGGCGCCCGAGGACGCCGAGGGCGAGATCGTCACCGTCACCTTCAGCGACCTCGGCGACGGGACCACCGAGCTGGCCTTCCAGCAGCGCGGCGGCAACCTCACCCCCGAGCAGTACGCGGCGGCGGAGGACGGCTGGGAGGCCTTCTTCGACGCCCTGGCCGCCCGGCTCGCCACCCACCCCTGAGCCCGCCGGGGCTCCCGTCCCCACACCTCCGGGAACCTCCGGCGGTTCACTTCGTCAGCGGAAGTGCCGCCAACTGCGCGATCACCCAGGTCAGCGGGGCGAACAGGGCCAGCAGCGCGCCCGCCCGCAGCAACGTCGCCCGGCGCAGCGTGGCGGCCGGAGCCCCCATCCTGAGCAGCGCCTCGACCGTGTGGGCCCGGGCGTGCTTGGCCTCCAGCGCCGAGGTCAGCAGCGTCGCCGTCGTACACCCGAGGACCAGCACCGCGCCGAGTGCGGTGAGCGGGCCGTACGGGCGCTCGTCGCCCCCGTACAGGGCCGAAGCGGCGATCGCCGCGGACAGCACCGCGCAGACGATCCCGAGCGGGCGGCCGATCCGGCGCGCCTCGTCCATCAGGACCCGCCCCGCCAGCAGCCGTACGGCACCGGGGCGCACGGCCTGCAGCGCCCGCCCGCACAGATAGGTCAGGCTCGGCCCCGCCATCGCCAGGCCGACCGCCGTGAGCGTCCACCCGATCAGTACCGCCACCGGGGTGGAGTCGTACCGTCCGGGCAGCGGGAACGCGCTCCCCGCGGCACCCCGTGACGCGATCGCCTCGACCGCGAGTCCGGCAGCCGTCAGCGCCACGCCCCACGGGAGCCCGGCCGGGGCCGGTGCGGGCTCCGGCAGCTCCTCGGAGCCGAAGGTGTCCCGGGCCGGGTCGGGCCGCGACCGCAGGGCCAGCGCGCTGGCCGTCGAGGCGGCCACCGGTACGAGCGCCAGCAGCATCAGCGCGGCGGCCAGCGGCAGCGGACTGCCCGCGCCGAGGAACTCCGCGGCGCCCCCGTCGAACGGCATCCCGGTGAGATCGCCGCGCAGATGCAGGAAGAAGAGCAGCGCCACCATGGAGCCGAGCGTGGTGGAGACGGCGGTGGAGACCGCGGCCAGCGCGGACAGCCGGACCGGGCCGAGGCCCACGGAGGAGAGGCCGGGCCGGGGCCGGGTGCTCGGGTCGGCCCGCGCCACGGCCACGGCGAACTGCACGGTGGCGGCCAGCGGGACGAAGCACCACAGCAGCCGCAGCACCGAACCGGCGGACGCCGGGTGCGCGGCGGCGTACCCGAGGGCGCACAGGAGGAGGAACCCGACGCCGGCCGAGGCGGCGGCCACCAGCAGCCGCCGTACCAGGACGAGGGGATGGGAACCGCGGGCTAGACGGAGAGCGAGCACGCCGCGCGGCCCTCCGCTTCGGGTTTCGCGGGCAGGGTGCCGGTGGCGACGCAGCGGCCGTCCAGCAGCGGGACGGTCCGGTCGGCGAGGGCCGCGACCTCGGCGTCGTGCGTGGCCAGCACGACGGTGATGCCGTGCGAGCGGGCCGCCGTGGTGAGGGTGCGCAGCACCTGGGTACCGTCCGCGCGGTGCAGGGTCGCCGTGGGCTCGTCGGCGAAGATCACGGTCGGCTGTGCGGCCAGGGCCCGCGCCACGGAGATCCGCTGGCGCTGCGCCTGGAGCAGGGCGTGCGGCCGCTTCCGGGCGAAGGCGGCGATGTCCAGGCGCTCCAGCCATTCGACGGCGGTCTTCCGGGCGGCCCGGTGCGAGACGCCGCGCAGCAGCAGGGGCAGCGCGGCGTTCTCCCAGACGGTCAGCTCCGGGACCAGCTCCGGATCGGAGGCGATCCAGCCGAAGCGCTCCCGGCGCAGCTGTTCACGGACCCGGGGGGCCATGGTGTGGACGGGGACGCTGTTGAACCACACCTCGCCCTGCTGGGGCGTCAGCCGGCCCGAGAGGCAGTGCAGCAGCGTGGTCTTCCCGCTGCCGCGCGGCCCGGTCACGGCGAGGATCTCGGCGTCCCGGACACCGAGGGAGACACCGCCGAGACCGGGCGATCCGTTGTGGGAGTGGTGCAGGGAACGCGCCCAGATCACATCGTTGTCCGGCGGGGCCACCATGGCGTACACCTCGGTTCAGGTCAGATTTCCCGTTCCCCCGTACGGGGGAACGAAGACGCGGCCGATCGGTCACTCGGCACCGTAGATAGTCGGACCGGTGTGGGCGCACAGCACGCGGCCCGGATACGTCCCTTCTCACTCGAAGGGGCGTATCCGGGCCGGAGAACCGTATGAAATGACCGCCGGTGGGCGATCAGCCGGGGGACCTGGTGTCGGTCAGAGCTTCGTCCAGGCCTCCGTGAGCACGGCCCGCAGAATGCCCTCGATCTCGTCGAACGTCGACTGGTCGGAGATCAGCGGCGGGGCGAGCTGGACGACCGGGTCGCCGCGGTCGTCGGCCCGGCAGTACAGGCCGTTCTCGTACAGCGCCTTGGAGAGGAAGCCGTACAGGACGCGCTCGGTCTCCTCGTCGGTGAACGTCTCCTTGGTGGCCTTGTCCTTCACCAGCTCGATGCCGTAGAAGAATCCGTTGCCGCGGACGTCGCCGACGATCGGCAGGTCGTGCAGCTTCTGCAGCGTCGTCAGGAACGCGTTCTCGTTGTCCAGGACGTGCTGGGTGAGGTTCTCGCGCTCGAAGATGTCGAGGTTGGCGAGGCCCACCGCGGCGGAGACCGGGTGGCCGCCGAAGGTGTAGCCGTGCAGGAAGGTGTTGCCGCCCTCGTAGAACGGCTCCGCGATCCGGTCCGAGACGATGCAGGCGCCGATCGGGGAGTAGCCCGAGGTCATGCCCTTCGCGCAGGTGATCATGTCCGGCACGTAGCCGAACTTGTCGCAGGCGAAGATGGTGCCGAGCCGCCCGAAGGCGCAGATGACCTCGTCGGAGACGAGCAGCACGTCGTACTTGTCGCAGATCTCGCGGACCCGCTGGAAGTAGCCGGGCGGCGGCGGGAAGCAGCCGCCCGCGTTCTGCACGGGCTCCAGGAAGACGGCCGCGACGGTCTCGGGGCCCTCGAAGAGGATCTCCTGCTCGATCTGGTCGGCGGCCCAGCGGCCGAAGGCCACCGGGTCGTCGCCGAAGAGCGGGGCGCGGTAGATGTTGGTGTTCGGCACCTTGTGCGCGCCGGGGACCAGCGGCTCGAAGGGGGCCTTCAGGGCCGGGAGGCCGGTGATGGACAGCGCGCCCTGCGGGGTGCCGTGGTACGCGACGGCACGCGAGATGACCTTGTACTTGGTCGGCTGGCCCTTGAGCTTGAAGTACTGCTTGGCCAGCTTCCAGGCGGTCTCGACGGCCTCGCCGCCACCGGTGGTGAAGAAGACCTTGTTGAGGTCGCCCGGGGCGTAGTCGGCGAGACGCTCGGCCAGCTCGACGGCCTTCGGGTGGGCGTAGGACCACACCGGGAAGAAGGCGAGCTCCTGGGCCTGCTTGTACGCCGTCTCGGCGAGCTCGTGACGACCGTGGCCGGCGTTGACCACGAACAGGCCGGAGAGACCGTCCAGGTAGCGCTTGCCCTTGTCGTCGAAGATGTACGTTCCCTCGCCACGCACGATGGTGGGAACGGGCGCGTTCTCGTAGTCCGACATGCGGGTGAAGTGCATCCACAGGTGGTCGTACGCGGTTCGGCTGAGGTCCTTGCTCACGGCTATCGGGTTCCCCACATATAGGTCTGCTTCTTGAGCTTGAGGTAAACAAAGCTCTCGGTGGAGCGCACTCCGGGAAGGGTCCGGATGCGTTTGTTGATCATCTCCAGCAGGTGGTCGTCGTCCTCGCAGACGATCTCCACCATCAGGTCGAAGGAGCCCGCGGTCATGACCACGTACTCGCACTCGGCCATGGCCGACAGGGCTTCGGCCACCGGGTCGAGGTCGCCCTCGACATTGATGCCGACCATCGCCTGGCGCCGGAATCCCACGGTGAGCGGGTCCGTGACGGCGACGATCTGCATCACGCCCTGGTCGAGCAGCTTCTGGACGCGCTGGCGCACAGCCGCTTCGGAGAGGCCGACGGCCTTGCCGATCGCGGCGTACGGACGCCGTCCGTCCTCCTGGAGCTGCTCGATGATTGCGAGGGAGACGGCATCGACCGCTGGCGGTGATCCGTTCCCGGTCCTGGAGTCTGCGCTGCGACTGGCCACGTATCCACCATGCACCGCTCCTCGTCTGTCTCGCAACCCCAGATCGATGAAATTCGTTGTCTGGATGCCTGGATCTGACTGAATCCGAAGTTGGGGGCGGTTGGGTATGTCGAAAGCGTCACCGGAACGATTAGGGTGGACATCTCACCCATCGGACAGCCGACAGGAGGGGTGGTTGTGACCACCGAGGTGCGCCGTCTGCGCAACTACATCAACGGAGAGTTCCGGGACGCCGCGGACGGGCGGACCATCGATGTGGTCAGCCCGGTGACGGAAGAGGTCTACGCAACCTCGCCGCTCTCCGGCCAGGCCGACGTCGATGCCGCCATGGAGGCCGCCGCGGCGGCCTTCCCCGCTTGGCGCGACACCACGCCCGCCGAGCGCCAGAAGGCCCTGCTGAAGATCGCGGACGCGTTCGAGGAGCGGGCCGAGGACCTGATCGCCGCCGAGTCGGAGAACACCGGCAAGCCGCTCGGTCTGACCCGCAGTGAAGAGATCCCGCCGATGGTGGACCAGATCCGCTTCTTCGCGGGGGCCGCACGACTCCTCGAAGGCCGCTCGGCCGGCGAGTACATGGAGGGTCTGACCTCCATCATCCGCCGTGAGCCGGTCGGCGTCTGCGCCCAGGTCGCGCCGTGGAACTACCCGATGATGATGGCCGTCTGGAAGTTCGCCCCGGCGCTCGCCGCGGGCAACACGGTCGTCATCAAGCCGTCCGACACCACCCCGGCGTCGACCGTGCTGATGGCCGAGATCATCGGGCAGATCCTGCCCAAGGGCGTCTTCAACGTCCTGTGCGGCGACCGGGACACCGGCCGCGCCATGGTCGAGCACCCGACCCCGGCGATGGCCTCCATCACCGGTTCGGTACGGGCCGGCATGCAGGTCGCCGAGTCCGCGGCCAAGGACGTCAAGCGCGTCCACCTGGAGCTCGGCGGCAAGGCGCCCGTCGTGGTCTTCGACGACGCCGACATCGCCAAGACCGTCGCGGGCGTCTCCGAGGCGGGCTTCTTCAACGCGGGCCAGGACTGTACGGCCGCCACCCGCGTCCTGGTCCACGAGTCGATCCACGACGCGTTCGTCACCGAGCTCGCCAAGGCCGCCGCCGACACGAAGACCGGGCAGCCGGACGACGAGGACGTGGCGTACGGCCCGCTCAACAACGCCAACCAGCTGAAGCAGGTGAGCGGCTTCATCGAGCGGCTCCCCGCCCATGCCAAGGTCGAGGCGGGCGGCCACCGGGTCGGCGACAAGGGCTACTTCTACGCCCCGACCGTCGTCTCCGGCCTGAAGCAGGACGACGAGATCATCCAGAACGAGGTCTTCGGACCCGTCATCACCGTCCAGTCCTTCACCGACGAGCAGCAGGCCGTCGCGTACGCCAACGGCGTCGAGTACGCGCTCGCCTCCTCGGTGTGGACGACGAACCACTCCCGCGCCATGCGCATGTCCAAGAACCTCGACTTCGGCTGCGTGTGGATCAACACCCACATCCCGCTGGTCGCCGAGATGCCGCACGGCGGATTCAAGAAGTCCGGCTACGGCAAGGACCTCTCCGCGTACGGCTTCGAGGACTACACCCGCATCAAGCACGTCATGACGTCCATCGAGGACTGACCGCCTCGTCGACGCGGTGCACGGCCCCGGGCTTCGGCCCGGGGCCGTCTCCGTTCCCCCTCTGGACAAGGTGTGCGGGGCGGACCCGCCCCGCTGGACGCTTGGTCCATTGTCCGCGCGACCCCCGACCGGCATTCTGCGCGGGTGCGAGCGATCAGGAAGAACCCCATGTCCCGCCGTTCTCTGCTGCGCGCCCTCGGGGCGGGAGCGGCCGGCGCCACCCTGGCCGGCTGCGGGGTGCCCGCGGCCTTCGTCGAGCCCGGCGACCGGGCCGGCCGCGACAGCTCCGCCACCGACCACACCCTGCACTTCGCCAACTGGCCGCTCTACATCGACACCGACGACGACAACGAGTCGAAGCGGCCCACCCTGGACGCCTTCTCGCGGCGGACCGGGATCTCCGTCACGTACACCGAGGAGATCAACGACAACGACGAGTTCTTCGGGAAGATCAGCCCCGCGCTGATGAACCACCAGGAGACCGGCCGGGACCTGATCGTCATCAGCGACTGGATGGCCGCCCGCTTCGTCCGGCTCGGCTGGGTCCAGGAGATGGACCGTGCCAAGCAGCCCAACGTCGCCAAGTACCTCGATCCACTGCTGCGTGCGCCCGCCTTCGACGAGGGGCGGCGCCACAGCGTCCCCTGGCAGTCCGGGATCACCGGCATCGCCTACAACCGCAAGAAGCTCGGCCGGGAGATCCGGTCCACCGGCGACCTGTGGGCGGACGACCTGCGCGGCCGGGTCACCCTGCTCTCCGGGCTCGACGAGTCGTTCGCGCTGCTCATGCAGGGCAACGGCGTCGACATCACCCGCTGGACGGCCGACGACTTCCACGAGATCTGCGAGCAGACACAGAAGCGGGTCCGCTCGAAGCACATCCGCCGCTTCACCGGCAACGACTACATCAAGGACCTGGCCACCGGCGACGTGCTCGCCTGCCAGGCGTACTCCGGCGACGTCATCCAGCTCCAGGCCGACAACCCCGACATCGCGTTCATCGTCCCCGAGGAGGGTGCCGAACTGTGGGCGGAGTCCCTGATGATCCCCAACCTCGCGCGCCACAAGCGCAACGCGGAACGCCTGGTGGACCACTACTACGACCCCGAGGTCGCCGCCGAACTCGCCGCCTGGGTCAACTACGTCTGCCCCGTGCCCGCCGCCCGGGACGTCCTGGCCTCCTCGAAGGACGAGGAGACGGCCGCACTCGCCGAGGATCCGCTGATCTTCCCCGACGACGCGATGCGCGAGCGGCTCGCCATCGCCCGCGACATCACCTCCGAGGAGCGGATGGGGTTCGCCAAGAAATGGAACTCCATCGTCGGCCTGTGAAGCCCTGACAGGGGTGGCGTAAAGGGGCGGTAAATGCGGGCGTACGCTGCGGACATGAGCGAGCGACACGCCCTCACGCGGCGTATACGCAGGTGGTTGGTGTTCTTCATCGTCTGTCTGGTGCTGAGCGGGCTCACGGCTTTCCCGCTCGTCACCGAACTCCGCTGGGCCGAGGACCTGCTGGGCGCCTCGGCCTCCCCGGTCCCCGAGCACCTTCCCGGTCTGATGGAGTGGATCACCCGGGTCCGCGAAGGGATCGACACCGTCGACCGCGAGCAGCCCTTCATGCTGTACGGCACCGACTGGCTGGCCTTCGCCCACCTGGTCATCGCGGTCGCCTTCTACGGCCCCTACCGCGACCCGGTCCGCAACATCTGGGTCATCGAGTTCGGCATGATCGCCTGCGCCGGGATCATCCCGCTCGCCCTGATCTGCGGCCCGATCCGCGACATCCCGTTCTGGTGGAGCCTGATCGACATGTCCTTCGGGGTCTTCGGCATCATCCCGCTGCTGATCGTCCGCCGCATGATCAAGCGCCTGGAGGCAATGGAGCAGGCGGCCACCGACGCCCCGGCCCCCGTGCCGGCCGGCGCCTGACGCTCCCGGCGCGGCCCGGGCAGCCGGGCCGACGGTCCGGGAAGCGCATCAGGGCTTCCGGGCCACCACCCCGAACTGGGCGACCTCCGGCTCCCGCGCGTTCGTACGCCAGCGGGAGCAGGAGACGATCCCCGGTTCCAGGATCTCCAGACCCTCCAGGAAACCGGCGAACTCCTCCCTGCTGCGGGCCGTGATGGGCGGTGTGGCGTTCTCGTTCCAGAAGCGCATCGCCGCCTCGTTGCCCTCGCCGCCCAGCTCCAGCGTCGGGTGGGTCAGCACCACATGGCTGCCCGACGGCACGGCCGCCATCAGCGTCCGCACGATGGACCGCGCCTCGTCCGTGTCCAGCACGAAGTTCAGGATGCCGAGCATCATCACCGTGACCGGCCGCCCCAGGTCCAGGGTGGGCTCGGCGGCCCGCAGGATCTGCTCCGGGCGGTGCGCGTCCGCGTCGACGTACTCGGTCGCGCCCTCCAGCGAACTGGTCAGCAGGGCACGGGCGTGGGCCAGCACGATCGGATCGTTGTCCACGTAGACGATGCGCGCGTGCGGCGCGGTGTGCTGGGCGATCTCGTGGGTGTTGTTCACGGTCGGCAGCCCGGTGCCGATGTCGAGGAACTGGTCGATGCCCACGTCGCCGGCCAGATGACGCACCGCCCGGCCGAGGAACGCCCGGTCCGCGCGCGCCACTTCACCGATGCTCGGGTACATCCCGGTCACCCGGTCGCCCACCGCCCGGTCCACCGGGTAGTTGTCCTTGCCGCCCAGCCAGTAGTTCCACACACGGGCGTTGTGCGCGACGTCGGAATGTATCCGGGCGGTTGCCGCCTGCGGTCGGGGGTCCATCACAGCTGCTCCTCGATGGCCAAGGGCCCGGCGCCCCGGAGCGGCGACGGGCGGTGCGGGGTTCCCATCATGCCGGACCGATCAAGAACCGCCGCTACCGGGCGAGTTGGCCAGCAGCCGGTGAAGTGTGTCGATCCGGTTGGTGGTGATCGAGTCGACGCCCCGCTCGATCAGCCGGCGCATCGTGCGCTTCGTGTCGGCCGTCCACGCGGAGACGAGCAGCCCGTCCCGGTGCGCCCGGTCCGTCAGCTCCCGGCTCACCAGGCCGAAGCGGTAGTTCAGCCAGCGCGGCTTCACCGCGGCCAGCAGCTCCGGACGCGGCGGGGCCAGCGTGGTCCAGGTCAGGGCGATCTCGGCGGACGGATCGGCGGCGCGCACCCGCAGCATCGCGTCCGCGCTCGCGCAGTAGTACGCCCGCTCGCCGGCCCCGCACTCCCGGACCGTACCCACGATCTTCTTCACCGAGGCGTCCGTGGAGCCGGGCAGGTCCACCATCACCCGGTGCGCCCCGGCGGCGAGCAGCGCCTCGCGGAGCGTGGGCACCCCGCCGCCCGTCAGCTCCTTCAGCTCCGCGTGGTCCAGCCGGTCCAGCCTCCGGTCGTGGCCCCACAGCCGCTCCAGCGTCGCGTCGTGCAGCAGGACGGGCACCCCGTCGCGGGTCACCCGCACATCGATCTCGACCGCGTCCGCCCCCCGTTCGAGGGCGGAGCGGATCGAGGGCAGGGTGTTCTCGCGCGCGAGATACGGATCGCCGCGATGTCCCACGGCGGTGACGCTGGTGACGGTGTTGGCCATGGGGCCATTGTCGACGACCGGGTCAGCGGCCGGGTGCCCGGAGCCAGTTCGTGGTGTACGTGTCGATCTCCTCGGCCAGCTTCCGCTTGCCCGCCGGGTCGAGGAAGGAGGCCTCCACGGCGTTCTTCGCGAGCGCCGCGATGCCGCGCTCGTCGAGCTCCAGCAGCCGGGCGGCCACCGCGTACTCGTTGTTGAGGTCGGTGCCGAACATCGGCGGGTCGTCGCTGTTGACGGTCACCAGCACGCCCGCCGCCACCATCTCCCGGATCGGGTGCAGCTCGATGTCCGTGACCGCGCGGGTCGCGATGTTCGACGTCGGGCAGACCTCCAGCGCGATGCGGTGCTCGGCGAGGTGCTCCAGCAGCCCCGGGTCCTGGACGGAGCTGGTGCCGTGGCCGATGCGCTCGGCGCGCAGCGAGGTCAGCGCGTCCCAGACCGTCTGCGGCCCGGTGGTCTCCCCGGCGTGCGGAACCGAGTGCAGGCCCTCCGCGATGGCCCGGTCGAAGTAGGGCTTGAACTGCGGGCGCTCCACCCCGACCTCCGGTCCGCCGAGCCCGAAGGAGACCAGCCCGTCCGGCCGCCGTTCCACCGCGAGCCGGGCGGTCTCGTCGGCCGCCTGGAGCCCGGCCTCGCCCGGGATGTCGAAGCACCAGCGCAGCACGACGCCCAGCTCGGCCTCGGCTGCCTTGCGCGCGTCCTCGATGGCCTCCATGAAGGCGACCTCGGGGATGCCCCGCCGGGTCGAGCTGTACGGCGTCACGGTCAGCTCCGCGTACCGGATGTTCTGCCGGGCCATGTCCCGCGCCACCTCGAAGGTGAGCAGCCGGACGTCCTCGGGGGTGCGGACCAGGTCCACCACCGAGAGGTAGACCTCGATGAAGTGGGCGAAGTCGGTGAAGGTGAAGTAGTCGGCCAGCGCCTCCGGGTCCGTGGGGACCTTGGAGTCCGGGTGGCGGGCGGCCAGCTCGGCGACGATCCGGGGCGAGGCCGACCCGACATGGTGGACATGGAGCTCGGCCTTGGGCAGCCCGGCGATGAAGGGATGCGGATCGGTCATCGGAAATCTCCCGTTCGGCGTGACGTCGGCCGGGCGTACCGGCCCCACCGATCATCGCAGGCGGGGTCCGGGGCGTTAAGGCCTGGCCGTAGCATGACGGGACCACGATGGGGGAGGCCCATGTCAGACAACACAGAGCAGCCCGGGGGCGGGGCCGCGCCGCGCGATCCGTGGGCACCGCCGGACAGCAGGGTGGAACTGGGCAAGCCGGCCGCGCACACGCCGCCGCCCGCCCCGGTCCACGACCAGCCGACCGTGACGTCGATGCCGAGCGCCGGACCGGCCGCGGGGGACGGCACCGGGCCGATACCCCAGGCCGGAGGCTTCGGGCCCGCACCGTCGGACGTACCGCCGCCGCCGATCGGCCCGAACGGCCCCGGCCACGCGGCCCCGCCGCCCGCCGCGCACTACGGCTACCCGGCTCCGCCTCCGCAGCCGTACGGCGGCTACCCGGGCTACGGCGCCTACGGAGCGGGTCCGGTCGGTTGGGCCCCGGCGCCCAACAACGGACTGGGCACGGCCGCGATGGTGATCGGCATCATCTCGGTGGTCGGCTTCTGCCTCTACGGCCTCAACATCATCCTCGGCATCCTCGCGCTGATCTTCGGCATCATCGGTCTCGGCCGTGCCAAGCGCGGCGAGGCCACCAACCGGGGCATGGCACTCGCCGGGGTCATCCTCGGCTCCGTCGGCATCGTCGTCGGCGCCGCGATCCTCGGCCTGATCATCTGGGCCGCGACGACCGCCGACAGTGACAGCGACTACGACGGCACCTACGACGACCCGTTCGCCACATCGCTGGTCGTCGAGGACCGCCGCTAGCGGCACCACCGCCGGCGTGAACGCCGCACAGCGCCGGCCGGGCGGGGACCGATCCCCGCCCGGCCGTGCGTCGTCACGGCGGAGCCGTCCGGCCCCCGCGACCCGGAGGCCGAGGCTGTCCCCGTACCGGAACCGCCCCGGACCGCCGCGCCCCCCGGTGCGGAAACGCCTCGGAGCCGTCCGGCCCCCGCGACCCGGAGGCCGAGGCTGTCCCCGTACCGGAACCGCCCCGGACCGCCGCGCCCCCGGTGCGGAAACGCCTCGGAGCCGTCCGGCCCCCGCGACCCGGAGGCCGAGGCTGTCCCCGTACCGGAACCGCCCCGGAC
>NZ_JAAXYC010000087.1 GCF_018619185.1 Streptomyces sp. McG3 | reverse complement strand
CGATGGGGGTGGATGCGATTGGAGCGGGTGTTCTCGGGTCGGGGACACCGACGTAGCCGATGAGGCGGTCGCCCCTGGCCACCACCACGGCTTCGGCGACGGCCGGGTGTGCGGCGAGCACGGCCGCCACCTCCCCCGGCTCCACCCGGTTGCCGCGGATCTTGACCTGGTCGTCGGCCCGGCCGACGAATTCGAGCGTGCCGTGTCGGTTCAGCCTCGCGAGGTCGCCGGTCCGGTACATGCGGGCGCCGGGGCGGTCGCCGTACGGGTCGGCGAGGAACGCCGCGGCGGTCGCGGCCGGGTTCCCCCGGTACCCCCGGGCGGGCGCCGTCCCTCCGATGTAGACCTCACCGAGCACGCCGACGGGCACCCGGCGCAGAGCCCGGTCGAGGAGGTGGACGCGGACGTGTCGCAGCGGCCGGCCGATCGGCAGTCGGGTGGGGTGCTCGCGGCCGTCGACGGTGCGGTGACTGGTCGCGCAGACGGTGGCTTCCGTCGGGCCGTAGTGGTTGTGGAGGGGTATGCCGTGCTTCGCCCAGGCGCGGACGGTCGCCGCCGGGACGATGTCGCCGCCGACCATCATGATCTCCAACGGGAGGCGTTCGCCGGCGAGATCGGCCACCCACCGCTGCCAGAGGGGAGCCGCCGTGTCCACCGCGGACACGCGGTGCTCGACGCAGAGCCGGAGGAGTTCCGGTCCGGTGAGGCCGCCGGGGTCGGGGTGGATGACCAGGGTGGCCCCGGCCGCGAGGACCGGGAAGATGTCGCCGAACGCGGCGTCGAAGTGCGGGGGCGGGACCATGAGGAGGCGGTGCGCGGCAGTGAGGCCGTGTTCGGCGATGAACGCGGTGGTGAGGTCGAGGAGCGCGTCGTGCTGTACCTCGACGCCCTTGGATTCGCCGGTGGAGCCGGAGGTGTGGACGACGTAGGCGAGCTGGGACGGGTGGACGGGCGTCGGTTCGTGGCGGCCGGTGGCGGGGAGGGTGTCGCGGGTCAGCACGGTCCTCGCGCCGCCTGCGGTGATCAGGGCCTGTTGGCGGGAGGCCGGCTGGGCGGGGTCGACGGGGACGAAGCATCCGCCCGCCTTGAGCACGCCGAGGATCGCGATGATCGCGTCGGCGCCGGCCGGGATGGTGATCGCGACCGGGTCCTCGCTCCGGATGCCCGCCTCGTGCAGGTGGTGGGCGACGGCTGAGGACCTGCGGTCCAGGTCGCGGTAGGTGAGGGGGGTGGCGGCGAGGTCGAGGACGGCGATGGCGTCAGGGGTCAGTGCGGTGCGGGCCGCGATCAGGTCCACGACGGTCGTGGCGGCCGGTCGCGTGGGGACGGCCGGGCCGGGTGACGGTGTGTCCGGTCCACCGGGGGAGGTGGGATCGGGCCGGGTGCCGAGGGCGGTGTGGACGGCCCTGTCGGCCGGGGACAACAGGTCCAGATGGGACAGCGGAAGACCGGGGTGGCGGACCACGGTCTCCATGACCGCCAGCACCTGGCCGGCGATCCTGGTGATCGTGTCCGCCTCGTACCGGTCGGTGCGGTAGTCGATGAGGGCGGGCCAGTCGCCCTCGCGTTCCCTGATGTGGAGGGTGAGGTCGAAACGGCTGGTGGCGCGGTCGATCGGCAGCGGGGTGGTGGTCAGGCCGGCGAAGGTGACGGGGGCCGTCTCGCGGTTGAGGACCAGCATCGTCCGGAACAGGGGACGGTCCTCCCGTGGGGTGGGGACCGTGGCGAGGATGTCGGCCGGCGAGATGTCGGCGTGGTCCATCGCGTCGGCCACCACCCCGGTGGCGTCGGCGAGCAGGTCGCGGGGGGTGGCTGGGCGGTTCGTACGGAGCCGGAGCGGGAGGGTCGTGACGAACATGCCGATCACGTCGTCCCACCCGGCCGGGCGGGTGCTGACCGGGGCGCCGACGACGAGGTCGTCACCCCCGTCCCGGGTGGCGGAGACGATCGCGAGGACAGCGAGGAGACCGGCGAAGGTGGTGGCCCGCTCGCCCCGGCACCAGGTGGCGAAGCGGCAGGCGAGCCCGGCCGGGACGGTGAACCGGTGGGTGGCGCCGGGGGCGGTGCCCGCGCGGTGGGGGTGAGCCGGGCCCCGGCCGGACTCCGGGTGCGGCGATCCGCCCGGCGTGCGGGCCCGGGCCGTACCGTACGGGTGGTCCGGCGAGGGTCCGGAGGCAGGCGGGGCGTCGCGGAGTGTCTCGGCCCAGAATGCGGTGGTTCGCTGCCGTGGGCCCACGGTTGCCGCTGAGGGGACGGGTGGTCCCGGTGTGCTGGTCCTCGTGCTGGACGCGGCCTTCGGCCGCTGGACGTCCGTGGCACCGGGCAGGGGTGAGAAGACCGGATCCGCGGTGGTCAGGGTCGTCAGCAGGATCGACATCGATGTGTCGTCGCAGATGATGTGGTGAGCGGTGATCATCAGGAGATGGGTCGTGGGGGCGGTCCTGATCAGGTGGGCTCGCACCAACGGGGGCCGGGTCAGGTCGAAGGGGTGGTCGGCGTCCCGGGCGGCCAGGCGTTCGGCCTCCGGCCACGGGTCCGCGTGAGCGCTCAGGTCGGTGGTGCGCCAGGCCTTCGCCGACAGCTCGTCCGTGCGGGGCGCCGCGATCAGCCGCGGGATGTCGTCGTGGACGACGATCGCCGATCGCAGGGCGGGATGGGTGGCCAGGGTGTGGGCGAACCTCGCGCGCAGGTCCGTCTCGTCGAGCGCACCCTCCAGCCGGACGGCGGCGTGCACGACGTAGGCGCCGTTGTCCTGACCGGCCTGGTGGATGATCCACAGTCCGTGCTGCGGTCCGGACAGCCGTCCTGGTGGAGCGGGCACCGGCCCGGAGTCGTCCGGAGTGCCGGGATCGCCCCGGCCCGCCTCGATCGCGGCGGCCAGGGCGGCGACGGTGGGATGGGCGAACAGGGTTCTGATCGTCACCTCCACGCCGACCGACTCCTGGATCCTGGCGACGGCCCTCGCAGCCGCCAGGGAATGGCCGCCGGCCAGGAAGAAATCGTCGTCACGGTTCACCGGGCGAGCCAGCAGGCGCGCGAAGATCACCGCGATCGTGGTCTCCAGGCCCGGGTGGGGGTCAGAGGCGGCGGCCTCCTCCGCCGGTGGGGGCAGAGCGCGTACGTTCAGCTTTCCGGAGCTGGTCAACGGGAACGCGTCCACGGACACCATCGCCGACGGCACCAGGTAGGCGGGAAGGACACGGCTCAGCCGTTCCCGCACCCCCGGCCAGCCGGGCCGCCCGGCGGCCGGGATCACGTAGGCCACCAGGCGGTCACCGTCACCGGCCACGCGGGCGTCGGCGATCTCCGGGTCCGCCCGCAGTGCCGCCTCCACCTCGGCCGGTTCCACCCGGTGGCCACGCACCTTGAGCTGCGCGTCCACCCGACCCACGAACTCCACGGCACCGCCCGGACGGCGTCGCGCCAGGTCGCCCGTCGCGTACATGCGTGCGCCGGGGACCGGTGAGAACGGGTCGGCGACGAACCTCGTCGCCGACCGGCCGGGCGCGCCGAGATAGCCGCGCGCCAACGGGAAACCGCCGAGGTACACCTCGCCGACCACGTCGTCGTCGACCGGTCGCAGGCCCGCGTTCAGCAGGTACACGGCCACGCCGTCGAGCGGGTCGCCGATGCCGAACCGGCCACCTCGGTGCACCCGTTCGGCGGTCGACCAGATCGTCGTCTCGGTCGGGCCGTACGCGTTCCACAGCTCGGCCCCGCCCAGCGACCCGGCCAGCTCCGGCGTCAGCACCTCCCCGATCGACACCCGGACCCGCACGCACTCCGGCACGCCCCCGGCCGCCACCAGCACCGCCCACACCGACGGGGTGACCTGGACGACCGTGACCGCCTCGGCCCTCAGACGCCGCGCCAGGGCGGGACCGTCCACCACGATCTCCGGGGGTACCGGCGCCACCCGGGCGCCCACCGTCAGCGGCGCCACCAGTTCCCACACCGAGATGTCGAAGGCCGGGGAGATCAGGGCCGCCACCACGTCCCCGGCGGCCAGCCCCACCAACGCCGTCGACCGGGCCAGCATCCCGGCCACCGCCCGGTGCGGCACGCCCACCGCCTTCGGGCGGCCGGTCGAGCCGGACGTGTGGAGCACGTACGCCAGTGACTCCGGGGCGATTTCGGGATCGACGCGCTCGAACTCCTCCGGCAGGTCCGGGATCCCGGTCAGCACGACGCGGGCGGCCCCGGTGACGGCCCGGCGCCTCGGCTCGGGCCACAGCGGTTCCACCGGCACGTACACCGCGCCCGCCCGCCAGATCCCGAGGATGGCCACCACCAGGTCCGTGCCGCGCGGCAGGTCCACCGCGACCCACACCTCCGGCCCGGCGCCCTTCGCCCGCAGCACCGAGGCCAGCGCCGCCGAACGGCGCTCCAGCCCGGCGTAGGACAACTCCCCCACCGCGAGGCCGTCCGCGCCGAACCGGATCAGCTCCAGCACGGTCGACGGCGCCGGGACACCGGCGGGACCGGCCACCGACGCGGCGACCGGGGTCCCTGCCGTCAACGCCGACAACCGGCGATCGGGGTCGGCGCACGCACGGTCCAGCAGGGCCAGCAGCCGCCCGGCGACACCGTCGACCGTCGCGCCGTCGAACAGGTCCGTGTCGTGCTCGGTGACCACGGCCATCTCCGCCCCGCCCGACTCCACCATCACGGTGAGGTCGACGTCGGCCGTGCCCGTGTCCGGCAGCATCCGGTCGGCCCGCACGCCGGGGAGCGCCACCATGGGTGGGTCCTGCATCACGAGGTGCGCCTGGCACAGCGGCGCGTGGCTCGGGTCGCGGGAGGCGCCGACCGCCTCGACGATCCGGTCGAACGGGACCGCCGCGCCGCCCAGTCCCGCCGCGACCGCGCCGCGGGCCCTGGCCACCAGCTCGCGGAACGTCGGATCACCGCCGATCCCCACCCGCAGCGGCACCGGGTTCACGAACATTCCGACGACGCCGGCGAACTCCGGCCCCGGCCGCCCGGACACCAGGGTGGCGACCATGACGTCGTCCTGACCCGCCGTGGTGCCCAACGTGGCGGCGTACGCGGCCTGCAGCACGACGAACCGGGTGGCGCGCGTGGCACGGGCGAGCGCGTCGACCCGCGCGGTGAGCCCCTCGGGGACGGCGTGGCGGCGCAGTTCGCCCCGGAAGGCGCGCATCCTCGGGCGGGGCCGGTCGGTGGGCAGGGTGAGCAGGTCCGGCACACCGTCCAGGTCGGACGCCCGGCGGGACGGGTCGTGGTCGATGACGTCCGGCGGCGCTCCGGGATCCGGCAGGGGCCGGGCCGGGTCGGCGTACAGGGCGCTGATCTCCCCGCACAGCACCGACAGTGACCTGCCGTCGACGACCGCGTGATGCGTGTTGATGACCAGGATGTGGTCGGTCGGCGTGATCCGGCCCAGCCGGATCCGGAACAACGGCCCGGTGCGCAGGTCGAACGGCTCCCGTACGGCCTCGGCAGCGAACGCCGCGGCGTCCGCGGCCGGCACCGTCCGTATCCCGACATCCGCGGCGCCCATCGGACCCACCCGGCCGACCGGCTCGCCGTCGGCCTCGTCGAACGTGGTGCGCAGCACCGGGTGCCGCGCCACCACCAGATCCGCCGCGCGCCGGAGCGCGTGCAGCGACACGGGGCCGGCCAACCGGAACACCGCCGGGTTGTTGTGCAGGGGTGCGCCATCGGCGAACGCCTCCAGGAACCACAGCCGTCGGGCCCCGGGCGGGAGCGGGACCGTCATCGGTACCCTCCCCGGTCTCCGAACCGGCTCCGGTATGCCGCCAGTTGCTCCGGGTCCGCCCGCAGGAACGGCGCGTCGGCGGCCACCATGTGCCGCACCGCCAGCAACGGCAGCGGGCTGCGCATCGGCCGGAAGTCCGCGTTCCACAGACCGGGCGCGGACGGCGGGCCCGGGTGGAACTCACCGATCATCAGGCCGCGTTCCACGAATCCGGGCTTCAGCTCCCGCTGCGTGCGGTCGATCTCGCCGGGCGTGACGTCCGGCAGCACCACCAGGACCGTCCGGTATCTGGCCCCCGGCCACTCCCGCGGCGGCAGGTCGGGGAACCAGTCGCGGTAGGCGGTCATCACCGCCCGCAGGTCCGGCCGTCCGGGGTGTACGCCGAGGAAGAGCCCGCCCCGCTCCAGCGAGAGGGCCGTGTACGGGCAGACGTCGCCACCCCGCCCCAGATCGGGGTGCGGTCGGCACAGATAGGACCGCGCCCACGCCAGCACCACCTGGGCGGCGGCCGGCAGGTCCGGGTGATCCGGCTCGAACAGCGTGACATCACCCGCGGGGTGGCTCAGCATCTCCCGCTCCGCTTCCGCCGCGCCGCGGCGAGCAACGCGAGTCCGGCGAGTCCGGCGAGTCCGGCGAGGAGGCGGTCCTGGCGGCGGGCCCGGGCGATCGCGTCGCCGTACGGGAGGCTGCTGTGGCTGATCATCGCGTACAGCGTCCGCCACCCCGGTAACAGGCGGCCGAGCTCGAAGTCGATCCGCTTGCGGGCCAGGAACACCGGTGACCGCACCCGGTCGCGCAGCTCCACGAAGTTGCGCGCGGACAGCTCGGCCAGGACGTCGGTGTGCGGCCGGCGGCGGGCCTCGAACGCTGCTAGCGCGTCGCCCGGGGCGTGCTCGGCGAGACACGCGTCGAGCACCGCGCAGTCCTCGAACGCGGCGTTCATCCCCTGGCCGTAGAACGGGAACACGGCGTGCGCGGCGTCGCCGACGAGGACGACACGGTCGTGCTGCCACGGTGCGGTGCGCACCGACACCAGGGTGCCCGGTTCGTGCGCGAGGAACTGTGTGACCAGGTCGGGCACCAGATCGGTCAGGTCGCCGAACTCCTCGGCCAGGAAGGCCCCGGCCCGCGCCGGGTCGCGCAGCCCCAGGAACCCGGTGTCGCCGTCGAACGGCAGGAACACGGTGCCGGTCAGCGATCCGTCCGGGTTGGGGTGTGCCACCACCAGTCCCCGCCGGCCGGGCCACACGTGCAACGCCTCCGGCCGGTCGACGGCCGGAACGGTGAACTCCCGGTAGCCCCAGTCCAGGTGCGTCTGGTGGAACTCGGCGCGCACCCGGCGGTGCAGGAGCGTGCGCACGGTCGAGTACGCGCCGTCCGCGCCCACGACGAGATCCGCCGAGAACGTCCGGGCGGGGGTCCGCACCTCGGTACCGGACAGGCCGGTGACGCGGTGCCCGAACCACAGCCGCACCCGGGGAACCGACGCGGCGGCGTCGAGCAGGGCGATGTTGAGATCGTGGCGGCGGACCGAGTGCAGCACCTCGGTGTCGTCCGTGCCATAGGGCTGGTAGGTGACCCGGCCGCTGTGGTGGATGATCCGCCCGCGCATGGGAACCGCTGTGGCCAGGGCCTTTTCGAGGAGACCGATGTCGCGCAACGCCGCCCGCCCGCGTTCGGACAGCCCGACGCTGATCGACGCGGCGTCCGGGCCGTTCGTGCCGCGTGGGTCGCCGCGCCGCTCCACCACGTCCACCCGGTGGCCGCGGCGGGCCAGCCGGATCGCCAGCATCGTTCCGGCCATACCCGCACCGACGATGACGACGTTCATGTCCGTCCCCCGGCCGAGTCCACCGGGGCCGTCGCGGCCGTCGCGGACAGGGCTTTGGCGAGGTCGGCGGGTGTGGAGGCGTCGAACACGGTGGCGACGGACGCTTCCACGGCCAGTTCGAGCCGGATGCGGCTGACCAGCGCGGTGACCATGAGCGAGGTGCCTCCGAGGGCGAAGAAGTCGTCGTCCGGCGCGGCCGAATCCACCGACAACACCTCGGCGAACAACCGGGCGAGGTCGTCGGCGAGCGCTCCGGACGCCCGCGGCGCGGGCTCGGCGAACGCGGCCCGGTCCAGTTTCCCGTTGGGGGTCGACGGGAAGTGCCCGACCACCTCGATCATGTCCGGGACGAGGTGGGCCGGCAGCCGCTCGGCGAGGTGCGCGCGCAGGTCCGGTACGCCCGCCCCGCGCGGCACCACGTAGCCCACCAGGTAGGCGCCGAGCGGTCCGGAGCGGGCGACGACCGCCGCCCGCGCCACCGCCGGGTGAGCCCCGAGCGCGGCCTCCACCTCGGCCGGTTCGACCCGGTGGCCGCGGATCTTCACCTGATCGTCGGCCCGGCCGAGGAACAGCAGGTCGCCGTCGGAAGCCACGCGGACGAGGTCACCGGTGCGGAACATGCGCGACCCGGGCGGCCCCCACGGGTCGGCGACGAAACGCTGCGCGGTCGGCCCGGGGCAGCCCAGATAGCCGCGCGCGACCCCGGCGCCGCCGATGTACAGCTCGCCCTCGGCGGCCGGGGCGCACGTCTCGTCCAGCACCCGTAGTTCGGTGCCGGGGATCGCCGCTCCGATCGGCACCACCGGGCCGTCGGTGAGCGGCGCGCTCATGGTGGCGCACGCCGTCGTCTCGGTCGGGCCGTAGGCATTGATCATCCGGCGGCCGGCAGACCATCGGGCGACGAGGTCCGGGCCCAGCGCCTCCCCCGCGACGATCAGGCAGGCGACCGAAGGCAGTGCCATGTCCGGCTGGGTGGCGAGCGCGCTCGGTGGCATGCACACGTGGGTGACGCCGTGCTCGGCGATGAACCGGGCGAAGGGTTCGCCGGGCGGAAGGCCCTCGGGCGGCGCGAGAACGAGCGTGGCCCCGGTGAGCAGCGCCATGCACAGGTCGGCGACGGCCACGTCGAAGCCGACCGACGCGTACTGCAGCACCCGGGCACCCGGCCGGGCACCGAAGCGGTCCCGTTGCGCCGCGACGAGATGAGCGATCCCCGCATGGGGAACGACCACGCCCTTGGGTCTTCCGGTCGAGCCGGAGGTGTAGATGACGTAGGCGGCGCACCCCGGATCGGGTTCCGCCACCGGGGCGGCGGACGCCGCCGCCTCCAGCACCCGCAGCTCCGCCGGTGTCAGCACCAGGGCGGGGCGGGCGTCGGCGAGCACGGCGGCGACCCGGTCCGGTGGTTGGGTGGAGTCGACCGGCAGGTAGGCGGCTCCCGCGGCGAGCACGGCGACGACCGCCACCACCATGTCCGCGCCGCGCGGGATCACGACGGCGACGATGTCGTCCGGCCCGATCCCGCGGTCCCGCAGCCCGCGGGCCACCGCGGAGGCGCGGGCGTCGAGCTCACCGTAGGAGAGCGTGCCGTCAGTGGCGACGACCGCGATCGACTCCGGGGCCCGGACGACCTGGCGACGGAACATCCCGACCATCGTCTCGGCCGGTAAGGAATTCACCGTATCTATTCGCGCGTCCACTGCCGTTTCACACTCCGTGACCCACGGAAATCCATTGGGGGAACGGGGGAACTCTGTCGCATAAAGCAGATCGGTGTCAACGAGGTCGACGAGGTGCTTACCCCGACGGTCACCCGATGCGCCGACCACCGGGGCGATTATGAGAACTTGCTCAGGGAAATTTTGTCTCGCCGGTCTGTTCGGTGCCATAACCTGGCCAGTATCTTTTAGCCGTTTCCCGGGATCCGATCGGTTACGCACTGCCGGGCGTGACCGCGTCGTGCTCGGAAATGGGTTGGCCATCTGGAGGAGTTCGGATGAGCGGGACATCGCTGGGTACGCAGCCACGGGACACGCCACCGACGTTCGTGCCGGTCGATCAGGTGACCGAAACGTGTCTCGTGCGGGTCGCCGGCTCCCGTCCCGACCACGTCAGCGCGCTCGCGCAGTGCCCGGACGGCCTTCCGCCGATCCTCGTGCACCGGCCGACCATGCAGGTGATCGACGGTGTGCACCGCCTGCGTGCGGCCAAGCTGCGCGGGGACGCCACCATCGGTGCGCGGTTCGTCGACGGCTCGGAGGAGGACGCGTTCGTGCTGGCCGTGAGCGCCAACGTGACCCAGGGGCTGCCGCTGACGCTGGCCGACCGCACCTCCGCCGCCGCCCGGATCCTCGCGTCGCATCCGCACCTGTCGGACCGCCTGATCGCGTCGACAGCCGGATTGTCCACCAAGACGGTGGCCGCGATCCGGCAGCGCTCAACCGGAGAAATGACTCAGTTGCACACCCGGCTCGGCCGCGACGGGAAAGTGCGGCCGCTCGACGCCTCCCACGGACGCATGATGGCGAGTCAGGCGATTGCGAACAACCCAGATCTTTCGTTGCGGGCGATAGCCCGCATCGCCGGAATATCGGTCGGCACCGCCCGGGATGTCCGGGAGAGATTACGCCGCGGCGAGGATCCTATTCCGCTGCGGTATCGCCTTTCCGCCGGACACCGCACGGAAAGCAGCGCACCGGAGAACAACGCGCCGGGCGACCACACCGGTGGCGACAGCGGCGCCTCCGGCACGACTCGCGCCGAACGGGACCGGTTCCTGCTCTCGCTGCGCACCGATCCGTCGCTGCGGTTCTCCGAGATCGGCCGTGCGCTCCTGCGGCTGCTCGACGCCAACACCCTCGACGCCGCACAGTGGGACCGCCTCGCCGCCGCCGTCCCCCAGCGCTGGTCACCGGTCGTCGCCGGCCTCGCCATGGACTGCGCGGCCGACTGGTCGGCGCTCGCCTGCCGGGTCCGCGACCAGGTCCGCGTCAGCGCGTGAGTCCGGCGCGCACGCCACGGCGATCGCCGCCGCCGCCTGGACCACCGCGAACAGCGCGACCACCGGCAGCAATGACGACGAGCCACCGGTGATCGCGACCGCGACCAGCGGCCAGAAGCTGGAGAGGGTGACGCCCACCTGGTAGGTCACGGCGATCGCGGAGAACCGCACCATGGTCGGGAACAGGTCCACCAGGAACGCCGCCAGGCCACCGTAGATCGCGCCGTGCGCGATGGTCAGCGCGGGGACGAGCACCAGGGCGGCCGGCGTCGGATCGCCCGAGGACAGCCAGGCGCCCGCCGGGATCATCGCCACCACCGCGACCACGTAGCCGAAGATCATGACCGGCCGGCGGCCGAACCGATCGGACAGCGCGCCGAACACCGGCAGCGTCACGCACTCTCCCAGGGCCGCGATCATCAGCCAGGTCAGCACGTTCGACCGCACCTCCGGCCCGGCCTTCGCCGCGTGCGCCACCAGGAAGACGGTGAACATCGCGATCACCGATCCGGTGCCGAGCGAGGCGAGAACGCCGATCACCACGCGGCGCGGCCACCGCCGCAGCACCATGATCACCGGCACCGGGACGGGACGGCTCTCCGCCCGGCCACGCACGAACTCCGGTGTCTCCTCGATCCCCAGCCGGACCCAGATACCGATGCCGACCAGGACGATCGACCCCAGGAACGGCAGCCGCCACCCCCAGGTCAGGAAGTCCTCCTCGGGCAGCCCGGAGATCAGCACGAAGGTCAGGTTGCTGCCGAACAACGCCAGCGCGAAGCCCATCGCGGGCCAGCTGCTGAAAAAGCCCCGGCGCTCGGGCGGCCCGTGTTCGGTGCTGAGCAGCACCGCGCTTCCCCATTCGCCGCCGATGCCGATGCCCTGGGCGACGCGCAACGTCACCAACAGGACCGGCGCGAGCACACCGGCCGTTTCATAGGTGGGCAGCAGGCCGACGCCGAACGTGGCGATGCCCATGACGAGCAACGTCCACACCATCATCGACTTGCGGCCCACGCGGTCGCCGAAGTGGCCGAAGAGCAGGCCGCCCAGCGGGCGCGCGACGAACCCGGCCGCATAGGTGGCGAACGACGCGAGCACACCGCCGGCGGCCGACGATCCGGGGAAGAACAGCGGGCCGAACACCAGCGCGGACGCCGTCGCGTACAGATAGAAGTCGTACCACTCGATGGCGGTGCCGATCGTGCTCGCGATCAGGACCCGGCGGACCGAGCGGGGCTCCGGGGTCACCCCTGGTTTCACGCGTCCTCGTCGGACACGAGAACCCGCCCGCGAAGCTCGTCGGGATCGGCGGCGAGATCATAGGCCCACACCTGCCGCCCGTCCGCCTCCCAGATCACCTTCCGCCCGTCCGCCCGCACCGCGTGCAGCGCCTTCAGGTCCGGGTAGTCGTCCGAGGCGGCGGCCCGCTCCTGCGGGAAGTAGGTCTCCGAGTACGCCTCGCGGGACGCCCCGGTGCCGCCCTCGAAGAACTCGGTCAGCGAGGCGCCGTCCGACGACAGCGGGTCCAGCCCGAGATGGTCGAGCACCGTCGGCATGATGTCGACCAGCCGCACCTGGCTGTCCACGCTCATGGCCACCGGCACCCCAGGGCCGCTGATGATCAGCGGCACGTGCTGGGTCGCGTCGAACAGCAGGCAGCCGTGGCCCTCCTCGTACGGGTGGCCGAGGTCGCCTGCGTGGTCGTTGGGGTACCACCCGGCCAGGTCCTCGCCGTGATCGGAGAAGCACACCACCAGCATCGACTCGATGTCGTGGCCCATCTCGGCGATGCGGCGCAGCAGGAGCTGGACGTAGTGGTCGGTGTAGGCGATCTCGCCCTCGTACGGGTTCGCCACCTCGACGCCGACGTCCTCCGGCGGCTCGTACGGCCAGTGCGCGTCGAAGAAGTGCGCGAACAGGAAGAACGGGCCGTCGCCGTCCAGCGACCGGAGCCAGTGGGTGGCGCGTTCGACCACCAGCGGCGCGCGCTTGAGCGCCAGCCCGCGCAGCTTCACGTCGCCGACCGACAGCGGGTCCCGGCCGTCCGGCAGGAGCGGGATCTCGTCGTCGTAGAAGTCGAACCCGCGATCCATCCCGTACCACTGGTTCAGACCGGGGCAGGACACCACCGCGCCGGTCGTGTACCCGGCCGCCGACAGGCGCTCCGCCAGCGTCGGTACCCGCTTGTCCAGCGCTTCGCGGAACAGGTGCCTGACCCCGTGGCGGGGCGGCTGGAGCCCGGTGAACACCGTGGCGTGGCTGACCGGCGTCAGGGGGCACGACGAGATCGCCTGCGTGAAGCTGACCCCGTTCGCGCGCAGCCGCTCCACGCCGGGGTACTTCCCCGAATAGGCGACGTCGGCGCGGACGGTGTCCAGGGAGATGAACAGGATGTTCGGCTGTGCGGTCACCGGGATTCCTCCGCGTTCCTCTGTCGACGCCGGGCGGCACCGAAGCTAACAACGGGCTCCCCGCGTTCGACAACGGCCAACGGGCGGGCATGAACACCCGTGCCGAACAGCACATCCCGCTCCTACAGTTACGCGGCGAAGACTCCACGACCGTGAAGCGAGGGAGCATTCACATGGCGCGCAAGTTGTCCCTGGCCCTGGAGCTGTATGCCGACGCGAACGGCACCGTCGACCAGCGCTACATCGATCAGATGCGCGACCAGGACGCCGAACCGGTGCCGGTCGATCCCACGCTGCCGAGGTTCACCCTCGTCGTCGGGCCCTCGCCGTTCACCATGCCGCGCGGCTGGGAGTTCTTCCTCACCTCCCCCTACGAGGGGGCGACGTACATCTCGACCGTGCTGCACAACGCCGGATACCCGGTGCGCATCGTCGACGTCCGCTACACCCCGAACCCCCTGCGGGCGGCGTACGAGCAGATCAACGAAGGCACCGACGTGCTCGGCATGTGCACGTTCGAGGACAACTTCCCGTTCTGCCGCGCGCTGATGGCGATGGTCCGCGCGTCGCACCCGGACATACCCATCATCTGCGGCGGCTCGCTGGTCACTTCCGCGCCGGGGGTGTTCATGTCGGACACCGACTGCGACATCGCGGTGATCAGCGAGGGCGAGATCACCATCCTGGAGCTGATGGAGAGTTACGCCCGCGGCGCGTGGAAGCAGGATCTCCCCACCGTCAAGGGCATCTGCTACCGGGACGAGAAGGGAAACGCGCGCCGTACGGCGCCGCGTGGCCAGATGATGGATCTCGACGCGCTGCCCAGGATGCGGCTCGAACTGTGGCCCCAGTCGCGGTCGCCGCTCGGCATGCAGCCGCAGGTGATCTCGTCCTACAGCCGCGGCTGCAAGATGGACTGCTCGTTCTGCTACCGCACCACCCCGCAGGTGCGGGCGAAGTCGCCGGAGAAGATGGACCGCGATCTCGACTGGCTGAAGACCCGGTACGGCGTGGAGTTCTGCTTCTTCGTCGACCTCACGTTCAGCTCGCACCGCGGCCAGACCATCGAGATGTGCGACGTGATCTCCCAGCACGATCTGCGGTGGACCTGTCTGACCCGGTGCGCCGACATGGACGTACCGCGCATCGACGCGATGCGGGACGCGGGTGCGGACATCATCCTGTACGGCGTCGAGTCGCTGGGCCGCGACGTGTTGCGCGAGGCCCGCAAGGGCAGCAGCGAGAACCTGACCGTCCGCGCGATGCGCACCACGTTCGAGGGCGGCGTGCGGTTCGGCTCGCTGCTCATCGTCGGTCTGCCGAACGAGACCGAGGAGTCCTTGTCGGACATGGTGCAGTTCGCCGAGCAGTACAACCATGTGACCCGGGTGAAGTACCTGTCGGCCATGCCCGGTACGACGGTGTACCAGGACGCGGTGCGGAACAAGGTGATTCGCAGCGAGGTCGACCACCTGAACTGGCTGTCGGTCGAACAGGCGCTGCACGAGGACGAGTTCCTGAACGTGAGCGGGCTGCCCGAGCAGGTCTGCCGGGACGCGTACAAGCGGGTGTACGACGCCTATCAGCCCGGCCCGGTGATGGACTTCCAGCACTGGCCGGAGCACTTCCAGTACTTCCACCCGCAGCCGGCCGACGGCACCGAGCGGTCGACGTCGTACGCCGGGACCGGCTGGCGCGCGCAGTGGAGTTCCGCCGCCGCGCCGCTGGTTCCCGGTTCCGAGCAGTACACCTTGGACAAGGTGGCCGACCCGGAGGTGGCCGCGGTCGGGAGCACGCTGATGGACTGCGGCGCGAAGAAGCTCGCGGTCGGGGGCTGACCGATGTCCACCCAGGACGGCCCGATCCTCATCATCGGGACCGAACGCTCCGGGTCGAACCTGCTGCGGCTGGTGCTCGACGCGCACGCGCGGATCGCGGTCCCGCATCCGCCGCACTTCATGCGGTACCTGTCCGGCATCCCGTACGACGGCGATGTCGACGCGATGGTGGGCGACGCGATGCGGTTGCTGCGCGACCACATCCACCCGTGGCCGCACGTGATCGACCGGGCCGCGGTGACCGAGGCGGCTGGCCCGTCGCTGTTCGGGGTGGTGTCGGCGATCTACGACCAGTACCGCGTCGCGGAGGGCGCGGCCCGGTGGGGGTGCAAGAGCACGTTCATGGTCGAGCACGTCGACGAGGTGCTCGCCGGACTCCCTCACGCGCGGTTCCTGTGGCTGGTGCGGGATCCCCGCGACGTGGCCGCGTCGGCGAAGCGGGCCGTGTTCGGCCACTGCCACCCGTACCGGATGGCGCTGCGGTGGAAGGCCGAACAGGAGCTCGCCCGCGCGGCCCTGGAGCGCTGGGGTCCCGGAGTGGTGCACCTGGTGCGGTACGAGGACCTGGTGTCCGCGCCCGAACGGGAGATCCGGTCGATCTGCGACTTCATCGGTGAGGCGTTCGAGCCCGCGATGCTGGCGCACCACCTCGGTGGCAACGCCCGGGTGACCGCGTCGCTGTCGGCGTCCTGGCGCACGGCGGGCGACCCGATCACCACGGCCCGGATCGGCGCACACCGGCGGGGGCTGTCCGACCGGGAGCGGCGGCAGGTCGAGAGCGTGACCGCGCGGGCGATGGAGAGGCTTCGCTACCCGTTCGACGAGGCCTCGCTGGGCGAACCGGCTCCCGGCCCGCTCGGCGTCGTACTCCGCGGGTCGGCGGTACGGCTGGCGGTGGAGGCGCGATCGCTGTGTACCGACCGCAACCACTTCCGGCGCTGGCGGCGCGATGTCACCGTCCGCCGGCTGCGCCGCCGCGCGAAGCCGCGCCGCGCCCCGATTCCGGCAGGAGAGAGCAGATGAACGAGACGGGAAGCGTCCGCACGCACTTCGCCGACCGGGCGAGCACCTACGACCGGTCCAGTTCCTGGTGCACCGACGACGCGCTCGGCGAGCTGATGCTCTCCACGGCCGCGCCCCGGCCGGGCGACGCGGTCCTGGACGTGGCGTGCGGCACCGGACTGGTGTCGAGGCTCTTCGCCGGGCGGGTGCGGCGGCTGGCCGGCGTGGACATCACACCGGAGATGGCCGAGCAGGCGCGCGACGTGCTCGACGAACTGGTGATCGCCCCGGCGGAGGCACTGCCCTTCGGTGACGGCACGTTCGACATCGTGGTGTGCCGTCAGGGGATCCAGTTCATGACGCTGCCGGACGCGGTGCGGGAGATGGTGCGGGTGACCCGGCCGGGTGGGCGGGTCGTGCTGGCCCACCTGTGCGCCTACGGGGACGACGACCGCGACGAGTACGCCGAGATCCTGCGGCTGCGCAACCCGGCCCGGCGGCACTTCTTCCGGCCCGGCGACGTCGAGGACCTGCTCGCGGGCGCGGGGTGCGACCCGGTGCGGTCGCAGCGGTACGTGTCGGTGGAGGACGTGGACGTGTGGTCGGACAACGGTGCGATCGGCGAAGACGCGCGGGAGGCCATCCGGGACCGCTACGGAAGGGCGTCGCCCGCGTTCCGCGCACGGCACGCGGTGGCCGAGGCCGATGGGCGGATCACCGACCGCATGCTGTTCGTCGTCGCCTCGGGAACGAGGGTCTGACATGGAACCGGACCAGTCCCTCGCCGACGGCGTGCGGGCCGCGTTCCTCGCCGAGGCGGCAACCGCGGCGCGGTACACCTACTGCGCGCGGGTCGCCGACATCGAGGGGCACGCCGAGGCGGCCCGGGTGTTCGGCGAGCTTGCCGAGAGCGTGGCCTGCGCCGCCCACGGGCACCTGGATGTGCTGCGCGACCTGCTGGGCGGCGACGATCCGGGCACCGGCTTCGCGCTCGGCGACTCCCGCGGCAACCTCGCCGCGGCGATCAGCGGCGACCTCGGGGAGGCCACCGAACGCTACCCCGGCCTGGCGGCGCGGGCGCACCTGGACGGGGTGGCCGATCTGGCGAGCTGGCTGGAGACGTTGTGCACGTTGAAGAAGACGCACGTGGACCGGCTGGAGGCGGCCCTCACCGGGCTGACCGAGCCGCGGTTCGCCGGGAACGGAGCGCCATGACCACCGACTACGACGCCGAGGCGATCACCGTCCACTCCGGGCTGGAGGCGGTGCGCCGCAACCCGTCGATGTACGTCGGGTCGACCGGCCCGGACGGTGCCCACCACCTGGTGCTCGAACTGGTCGACAACGCCGTGGACGAGGCCGCCGCCGGGCACTGCGGCACGATCTCGGTGGAGCTGTACGAAGACGGTTCCTGCTCGGTCACCGACGACGGCCGGGGCATCCCCACCGGCCCGCACCCGGAGGCCGGGATCCCGGCGTGTGAGCTCGTGCTCACCACGCTGCACTCGGGGGGCAAGTTCGACCACGCCGCGTACGCGACCTCGGCCGGGCTGCACGGTGTCGGCCTGGCCTGCGTGAACGCGCTGTCCCAGTGGTTGCGGCTGGATGTGTGGCGCGACGGAGCGCACCACAGCGAGTCGTTCGCCCGGGGCTCGGTCCAGACCCCGCTGAAACGGGTCGGCGACAGTGGCCGCCGCGGCACCCGGGTGTGGTTCCGCCCGGACCCGGAGATCTTCTCCTCGTGCGTGCTCGACGCGGAACTGCTGCACGCCCGGCTGCTCGACATCGCGTATCTGCACCCGGGCCTGCGGGTCGGTCTCATCGACCACCGCACCGGGCGGAACGAGTCGCTGTGCGAGATGACCGGGGTGCGGGGCCTGCTCGCGTACCGGGCCCGCGACGCCGAGAAGGTGCACGCCGAGCCGACCACCATCACGTGGGCCGGGGACGGGTGCGTGATCGACGCCGCCGTCCAGTGGACCGAGGGGTACGCGGAGCAGATCTTCGCCTACGTCAACACCATCCGCACCGACCTGGGAGGGTCGCATGTGGACGCCCTGCGCGGCGCGCTGGCCGGGGTGGTGGCCGACCACCTCGGCCCGTCCGCGAACCGGATGACCGTGGTCGACATCCTGGAGGGGCTGACCGCGGTGATCGCGATCCGGATCCCGGACGCGCGGTTCGACGGCCAGACCAAACGCACCCTGCGCAACGACGACGCGGGCGCCCGCGTGTTCGACGTCGTCACCGAGCAGGCGCGGCGGGCGCTGGCGGCCGACCCGGAGCTGGCCCGCCGCATCGCCGAACGGGCCATCGACGCGAGCCGGGCCCGGCTCGCCGCGCGGCTGGCCGGGCGGACGGCCCGCTCCCGGACCCGGGCGGTCGAGGTCGACTACGCGGTCTACCAGCGGCAGTTCGGGATCCGTTCGAAGGACTGGCACGACTCGTGCGCCTGGCTCACCGACGAGGACCTGCTCGGCAAGCACGCGGAGCTGTGCGCGGTGCCGCCGGACGCGCGGATGCTGGACGTGTGCTGCGGCAGCGGTGTCGTCGGCGGCGCGTTCCGCGGCCGGGTCGGCGAGATGGTCGGGCTGGACCTCACCCCGGAGATGGCCGCGCTCGCCGCCACCCGGCTGGACGTGGTGCACCAGGGCACCGTCTACGACCTGCCGTTCCCCGACGCCAGTTTCGACCTCGTGGTCACCCGGGAGGTGCTGCACCTGCTGCCCCGGCCGGAGCGGCCGGTGTCGGAGATCTTCCGTGTGCTGCGGCCGGGCGGGCAGTTCATCGTCGGGCAGATCGTGCCGTACGCGGACGTGGACGCGTTCTGGATGTTCCGCGTGTTCAAGAAGAAGCAGCCGCTGCTGTACCAGATGTTCCGCGAGGAGGACTTCCGGGCGCTGCTCACCGGCGGCGGGTTCACCGATGTGCGGATGGAGGAGCACTTCCTGTGGGAGTCGATCGACCGGTGGATCGACACCCACGAGACGACACCGGCGAGCCGGCAGGAGATCTACCGCCTCTACTACGAAGCGCCGCGCGAGGTACGCGCTGTCCACCCGTTCGAGGTGCTGCCGGACGGCTCGGTGCGGGACCGGTGGCGGTGGTGCGTGTACTCGGTGCGGAAACCCGACCATGCCTAGCCGCACCGTGGACAGCCCCGTCGCCGAGGTCGTGCGCCGGCTGGAGGTGCTGCGGCCGTTGCGGGGCACGCCGGTGCCGCACTTCCGCGCGAAGGTCCGCGATCTCGTCGTCGTCGCGTCGAGTTCGCGGGGCGGTTCGAGCATGCTCTCCGAGCTGCTGCGGTCCTCGCCGCACCTGCTGCACCTGCGCGGCGAGCTGAATCCGCTGCTGCGGCTGGTCGGCCTCGACCACCCGCACAGCGGCACCGGATCGGACGTGCTGGACGCGGCGCACTGGCACGCGCTTCCGCCACGGTCCCGGGCGTTGTTCGAGGCGGAACTGGCCCTGGACGCGGGCTCTCCCGGCACCGGCGTGGAGAACCTGGCGGTGGACGCGGCGTGGCGGCTTCTCGTGCAGTGGCCGGGGATGGACCTCGATCCCGTCGACCTGGTGCGGACCGCCGAGAAGGTACTGGACCGTGATCTCCCCCGGTTCGCGCGGGCGTTGATCGGCAGGGCCGGTGTGAACCCGTGGTACTACGACCTTCCCGGGCAGTCACCGGGGCCACGACCGGCCGGGCCGCCCGGTGAGGTGCTGCTCGAAGAGCCGCCCTTCGTCCTCCCCCGGCCGTGGCGGCCCGCGGACGAACACGATCTCGCCACGAAGCCGCTGGTGGTCAAGACGCCGGGCAACGCCTACCGGCTCGGCTTCCTGCGGGCCGCGTTCCCCAACGCGCGCCTGCGGGTGCTGCACCTGACCAGGAACCCGGCCGCGTCGGTCAACGGCCTGGTCGACGGGTGGCTGCACCACGGGTTCCACGCGTACCGGCTGGACGAACCGTTGCGCATCGCCGGATACGCCGATGTGCGGCCGGCCGACCGGTACTGGTGGAAGTTCGACCTGCCCCCCTGCTGGCCCGCGTACACCGCCGCCGCCCTGCCCCGGGTCTGCGCCCACCAGTGGTGGTCGAGTCACCGTGCCGTGCTCGCGCACGGGGCGGATCACACGGTGCGGTTCGAGGACCTGATCAGCGGTCCCCGCGGCCGCGCGGACGCCGTCGAGCGGATCGCGGAGTGGCTGGGGATCCCGTTCGACGGGCCGCTGAGGCGGGCCGCGACCGACGGCATCGCCGCCACCGTGTCCACCGCCGCACCACGCCCCGGCAGGTGGCGGGCGCGGGAGAAGGAAGTCCGGTCGGCGCTGAGCGCCGACGTGCTCGCGATGGCGGAGAGGCTCGGTTACACCCGTGACGACCACTGGATCTGAGCCGAGCACCCACGGCGGCCCGGGGTGGGTCCCCCGGGTGGCGTCGCATGTGGACGAAGTCGCGGCCGGGGGTGTGTGGGCGCCGTGCGGATACCGGTCGGAGACGGCCGCGTTGCGGTCGGTGCTGCTGGTCCGTCCGCCGGACAGCATCGCCGCGGTGCGACGGCCCGGGGCCTCGCTCATGGTCGGGCCGGTGGATCTCCCGGCGATGCGGGCGCAGTGCGACGCGCTGGCGGACCGCCTGCGGGACAACGGGGTCGAGGTACACCTGGCCTCCGCCGAGACGACGCCGAACGCGGTGTTCGCGCGGGACCTGTTCTGGATGACCCCGGCCGGGGCGGTGCTGGCACGGATGGCGTCGGCGCAGCGGGCCGGCGAGGAGCGGCACGCCGCGCTCGCGCTGGCGAAGGCCGGTTTCCCGATCCTGCGTACGGTGTCCGGCACCGCCCTGTTCGAGGGCGCCGACGCGCTCTGGATCGACCCGTCGACGGTGATCGTCGGTACCGGGTTCCGCACGAACGCGGGCGGCGCGGCCGAGGTCGCCTCCGCGGTCGCGGGGCTGGGGGCGCGGGTGGTGACGGTGGAGCTGGCGGCGGGCGTACAGCATCTGCTGGGGACGGTGGTGTTCCTCGACCCGTCCACCGCCGTCGTCCACCGGGCGGCGATCCCACCGGAGTTGGCGAGGCTGCTCGCCGAGTACGGCTATCGGGTGATCGCGCTGCCGCCGGACGAGGAACTGCTGGTGCGGCGCGGGATGAACCTGCTGGTGCTCGCGCCGGGGCGGGTGCTGATGCCCGCGGGCTGCCCGGGAATCCGCCGGACGCTGGAGCGGGCGGGCGTGGCCGTCGACGAGATCGGCGTCGGCGAGTACCTGCGGGCGGCCGGCGGGATCGGCTGCGTGACCGGGGTGGTGCGCCGTGAGCACTGAGAGCCGGTCGCTTCGCCGATCACTGAGCCGGGTACACCGTGGGGTCCTCCAGCGGCACCTTCAGCCAGGAGATCATCTGCCGGAGCTGGTGGTACGCCGCGAGCCGCTGCTCGTCGGAGTCCGCCTCCTCCGCGGCGGCGATCGGCTCCCACAGGCGCGGCACCATCACCGGCCCGAGTTCGAGCAGGCCGCCGCTGCCGCCGGTGGCCCACTTCGCCAGCACATACCGGACGATCGCGCCGACCGGGACGTCCAGGTTCCGGGACATGCCGCGCACGGTCTCCAGCGGATCGAGGAGTCCGTAGTCGACCACCTCGGCCTTGAAGTTGGCATGCGGGTCGTCCGGTGGCCAGCACCGCTCCCACTGGCGCAGCCGCACCGCCGGCGTACCGGTCGCGTCGTAGGCCAGGTCATCCATGTCGCCATCCATACCGCCACCATAGGGCGGCACCGAGCTTGTCCGACCGGGCAGGGATGAACACCGAAGTCAGGAAAGGAGAACCAGTGAACGAGAACCTTCGTGAGGAGCGACTCGCCCTCGTTCCGGCCGACTCGGGCGCCGCTGCCGGCGGCACCGCCACGGCCGACGACGAGGCGATCCGTCAGCAGCTGCGCAGCCTCGGCTACCGCATCTGACCGAACAACCGCCCCGGCCCTCCCGCACGGGCGGGCCGGGGTGTCCCCGCGTGTCCCCGCGTGTCGGGGTTCACCGTGCTGGAGGGCGGGAGTGTTGACCACCCGACGGCGCGTTGTAGCGTGCGGCGACCTGGAGGCGGCATGGCTGAGACGACCAACCCGTTCGACGACGACAACGCACCGTTCCGGGTGCTGCGCAACGACGAGGACCAGCACTCGCTGTGGCCGGAGTTCGCTCCGGTGCCCGCCGGGTGGCAGGTGGTGCACGGCCCGGACGGCCGGGCGGCGTGCCTGGCCTACGTCGAGGAGATGTGGACCGACCTGCGTCCGGCCTCCCTGCGCCGCGCCATGGACGACACGACCGGGTGAGCTGCCGGATGGATGCACGGTCCTCACCGTGGCGGCGGCGGTGGACCGCCGCGTCACCCGCATCGCCCGCGGGAACCCGGCATGGCGGCATGGGGGCAGAACAGTGAGCCGGTCCGCACTTCCGTCACCACGACCACGACCACGTTCCCGGGAGAAGCGCGGGCGCGCGCTGATCGTGCAGCAGGGCGCCTGGGACATGCCCAAGGAGTCGATGCCGCTCGCCGCCGGTTATCTGACAGCCGCAGCACGGGCCGATCCCCTGGTGGGACCCGAGTTCGACGTGGGGATACTGAACTTCCGCGGTGGAGAATCGCTCGGCTCGATGGCGCGCACGATCTTCTCCGGGGTGGTGCCGGACGTGCTGGCGTTCTCGGTCCTCGGCTGGAACCTCAACCAGTTCGGCGCGCTCGCCGAGACCTACAAGTCGGTGCGCCCGGACGGCTGGGTCGTCTTCGGCGGAACGCACGTCGCCCACCAGGCGGAACGCGTCTTCCGACGCTTCCCCGAGGTCGACGTCGTCGCCAACGGCGAGGGCGAGTTCACCTTCCGGGACCTGCTGCTCGCCGTCCTGGAGGAGAAGTCGCCGCACGATCTCGCGCAGGTGCCGGGAATCTCCTACCGCGACGAGGAAGGCGCGATCCACACCACTGCCGAGGCGCCGCGCATCGACGATCTGGACATGATTCCGTCGCCCTTTCTCACCGGGGCCATCCCGCTGCTCGACCACCATGGCCGGTTCCCCTACGACGTCGCGCTGATGGAGACCAACCGCGGCTGCCCGTACAAGTGCTCGTTCTGTTACTGGGGTGGCGCGGTCGGCCAGAGGATGCGCGACTTCTCCCGCGAGCGGCTGCGCGCGGAGCTCGACATCTTCGGCTATCACCGGATTCCGACGGTGGTCTTGTGCGACTCCAACTTCGGCATGCGGCAGCCGGACGCGGAGTTCGTCGAGGACCTCGTCAGGACGCGCGAGAAATACGGGTTCCCGAAGTCGTTGGAGACGTCGTGGGCGAAGAACAAGTCCAGGACGTTCCACAACATCATCCGCCGGATGAAGGCCGAGGGGTTCCAGAGCTCGTTCACCGTGGCGCTGCAGACACTGGACGACACGGCGTTGCGTGACATGGGCAGAAGCAACATGCGGCTCAACGAGTGGAAGGAGCTGGCGGCGTGGCTCGCGGCGGAGGGGCTCGACGCCTACGCGGAGCTGATCTGGGGCGCGCCGGGTGAGACGGTCGACTCCTTCCTGACGGGCTACGACCGGCTGTCCGAACACGTTTCCCGCATCGCCCTCTACCCCCTGTTGCTGCTGCCCAACACGAACTACACGGAGAACCGCGAGGAGCACGGCTTTGTCACCGTGCGCGGCGACAACGACGACTTCGAGTACGTTCTCGCCAACCGCACCGTCACGGTCGCGGAGAACACGACGATGCAGCGGTTCATGTTCTGGGCCCGGATGATGAGCGAGAACATGTACTTCCGGCACATCTGGGTGCCGCTGCGGGAGCTCGCAGGGCTCACCCAGAGCGCCGTACTGCTGATCCTGTCGGACTGGTTCCAGGACTCGGCCGATCCCGCCGTCGCCGAGTTGCTCGGCCACGGCCGCGAGTTCACCGACTCCGGCCTGGTCGTCGAGTCGCTGCACAAGCTCTACGCCGACCCGCGGTTCGCGCCGGTCTTCCAGCGCTGGTGGGACGAGGCGATCCGGTCGAAGGTGCCCGAGCGGCACAGGCCGCTGCTCGACGAGATCTTCCGCTACGACAACGCGACCCGCCCGATCTACTCCGGAGCGGGTGCCGAGGACGCCGAGCTGCGCAGCATCGACGGCCTGCCGCACTACGTCCGCGGCGGACTGCGGTTCCAGTACGCGATGCCGCACCTGCTCGACGCCATCCGCGCGAGCCGGCCGTTCGACGACGCCCCCTCGCCGGTCGAGCTGACGCTCGCGTATCGCGTCGGATTCGACGACTACCTCGACAACCACGAACTGGCGACCTACTACGCCGGTCGCTGCATCGAGATCCGGTAGCCGACAGCGCGACGGACGAACGCCTCGTACGGCGCCGCCACCCCGGGCGCCGGACAGCAGGCGGAGGTGCCGGCCGGCACAACCGTTCGACCGGCTCGGCAAGGCCCCGTGTGAACGCCGGGAACGTCTTGCCGTCCCCGCGGTGGTCGCGGCCGGCGTCGTTGCCGTAGGCCGAACGGGCGCGGTGGCCCTCATCGGGGGTGCCCGTGGGTGTTTCTCCGACAGCAGCCCGCACCTGTCGTGATCGTCTCTGAGCACCGTTTCGCTTCCTCGCGGGGCGGCTGCTCCCCATCGGTCATGCGCGAATCGACCGTGCGGGGGTACGCGTCCGTGCGAAGCGGCGAACCAGCCGTCACCCACCACCGACCGGAAGGGCTTGAGATGGACCGTCTCCAGGTCGTGGAGCACGCGTGCGCCGAGGCTCCGCCCCCGGTGTCCGAGCTGGACGGGCCGCGCCGGCACGCGCCACCGTCGAAGGACGCGCGGGTCGTCGACGCGGATGTGGTCGGCCACCTTCTCCGCACCGCGCAGGCGGTACTGACCGAACGGGTGGCCGAGGCCGCGGAGTGCGACGCGTCGTTCTCCGCGGAGCTGGCCCAGCGGGTCGCCGACTTCACGCTCGACGGCGGAAAACGGACGCGCCCCCGGCTGCTCTGGTGGGGCATGCGCGCCTGCGGCGCGGCGGAGACCGAGGCCGCACTGCGGCTCGGGGTCGCCCTGGAGCTGATCCAGACCTGCGCGCTGATCCACGACGACGTGATGGACCGCTCGCGGCTGCGGCGGGGAAGACCCGCCATGCACATCGGACTCGCCGACCGTGCCGGTCTCTCACCGGACGACGAACGGGGCTCCGCGTTCGGCGCCTCGGCCGCCCTGCTCGCCGGGGATCTCGCGCTGGCCTGGGCCGACGACACCCTGGCGGAGACTCCGATGCCCGACCCCGTACGCCGCCGCGTCGGCAGCCTCTGGCGCTCCATGCGGACCGAGATGGTCGCGGGACAGTACCTGGATCTGCGCGGTCAGGTCGCCGGGCGTCCTTCGGCGTCACAGGCCCTGCACACCAGCTGCCTCAAGAGCGCTCTGTACTCCGTCGAGCGGCCGGTGGCCATCGGGGCCGCCCTGGCCGACGCCGGCGAACGGACCACGGCGGCACTGTGTACCGCGGGGCGGTACGCCGGCATCGCCTTCCAGCTCCGGGACGATCTGCTCGGGGTCTTCGGCGAACCGGGGCTGACCGGGAAGCCGTCCGGCGACGACATCCGCGAGGGCAAGCCGACCTACCTCCTGGCCGTCGCCCGGACGCGGGCCGAGGCCGCCGGCGACCACGCGGCCCTGGCCGTGCTGGCGCTGGGCGTCGCGAACGCCGACCTCACCGAGGAGACCCTCGCGGACGTACGCGGCGTGTTCGAGACCACGGGAGCGCGCGCCCATGTGGAAAGGAAAGCGGAGCACCTCTGCGAGCAGGCCGTGCACGCACTGGGCGAAGCCGTCGACGTCGACACGCACGGCGGCAGCAGGCTGCTCGGCATGCTGCGCGCGGTCTCCGCGGACCGCTCCCGTCCCTTCCCGGACACCGCGCCACCGTACGGGCACGACGCCGGGGCCACGGCTCCGGCCCCCGACCCCGCCGCGACCGAAGGAGGAACCCGCGCATGATCACTGTCAAGGGTCCGGTCGACCATGTGGTGGTGGTCGGCGCCGGGCTGGCCGGGCTGGCCGCCACGCTCCACCTCCTCGGCGCGGGCCGCCGCGTCACGGTCGTCGAACGGGACACCGTGCCCGGGGGCCGGGCCGGCCTGCTGGAGTCGGGCGGCTTCCGCGTCGACACCGGGCCGACCGTACTGACCATGCCGGACCTGGTGGAGGAGGCCTTCGCCGCGGTCGGGGAGCGGATGACCGACCGGCTGGAGCTGATCCCGCTGGACCCCGCCTACCGGGCCCGGTTCGCCGACGGATCCCAGCTCGACGTGCACACCGACGGCGCCGCGATGGAGGCCGCGGTCGAGCAGTTCGCCGGCGCCCGTCAGGCGGTCGGCTACCGGCGGCTGCGGATCTGGCTGGAGCGCCTCTACCAGGTGCAGATGCGCCGTTTCATCGACACCAACTTCGACTCGCCGTTCCAGCTCGCCCACCCCGACCTCGCCAGGCTCGCCGCTCTCGGCGGTTTCGGCAGGCTCGACGCGCGGATCGGGCACTTCGTCTCGGACGAACGGCTGCGCAGGGTCTTCTCCTTCCAGGCGCTGTACGCGGGTGTGCCGCCGGCCCGCGCGCTCGCCGCGTACGCCGTCATCGCCTACATGGACACCGTGGCCGGGGTGTACTTCCCGAAGGGCGGCATGCACGCGCTGCCCCGCGCGATGGCCCGATCGGCCGAGGACGCGGGTGCCGCGTTCCGTTTCGGGCAGACCGCGACCCGGCTGGAGCGCTCGGGTGACCGTGTCACCGCGGTCGTGACCGATCAGGAGCGCATCCCCTGCGACGCGGTGGTCCTGACGCCGGATCTGCCCGTCGCCTACCGACTCCTGGGCGGCAGCCCCCGGAGGGCCGTCCCCCTGCGGCACTCGCCGTCCGCGGTGATCCTGCACGCGGGCACCGACCGCACCTGGCCGGATCTGGCGCATCACACCATCTCGTTCGGCGCGGCCTGGAAGAGCACCTTCCACGAACTCACCCGTACGGGGAAGCTGATGTCGGATCCGTCGCTCCTCATCACCCGGCCCACCGCGACCGACCCCTCCCTCGCCCCGCCGGGCAAACACCTCCACTACGTGCTGGCGCCCTGCCCGAACACCGAGGTCGGGCCCGGTGTACGGGAGTGGCGGGAGCTGGGGCCCCGCTACCGCGACGAGCTGCTGGCCGAGCTGGAACGCCGTGAGATGCCGGGGCTCGGGGCGGCGATCGAGGAGGAAGGACTGGTCACGCCGGTCGACTGGACCGCCCGGGGCCACGCCGCGGGCACTCCGTTCTCCGTCGCCCACACGTTCGCGCAGACCGGGCCGTTCCGCCCGCGCAACCTGGTACGCGGCACGTCCAACGCCGTCCTCGCCGGCTGCGGCACCACACCCGGCGTCGGCGTGCCGACCGTGTTGATCTCCGGAAAGCTGGCGGCGGAGAGGATCACCGGCCTCCGCCCCGCCCCGTCC
>NZ_JAAXYC010000086.1 GCF_018619185.1 Streptomyces sp. McG3 | reverse complement strand
CGCGTGGGCTCGGAGAGGGGTATAAGGGACAGGCGGTGAGGGGGCGGGGACCCGAGGCCCGTGCGCGGGCGCCTCGCCACCGGAGCCCGGCGTCCCGAGACGCCCCGCGGCTCCGGACGCGGCGGCTCGGGGCGCCCCCCGCGCACCGGGCGCGGTGGCGGACCGCGCCGTGCCTACGAGCGGGCACGACGGGCCTGGGACCGGCCCCTGACCGCCTACTACGTGATCCTCGGCTCCAGCCTCCTGATCACCGTGCTGGGCCTGGTGATGGTCTACTCCGCCTCGATGATCAAGGCGCTGGACATCAGCAAGCCCTCGACCTACTTCTTCGGCAAGCAGTTCCTCGCCGCCGTCATCGGTGGCGCGCTGATGCTGATCGCCGCCCGGATGCCGGTGAAGCTCCACCGGGCGCTGGCCTACCCGATACTGATGGTCACCGTCTTCCTGATGATCCTGGTCCAGGTGCCGGGGATAGGGATGTCGGTCAACGGCAACCAGAACTGGCTCTACCTGGGCGGCCCGTTCCAGCTCCAGCCCAGCGAGTTCGGCAAGCTGGCCCTCATCCTGTGGGGGGCGGACCTGCTGGCCCGCAAGCAGGACAAGCGGTTGCTGACACAGTGGAAGCACATGCTGGTGCCGCTCGTGCCGGTCGCGTTCATGCTGCTCGGGCTGATCATGCTCGGCGGCGACATGGGAACCGCGATCATTCTCACGGCGATCCTGTTCGGTCTGCTCTGGCTGGCGGGCGCTCCCACCCGGCTGTTCGCCGGGGTACTCGGCTTCGCCGCCGTCATCGCCTTCCTGCTGATCAGGACCAGCCCCAACCGGATGTCCCGGCTCGCCTGCATGGGTGTGAGCGAACCCGATCCGGAGGGCGGCTGCTGGCAGGCCGCACACGGGATCTATGCTCTGGCGTCCGGCGGATGGTTCGGTTCCGGACTGGGTGCGAGTGTGGAAAAATGGGGTCAACTCCCGGAACCACACACCGACTTCATCTTCGCTATCACCGGTGAGGAACTGGGTCTGGCGGGGACGCTGTCCGTGCTCGCCCTGTTCGCGGCTCTAGGCTATGCGGGTATCCGCGTGGCCGGACGCACGGAGGACCCCTTCGTGAGGTTTGCCGCGGGAGGCGTGACCACGTGGATCACGGCCCAGGCCGTGATCAACATCGGTGCGGTGCTCGGCCTGTTGCCGATCGCCGGGGTTCCGCTCCCGCTGTTCTCCTACGGTGGGTCGGCCCTGCTGCCGACGATGTTCGCGGTCGGGCTGATGATCGCCTTCGCACGGGAGGACCCAGCCGCCAAGGCGGCCCTGGCCATGCGGAAGCCCGGGGTGAGATGGAAGACGATGAGACGGCGCGTCAAGAAGCGTCCGTCCGGAGAGCGGTGAATTTCGGTGCATGTCGTACTCGCCGGCGGGGGGACCGCCGGACACATCGAGCCCGCGCTTGCCCTCGCAGACGCCCTGCGCAGGCAGGACCCGACCGTGGGAATCACTGCCCTCGGCACGGAACGCGGACTGGAGACCAGGCTCGTGCCCGAGCGGGGGTACGAGCTGGCGCTCATTCCCGCCGTGCCACTGCCCCGTAAGCCCACACCCGAACTGATCACCGTCCCGGGCCGGCTGCGCGGCACCATCAAGGCCGCCGAGCAGATCCTGGAGCGCACCAAGGCGGACTGTGTGGTCGGCTTCGGCGGCTACGTCGCGCTGCCCGGCTATCTGGCGGCCAAGCGGGCCGGTGTGCCGATCGTGGTCCACGAGGCCAACGCCCGCCCGGGCCTGGCCAACAAGATCGGTTCGCGGTACGCCCACGGGGTCGCCGTCTCCACCCCCGACAGCAAGCTGCGCGGTGCCCGCTACATCGGCATCCCGCTGCGCCGCACCATCGCCACGCTGGACCGCGCCCGGGTCCGCCCGGAGGCCCGCGCCTCCTTCGGCCTCGACCCCAACCTGCCCACGCTGCTGGTCTCCGGCGGCTCGCAGGGCGCGCGCCACCTCAACGAGGTGGTCCAGCGGGTCGCGCCGCTGCTGCAGCGCTCCGGGATCCAGATCCTCCATGTGGTCGGCCCGAAGAACGAATTGCCGCGTATCGACAACATGCCCGGGATGCCGCCTTACATCCCGGTACCGTACGTGGACCGGATGGATCTCGCGTACGCCGCGGCCGACATGATGCTCTGCCGCGCGGGCGCGATGACCGTCGCCGAACTCACCGCCGTCGGGCTCCCCGCCGCCTACGTCCCGCTGCCCATCGGCAACGGCGAACAGCGGCTCAACGCCCAGCCGGTGGTCAACGCCGGCGGCGGCCTGCTGGTGGACGACGCGGCGCTCACCCCGGAGTGGGTGCAGGGCAACGTCCTGCCGGTACTGTCGGACCCCCACCGGCTGTACGAAATGTCCCGCGCCGCGGCCGAGTTCGGCCGGCGCGACGCCGACGACCTGCTCGTCGGCATGGTGTACGAAGCGATTGCCGCGCGCCGCTAGGCGTCCGGCGTGATGCGGTGCGGACCCGGGGCGGGCGCCCCGGGTCCGTCGAAGGAGCGAGCGTGGCCGGACCGACGACCGCCCAGCGCGGCGCACCCGGGCGGGCGGACACCTCCGCCGGCCCGCCGCACAGCGGCCCGGAGGGGCCCCGGATCGGCCGCCGCACCCTGCTGATCCTGATCGGTGTCGCGGTCGCCCTGCTCACCGCGTTCGTGATCTGGGTGCTCTACGGCTCCTCCTGGCTCCGTGTCGAGAAGGTCAGCACGAGCGGTGTCGAGGTCCTGACCCGCGAAGAAGTGGAAGCGGTTGCCGCCACACCGATCGGCGCCCCGCTGGTCTCCGTGGACACCGACGCCATGGAACGCCGGTTGCGCCAGAAGTTGCCTCGTATCGGCACAGTTGATGTCGTTCGGTCCTGGCCGGACGGCATCGGCCTTAAGGTGACCGAACGGAAGCCGGTCCTGCTGGTCGAAAAGGGCGGCGCGTTCGTGGAAGTGGATGCCGAGGGCGTGCGCTTCGCCACCGTGGACAAGGCGCCGAAGGGCGTGCCCCTGCTGGAGCTGACTCCCGAACCGTCCGCGAGTCTTCGCCGCTTCGGCGGTGACGGTCTGTTGCGGGAAGCGGTCCGGGTCGCCGGCGAACTTCCGGCAGGCGTGGCCGAGGACACCGAGGTCGTGCGGGTCACCTCGTACGACGCGATCTCCTTGCGGCTCACCCGGGATCGTGTGGTGACCTGGGGGAGCGGCGAGGACGGTCGGGTCAAGGCGCGCGTCCTCACCGCACTCATGAAAGCCGCCCCCAAAGCGGAACAGTTCGACGTAAGTGCTCCCACCGCCCCGGCGGTATCGACGAGTTGACGGGTATTTGTGCTGGCCAGCACCCTGGTTGGTCAGCGCTACGGGTGATCACATAGGGTGAAAAGAAAAACGGGAGGTTCGGCGTGTTCGTTGAACGTGCGCCACTTGTCGACTTAGTGTCCTGTTCGGAAGAGTCCAGGAAGCAGACACACTGGTAACCCTAAACTTCAACGTTAGGGTTTGGGTCGGCGTTCGGACCGTCCCCATCGACATCAGTCGTCGCCGCGGGGTTACCGCAGAGCGACGACACGTAACTCGAGGCGAGAGGCCTTCGACGTGGCAGCACCGCAGAACTACCTCGCAGTCATCAAGGTCATCGGTGTCGGCGGCGGTGGTGTCAATGCCATCAACCGAATGATCGAGGTCGGTCTCAAGGGCGTCGAGTTCATCGCGATCAACACGGATGCACAAGCCCTGTTGATGAGCGACGCCGACGTCAAGCTCGACGTCGGCCGCGAACTCACCCGGGGCCTCGGCGCCGGGGCGAACCCGGCCGTCGGTCGTAAGGCGGCAGAGGACCACCGTGAGGAGATCGAGGAGGTCCTCAAGGGGGCCGACATGGTCTTCGTCACCGCCGGAGAGGGCGGCGGCACCGGCACCGGCGGCGCACCCGTCGTCGCCAACATCGCGCGCTCGCTCGGCGCCCTGACGATCGGCGTGGTCACCCGCCCGTTCACCTTCGAGGGCCGGCGACGCGCGAACCAGGCGGAGGACGGCATCGCCGAACTCCGTGAAGAGGTCGACACCCTCATCGTCATTCCCAACGACCGCCTGCTGTCCATCTCGGACCGCCAGGTCAGCGTGCTCGACGCTTTCAAGTCGGCCGACCAGGTGCTGCTCTCGGGTGTCCAGGGCATCACCGACCTCATCACCACCCCGGGTCTGATCAACCTCGACTTCGCCGACGTCAAGTCGGTCATGTCCGAGGCTGGATCGGCGCTCATGGGCATCGGCTCGGCGCGCGGCGACGACCGCGCGGTGGCGGCGGCGGAGATGGCGATCTCCTCGCCCCTCCTGGAAGCCTCCATCGACGGCGCCCGCGGCGTCCTCCTCTCCATCTCCGGCGGCAGCGACCTCGGTCTCTTCGAGATCAACGAGGCCGCCCAGCTGGTGAGCGAGGCCGCGCACCCCGAGGCCAACATCATCTTCGGCGCCGTCATCGACGACGCCCTGGGCGACGAGGTGCGGGTCACCGTGATCGCGGCGGGCTTCGACGGCGGACAGCCGCCGGCCCGCCGGGAGACCGTCCTCGGCGCGAACAGCAACAAGCGCGAGGAGCCGGCCGCCCCGGCCAGGTCCTCCGCCGAGTCCACGCGCCCGACGGGCGGACTCGGTTCCGTACCTCCGCGCGAGGAGAGCCCGGCTCCGGCCGAGCCCGCCCCCGCGTCGGCTTCGAGCGAGAGCGCGCTCGGGCCGGTCTCGCCGCCGCACGTCCCGCCGGCCCGTCCCTACCAGGACACCCAGGCCGAAGAGCTGGATGTTCCGGACTTCTTGAAGTGATAGCTCAGCACCGGGCGGCACCCGTCACGGGCAGCGCTCATTTCGCCTTCACCGACCGGTGGGGCGGAGTGAGCGCCGCTCCGTACGGTGAGCTCAACCTCGGCGGCGCGGTCGGCGACGACCCCGCCGCCGTCGGCGCGAACCGGGCGCGCGCGGCCCGTCGCCTCGGTCTCGACCCGGTCCACGTCGTCTGGATGAACCAGGTGCACGGCCGGGACGTCGCGGTGGTGGACGGACCCTGGGGCGCGGACGCGGAGATTCCGGCCGTGGACGCGGTGGTGACCGCCCGGCGCGGACTGGCGCTCGCGGTCCTCACCGCCGACTGCACCCCCGTTCTTCTCGCCGACCCGGTCGCCGGGGTCGTCGGGGCGGCGCACGCCGGGCGGCCGGGACTGGTCGCCGGAGTCGTTCCGGCGGCGGTCGAGGCCATGGTCGCGCTCGGCGCACATCCCTCCCGGATCACCGCGCACACCGGCCCGGCCGTCTGCGGCCGGTGCTACGAAGTGCCGGAAGCGATGCGGGCCGAGGTCGCCGACGCCGTCCCCGGCACCTGGTCCGAGACCAGCTGGGGAACCCCGGCGGTCGACGTCACCGGCGGAGTCCACGCCCAGCTCACCACCCTCGGTGTGACGGACCGGCACTCCTCGCCGTACTGCACCCTGGAATCGGGCGACCACTTCTCCTACCGCCGCGACCGCACCACCGGGCGGCTCGCCGGATATGTCTGGTTGGACTGATAGGGCATGACGGACCGTAAGGCTGAACTCGCCGCGAATCTGGCACACGTGGAGGAAAGGATCGCCTCCTCCTGCGCCGCGGCCGGTCGCAAGCGCGAGGAAGTGACCCTGATCGTGGTCACCAAGACCTACCCCGCGAGCGATGTGCGGATCCTGCATGAACTCGGTGTGCGCCATGTCGCGGAGAATCGTGACCAGGACGCCGCCCCCAAAGCCACCGCTTGTGCGGATCTTTCGCTGACATGGCACTTTGTCGGACAATTGCAGACGAACAAGGTTCGTTCTGTGACCAGTTATGCCGATGTCGTCCAGTCGGTGGACCGCGCCAAGCTGGTCACCGCCCTCTCCGCCGCCGCGGTGCGCGGGGAGCGCGAACTCGGCTGCCTGATCCAGGTCGCCCTGGACGCGGAGAGCGGCGAGCGCGGGGAGCGCGGCGGCGTCGCGCCGGACGGGGTGGAGGAGTTGGCGGCCGGGATCGGCGCGGCTCCCGGACTCCGGCTCGACGGACTGATGACCGTGGCGCCGCTGACCGGGGAGTACGCCGGCCGGCAACGGGCCGCGTTCGACCGGCTGATGGAAATCTCATCCAGCCTGCGCGCAGGTCATCCGGCTGCGAACATGGTCTCCGCAGGTATGAGCGGGGACCTGGAGGACGCGGTGACGGCCGGAGCGACACATGTACGCGTCGGTACGGCGGTACTCGGAGTCCGACCCCGGCTCGGGTAACGTCGCGAAGCAAGTCGGACCACAGCAGAAAATATGGTCATTACCGCTTACGGCGGGCAGACCACAGTGGATCGCGGGCACTTGGTGACGAATGCCGATCCACCACAGAGCGGAGGACTCGGAGCATGGCCGGCGCGATGCGCAAGATGGCGGTCTACCTCGGCCTCGTGGAGGACGATGGGTACGACGGTCCGGGGTTCGACCCCGACGACGAATTCGAACCTGAGCCGGAGCCTGAGCGTGACCGGCGGCGGCATCAGCCCCCACACCAGGTGGAGCGGGAACGCGAGCGCGAGCGCGAAAGGGACGAACCGGTACGAGTGGTGCAGCCGCCCTCCCAGCGCGAGCCGGTTCAGCTCCCCGCGGAAAGCGTGCGACCCGCCCGGATCGCCCCCGTGGCATCCATCACACCTGAACGCCCGAACATGGAGAAGAACGCACCGGTGATCATGCCCAAGGTCGTGTCCGAGCGGGAGCCGTACCGCATCACCACGCTGCACCCCAGGACCTACAACGAGGCCCGTACCATCGGGGAACACTTCCGTGAGGGCACTCCGGTGATCATGAATCTCACGGAGATGGACGACACGGACGCGAAGCGACTTGTCGACTTTGCCGCGGGACTCGTCTTCGGTCTCCATGGCAGCATTGAACGCGTGACGCAGAAGGTGTTCCTGTTGTCGCCTGCTAACGTCGATGTCACGGCGGAGGACAAGGCCCGCATCGCAGAGGGCGGATTCTTCAACCAGAGCTGAGAACACGACACCGGGAACAACCCGGCCGAGAGGCCGGTGCCGGCCACGAGGCCGGAGCTGACGAGAGCCAGGGGAGAGGGAACCGCGGGACATGGGCGTCGCACTGGATGTGGTCTATATCGCGCTGATGTGTTTCCTCATCGTGCTGATCTTCCGGCTGGTCATGGACTATGTCTTCCAGTTCGCACGTTCATGGCAACCCGGCAAGGCGATGGTGGTCGTACTTGAGGCCACCTACACTGTCACCGATCCACCGCTCAAGCTTCTGCGGCGGTTCATTCCGCCGCTGCGTCTCGGGGGCGTGGCACTCGACCTGTCCTTCTTCGTTCTGATGATCATCGTCTACATCCTGATCAGCGTTGTGGTCAGGTTGTGAGCGATACGGTCTTGCCGACTGCCGACGACTACGTAGAGGTGAAGAAGAGATGCCGTTGACCCCCGAGGACGTGCGGAACAAGCAGTTCACGACCGTCCGCCTCCGAGAAGGCTATGACGAGGACGAGGTCGATGCCTTTCTCGACGAGGTCGAATCGGAGCTGACCCGTCTGCTCCGTGAGAACGAGGACCTGCGCGCCAAGCTGGCCGCCGCGACGCGCGCCGCCGCGCAGAACCAGCAGCAGCAACAGCAGCAGGGTATGCGCAAGCCTCCGGAGCAGCAGGATCGCCCGGGTGCGCCCGTTCCCGCCGCCATATCAGGACCGCCGCAGCAGCAGCAGCCCCCGCAGATGGGTCCGCCCCAGCTGCCCGGTGGCGCGCCGCAGCTGCCCGCAGGTCCCAGTGGCCACGGCCCCCAGGGTGGCCATGGTCCCGGTCCGCAGGGCCCGCACGGCCCCGGCCCGATGCAGGGCGGTCCCATGGGTGGCCCGATGGGCGGCCCCATGGGCCAGCACCCCCAGCACCAGCAGCAGCAGATGCAGCAGATGCAGCCGCCGCAGATGCAGCAGCAGGGGCAGGGCCCCGGTGGCGACAGCGCCGCCCGTGTCCTCTCGCTCGCCCAGCAGACCGCCGACCAGGCGATCGCGGAGGCCCGTTCCGAGGCCAACAAGATCGTCGGCGAGGCGCGCAGCCGTGCCGAGGGTCTGGAGCGCGACGCGCGTGCCAAGGCCGACGCCCTGGAGCGGGACGCGCAGGAGAAGCACCGCGTGGCGATGGGCTCGCTGGAGTCGGCCCGCGCGACGCTGGAGCGCAAGGTCGAGGACCTGCGCGGCTTCGAGCGCGAGTACCGCACGCGGCTGAAGTCCTACCTGGAGAGCCAGCTGCGTCAGCTGGAGACCCAGGCGGACGACTCGCTCGCCCCGCCGCGGACTCCGGCAGCTGCTTCGCTGCCGCCGTCCCCCTCGCTGGCCCCGGCCGGTGCGGGTGCGATGGGTCACTCCATGGGCGGCTCCAACCACGGTGGCCACGGTGGCCAGCAGATGGGTGGCGGCCCGTCCACGATGGGTGGCGCGCCGTCCTACGGTGGCCAGCAGCAGATGTCGCCCGCGATGACGCAGCCGATGGCGCCGGTGCGGCCGCAGGCGCCGCAGCCGATGCAGCAGGCGCCTTCGCCGATGCGCGGGTTCCTGATCGACGAGGACGACAACTGAGCGGTTCGCGCTCGCTGAGCGCGTAGCCGTCGGCAGGCAAAGGGCCGGGCCCCGGGGTTTCCCCGGGGCCCGGCCCTTTGGCGTGGGCCCGGCCGCCCTGGCCGGGTGCGGGTGGGGCGCCTGCGGCGGGCCTGTTCCCCTGCCCATCCCCAAGCTCTCAACTTCGTTCGAGCAGGGGAGACCCCACTCTTCCCGAAACCGGGGCGCTGCCCCGGGCCCCGCTCCTCAAGCGCCGGAGGGGCTGGAGTGGGAGGGGCTGGAGTGTGGGGCGCTGCCCCGGGCCCGCTCGTCACGCGCCGGAGGGGCTGGAGTACGGGGCGGAGCTTCCTGTGAGGGGTACGCGGAAGGGCCCGCCGGAATCCGTTCCGGCGGGCCCTTCCGGTCTTGCGGGTTACCGCTACCGCTTCCGCAGGCGGAACGTGAGCTCCAGGCCCTCGTCCTCGAACACCTCGCCGTAGGTCTCGTCCGCCTCGCCCTCCGCGTAGTCCAGGGCGAGCACCTCCTCGGAGATCAGCGGGGTGTGCTCGGTGAGCGCCTCCACCGTTGCCGGGGAGGTCGAGATCCAGCGGACGGCGATGCGGTCCGCGACGTCCAGGCCGCTGTTCTTGCGGGCCTCCTGGATCAGGCGGATCGCGTCACGGGCCAGGCCCGCGCGGCGCAGTTCCGGGGTGATCTCCAGGTCCAGGGCGACCGTCGCGCCCGAGTCCGAGGCGACCGACCAGCCCTCGCGCGGGGTCTCCGTGATGATGACCTCGTCGGGGGAGAGGGTGATCTGCTCGCCGTCGACCTCCACCGATGCCGTGCCCTCGCGCAGGGCCAGGGACAGCGCGGCCGCGTCCGTGTCCGCCACCGCCCTGGCCACCGCCTGGACGCCCTTGCCGAACCGCTTGCCCAGGGCGCGGAAGTTGGCCTTCGCCGTCGTGTCGACCAGGGAGCCGCCCACCTCCGAGAGCGAGGCCAGCGACGTGACGTTCAGCTCCTCCGTGATCTGGGCGCGCAGCTCGGGGGAGAGGGCACTGAAGCCCGTCGCCGCCACCAGCGCGCGCGACAGCGGCTGACGGGTCTTCACGCCCGACTCGGCGCGCGTGGCCCGGCCCAGCTCCACCAGGCGGCGCACCAGCGCCATCTGCGTGGAGAGCGTCGGGTCGATCGCCGACAGGTCCGCCTTCGGCCAGGTCGACAGGTGGACCGATTCCGGGGCGTCCGGGGCCACCGGCACCACCAGGTCCTGCCAGACCCGCTCGGTGATGAACGGGGTCAGCGGGGCCATCAGCCGGGTCACCGTCTCGACGACCTCGTGCAGCGTACGCAGGGCCGCCTTGTCGCCCTGCCAGAAGCGGCGGCGCGAGCGGCGTACGTACCAGTTGGAGAGGTCGTCCACGAACGCCGAGAGCAGCTTGCCTGCGCGCTGGGTGTCGTAGCCCTCCATCGCGACGGTCATCTGGTCGACCAGCGCGTTCAGTTCGCTCAGCAGCCAGCGGTCCAGGACCGTGCGGTCCGCCGGCGCCGGGTCGGCCCCGGAGGGGGCCCAGCCCGACGTACGCGCGTACAGGGCCTGGAAGGCGACCGTGTTCCAGTAGGTGAGGAGCGTCTTGCGGACGACCTCCTGGATCGTGCCGTGGCCCACGCGCCGTGCCGCCCACGGGGAGCCGCCCGCCGCCATGAACCATCGCACCGCGTCCGCCCCGTGCTGGTCCATCAGCGGGATCGGCTGGAGGATGTTCCCCAGGTGCTTGGACATCTTGCGGCCGTCCTCGGCGAGGATGTGGCCCAGGCAGACGACGTTCTCGTAACTCGACTTGTCGAAGACCAGGGTGCCCACCGCCATCAGCGTGTAGAACCAGCCGCGGGTCTGGTCGATGGCCTCCGAGATGAACTGCGCGGGGTAGCGGCTCTCGAAGACCTCCTTGTTCTTGTACGGGTAGCCCCACTGCGCGAACGGCATCGAACCCGAGTCGTACCAGGCGTCGATGACCTCCGGGACGCGGTACGCCTCCAGTTGGCAGTTCTCGTGCGAGCAGGTGAAGGTGATCTCGTCGATGAACGGGCGGTGGGGGTCGAGCCCCGACTGGTCGGTGCCCGTGAGTTCCGTCAGCTCGGCGCGCGAGCCCACGCAGGTGAGGTGGTCGTCCTCGCAGCGCCAGATCGGCAGCGGCGTGCCCCAGTAGCGGTTGCGGGAGAGCGCCCAGTCGACGTTGTTGTTCAGCCAGTCGCCGAAGCGGCCGTTCTTGACCGAGTCCGGGTACCAGTTGGTCTTCTCGTTCTCCTGGAGGAGCCGGTCCTTGATCGCCGTCGTCCTGATGTACCAGGACGGCTGCGCGTAGTAGAGCAGCGCCGTGTGGCAGCGCCAGCAGTGCGGGTAGCTGTGCTCGTAGGGGACGTGGCGGAAGAGCTTGCCGCGTGCGTCCAGGTCCGCGGTGAGCGCCTCGTCGGCCTTCTTGAAGAAGACACCGCCGACCAGGGGGAGATCCTCCTCGAAGGTGCCGTCCGGGCGGACCGGGTTGACCACCGGGAGGCCGTACGCACGGCAGACCACGAGGTCGTCGGCGCCGAACGCGGGGGACTGGTGGACCAGACCCGTACCGTCCTCGGTCGTCACGTACTCGGCGTTCACCACGTAGTGGGCTTCCGCGGGGAAGTCGACCAGGGTGAAGGGGCGCTCGTAGCTCCAGCGCTCCATCTCGGCGCCGGTGAACGACGGGCCCGTCACCTCCCAGCCCTCGCCGAGGGCCTTCTCCAGGAGCGGTTCGGCGACGACGAGCTTCTCCTCGCCGTTCGTCGCGACGACGTAGCGGACCTCGGGGTGGGCGGCGACCGCCGTGTTGGAGACCAGCGTCCAGGGGGTGGTCGTCCAGACCAGGAGGGCCGCCTCGCCGGCCAGCGGGCCGGAGGTGAGCGGGAAGCGGACGAAGACCGAGGGGTCGACGACCGTCTCGTAGCCCTGGGCCAGCTCGTGGTCGGACAGGCCGGTGCCGCAACGCGGGCACCAGGGGGCGACGCGGTGGTCCTGGACCAGCAGGTCCTTGTTGAAGATCTCCTTGAGCGACCACCACACGGAGTCCACGTACTCCGGGTCCATCGTGCGGTACGCGTCGTCCAGGTCGACCCAGTAGCCCATGCGGGTCGTCAGCTCGGCGAACGCGTCGGTGTGCCGGGTCACCGACTCACGGCACTTGGCGTTGAACTCGGCGATGCCGAACGCCTCGATGTCCTTCTTGCCGTTGAAGCCCAGTTCCTTCTCCACCGCCAGCTCGACCGGCAGGCCGTGGCAGTCCCAGCCGGCCTTGCGGCCGACGTGGTAGCCCTGCATGGTGCGGAAGCGGGGGAAGACGTCCTTGAAGACGCGGGCCTCGATGTGGTGGGCGCCCGGCATGCCGTTGGCGGTGGGCGGACCCTCGTAGAAGACCCACTCGGGGCGGCCCTCGGACTGGTCGAGGCTCTTGGCGAAGACCTTGCTCTCGCGCCAGAAGTCGAGCACGGCGTGCTCGAGCGCGGGCAGGTCGACCTGGGCGGGTACCTGGCGGTACTGCGGCGATGTCATGTGCGGCTTCCTCCGGCGGACGTCTTCCACTTCCGTCGGAGGGACGAGAGCGTCTCGGCTCCCGCGGTACCACCCTCCTTGGCCCCGGGCGCAGGCCCTTGGCCCCCTCATTGGGGTAGCGATGCCGGGTCTAGTGGCCTTGCGTCGATGGGCGGGGCCCATCGGTTCAAAGCGTTCTTCCGGCGACTCCGGGGTGATCTTCACGGCGCGCTCGCCCCCGGGCTCCCACCGTCCCCGGGTCGCTACTGGCTGCGTACGACGCTACTCGTCCCATCCAAGCCTCTCGCTGGGCCCAGTGTACGGGCCCGTACGGGCGACGGCCGACCGGTTATCCACGGCGCGCGGGCGTGACCCGAGTGGCGGGACGGGGTACAAGGACTTCCCGGCGGGGCCCGAGGGCCGGATTACCGGACGGGGAGCTGGGAACAACGGAGGCAGGCGCGCCACGACCGGATACGGGGAGGGGCGGGAAGGCGGCGTGCCCCGTTGCCGCGGGGCTGGAGTCGATTTATCGTCCCAGCACGATTCGCGAGCAAGATCACAATGTGTGAAGGGGCCGCGGCCATGGTGGCGAAGAAGACGGCGGAAGAGACCGCTGCCGAGCACGACGGCACCCACGGGTCGCCGGCCGAGCAGGCGCCCGCGCCCGCGAAGAGGACGGCGAAGAAGGCCGCGGCCAAGAAGACGACGGCGAAGAAGACGGCCGCCAAGAAGACGACGGCGAAGAAGACCGCCGCCAAGAAGAGCACCGCCAAGAAGAGCGCGGCCGAGAAGGCCTCGGACAAGGCCACGGAGGCGGCCCGGGCCGCCGAGCAGACGGGAGACCGCACGGTGGTAGCCAAGAAGAGCGCGAGTCGTCAGGCAGCGGGCGCACAGGCCACGGCCCCCGTGCCGCCGGCCCGCGCCGCCGCCCCCGACGAGCTGGCCGTCCGGCCCGGGGAGGACCCCTGGACGCCCGAGGAGGTCACCGAGGCGCGCACCCTGCTGACGAGCGAGACGCTGCGGCTCCGCAGCGAGCTGGAGGCCTCCGGTGCGGCGCTCGCCGGGCTGATGCGGGACTCCGGCGACGGCGCGGGCGACGACGAGGCCGACACCGGCACCAAGAACATCACCCGCGAGCACGAGCTGTCGCTGGCCGCCAACGCCCAGGAGATGCTGGAGCAGACCGAGCGGGCGCTCGCCCGGCTGGAGGCGGGGACGTACGGACTCTGCGAGGTCTGCGGCAAACCGATCGGAAAGGCGCGAATGCAGGCCTTCCCCCGGGCCACCCTGTGCGTCGAGGACAAGCAGAAGCAGGAGCGGCGCGGCTGATCCGCACAGGTGTGTCGTACCCTCATCATCAGGCAGGCACCTAGGTTGAGGGACTCACGTGGCAGAGGCGGAGCGCATCATCGGTACGCCGGAAAACCCTGATGTCGACGGCACGGACGAAGGCGGCAGCACCGCCGCCGACGCGGCCGTGAACGCGGGCCGGGGCAAGCGCAAAATCCTCGCCCTCCTGAGCGTGGCCGTCGTGGCCTATCTGCTGGACCTGGGCAGCAAGATGCTCGTGGTCGCGAAGCTGGAGCACCAGCCGCCGATCGACATCATCGGGGACTGGCTGCAGTTCCGGGCGATCCGGAACGCGGGCGCCGCGTTCGGGATCGGCGAGGCGTTCACGGTGATCTTCACCATCATCGCCACCGGGGTGATCGTCGTCATCTTCCGGATCGCCCGCAAGCTCTACAGCCTGCCGTGGGCCATCGCCCTGGGCCTCCTCCTGGGCGGTGCGCTCGGCAATCTCACCGACCGCATCTTCCGGGCGCCCGGCGTGTTCGAGGGCGCGGTGGTGGACTTCATCGCCCCCAAGAACTCCGCCGTCTTCAACCTCGCCGACTCCGCCATCGTGTGCGGCGGCATCCTCATCGTGATCCTCTCCTTCAAGGGCCTGGACCCCGACGGGACCGTGCACAAGGACTAGGGCCTGTCGTCCAGGGGCGCCCGGGCTGCGCGGGGAGCGTTCCGCGCAAGGCATACTCGACAGGTGAGTACGCACCCCGAGATCCGCACCCTGCCCGTACCGGACGGCCTGGAAGGCGAGCGCGTCGACGCCGCCATCTCCCGGATGTTCGGTTTCTCCCGCACCAAGGCCGCCGAGCTGGCCGCAGCCGGGAAGGTCCAGGTGGACGGTTCGGTGGCCGGGAAGTCCGAGCGGGTCCACGGAGGCGCCTGGCTGGAAGTCGAGATGCCGGGGGCACCCGCCCCCGTCCAGATCGTCGCCGAGCCCGTCGAGGGCATGGAGATCGTCCACGACGACGACGACATCGTCGTCATCATGAAGCCGGTCGGCGTCGCCGCCCACCCCAGCCCCGGCTGGACCGGCACCACCGTCATCGGTGGCCTCGCCGCCGCCGGCTACCGGATCTCGACGTCCGGCGCCGCCGAGCGCCAGGGCATCGTCCACCGCCTCGACGTCGGCACATCCGGCCTGATGGTCGTCGCCAAGTCCGAGCGCGCCTACACCCTGCTCAAGGCCCAGTTCCGCGACCGGGTCGTCGACAAGAAGTACCACGCCCTCGTCCAGGGTCACCCGGACCCGATGAGCGGCACCATCGACGCCCCCATCGGGCGCCACCCCAACCACGACTACAAGTGGGCGGTCACCGCCGAGGGCAAGCCGTCGGTGACCCACTACGACCTGATCGAGGCCTACCGCTCCGCCAGCCTCCTCGACATCAAGCTGGAGACCGGCCGCACCCACCAGATCCGGGTCCACATGTCCGCCCACCGCCACCCCTGCGTCGGCGACCTCACCTACGGCGCGGACCCGACCCTGGCCAAGCGCCTCGGGCTGACCCGCCAGTGGCTGCACGCCGTGCGCCTGGGCTTCGAGCACCCGAGCGACGGCAGCTGGGTGGAGTTCTCCAGCACCTACCCGGCCGACCTCCAGCAGGCCCTCGACACCATCTCCGCGGAGAGTCAGTGACCGCCGTTCCCTCCCCGTACAGCACCCGCAGGGCCGTTGAGGAGAGCGACCTCCAAGCCTGCTTCCAGGTCCGCAAAGAGGTCTTCGTCGGCGAGCAGAACGTGCCCGAGGAGCTGGAGTACGACGCCCACGACGCGACCGCGACGCATGTCCTGGCCGTCGCGGCGGACGGCACCGCGCTCGGCACGGGCCGGCTGCTGCACGGCGCCGACGCGGCCGGGAAGACCGGCGGCGACCCCGCCGTCGGCTCGCTGGGCCGGCTCGCCGTGAGCCGGGAGGCCCGCGGCCTCGGGGTCGGCGCCGCCCTCGTACGGGCCATCGAGGACGAGGCGCGGACGCTGGGCCTGGCCGCCGTCGACCTGCACGCCCAGACGCACGCCCTCGGCTTCTACGAGCGACTCGGATATGTCGCGTACGGACCCGAGTTCCCCGACGCGGGCATGCCGCACCGGGCCATGCGGCGGGAGATCCGCCCGGCCTGAGTGCCGGTAGCGGGGGGTATCGGCCGAATCGCGCACCCCGCGTGGCAGGGTGGGAGCCCTGTTCGGCAGCTCGTGGTGTGCCGGACCCGCACGCTCCGGAAGGCACCTCGTGGAACAGATGTCCCTGCTGCTCCTGCTGCTGCTCGGAGCCGTGGTCACGGTGCCGCTCGGCGACCGGCTCGGGCTGCCCGCGCCGGTGCTGATGACCCTCATCGGCATCGCGATGGCCTTCATGCCGTTCGTGCCGAACGTCGACATCCCACCGGAGATCATTCTCCCCGCGCTGCTTCCGCCGCTGCTCTACGCCACCGTGCAGCGCACCTCCTGGCGGCAGTTCGCCGCCAACAGACGCCCGATCTTCCTGCTGGCCGTCGCCCTCGTCTTCGTCACCACCGCCGCCGTCGCCGCGGTCGCCAACTCGATCGTGCCGGGGCTCCCCATCGCCGCCGCCGTCGCCCTCGGCGCTCTCGTCGCCCCGCCCGACCCGGTCGCGGCGACGGCCGTGGCGGGCTCCGTGGGACTGCCGCGCCGACTGGTGTCGATCCTGGAGGGCGAGGGGCTCTTCAACGACGTGACCGCCATCGTGCTCTACCACGTGGCCATCGCCGCCGCCGTCAGCGGCACCTTCTCGCTCCCCGAGGCCTTCGGGCTGCTGCTCCTCTCCGCCGTCGTCGCGGTCGTCGTCGGCCTCGCGCTCGGCTGGCTCACCATCAAGCTGATGAACCTGCTGGGCGACGCCACCCTCCAGGTCGGACTGACCCTGCTGGTGCCGTTCGTCGCCTACGTCCTCGCGGAGGAGCTGATGGGCTCCGGCGTGCTGGCCGTCCTGACCGTCGCGCTGTTCCTCGCCGAGCACACCGCCGACGCCGACGACGTGCTGGGCCGGCTCACCGGAGTCACGTTCTGGGACATCGTCGACACCCTGGTGACCGGCGTGGCCTTCGGGCTGATCGGCCTGGAACTGCACAGCGTGTTCGGCACCGCCGACGGACACGCCCTGGAGATGGTCGGCTGGGGGCTCGCGATCGTCGCGGTCGTCGTCGGCGTACGGCTGCTGTACCTGCTGCCGGCCACCTGGCTGGCCAAGCGGCTCCACACCCGCCGCGACGTCAGCGAGGAGATCCCCACGAGCTGGCGGGAGACCGTCGTGATGTGGTGGGCCGGGATGCGCGGGGTGGCCTCGGTCGCCCTGGCCCTGGCGATCCCGCTGGAGACCGACGACGGACAGCCCTTCCCCGGCCGTGACGAGATCATCTTCATCGCGTTCGCCGTGATCATGGCCACCCTGGTCTTCCAGGGGCTCACCCTGCCCTGGCTGGTGCGCAAGCTGAGGGTCCGGGCCGACACCGACGCCGAAGAGGCACTGGAGCGGGACCTCGCCATCCGGGCCGCCAAGGCCGCCAAGTACCGCCTCAAGGAGATCCAGGAGGTAGAGGAGTTCCCCGAGGAGGTCATGGAGCGGCTCCAGCGCGCCGCGTACGACATCGGAGCGCGGATCAGCCCGGACATGGTCGACGAGGAGCGTCGCGAGGCCTACGCCCAGCGCGCGGAACGCTTCAAGGCGATCAGCCGGGTCCAGCGCGAGATGATGTCGGCCGCCCGCCACGAGGTGCTCTCCGCGCGCAGCGAGCCCGGCTCCGACCCGGAGGTCGTGGACCGGGTGCTGCGGTATCTGGACTTCCGCTCGCTGCGCTGAGACCGTCGCGGGGCAGCCTCAGCCGCGGCCCGTGCGCGGGGCCTTGGAACCCTCCCCGTCGGCGGGCGCCGCCTTGTCGAGGACCGCCCGGGGCCCGGCGCCCGTCAGCTCCGCCCACTGCTCGCCCGGCGGCAGTACGGCGGGGCCGGTGGCGATCCGCGGCAGCGCGTACGGATGGTGGTCGCGCAGCCAGCCGATCAACTGCTCACGCACCGCGCAGCGCACCGTCCAGATGTCGTCCGCGTCCTTGGCCGTGACCACCGCCCGCACCTGGATCGTGGACGGCGTCGTGTCCGTGACGGCCAGCGACCAGTCGCGGCCGTCCCAGGCGGCGATGTCCCCGAGGAGCTCCCGCAGCTTCTCCCGCATCGCCGCGACCGGGGCGGAGTGGTCGAGGTGGAAGAAGACCGTGCCGGTCATCTGCACCCCACCGCGCGACCAGTTCTCGAACGGCTGGCTGGTGAAGTACGAGACCGGCATCGTGATCCGCCGCTCGTCCCAGGTCCGTACCGCCAGGAACGTCAGGGTGATCTCGTCGATCGTGCCCCACTCACCGTCCACCACCACGGTGTCGCCGAGCCGCACCATGTCGCCGAACGCGATCTGGAATCCGGCGAAGAGATTTCCGAGCGTCGACTGGGCGGCGACACCCGCGACGATGCCGAGCAGACCGGCCGAGGCGAGCATCGACGTGCCGACCGCCCGCATCGGCGGGAACGTCAGCAGCATCGCCGCGATGGCGACCACCGTCACCACCGCGATGACCACCCGCTGGATCAGCGTGACCTGCGTACGGACCCGGCGGACCCGGGCCGGGTCGCGGCTGGCCGTCGCGTACCGGGCGTACGTGGCCTCCACGACCGTCACCGCGATCCGCACCACCAGCCAGGCGGACGCGCCGATCAGCACCAGGGTCAGCACCTGGCCGATCCCGGCGCGGTGGTCACGAATCCAGTCGATGCCCATCTGGCGGTAGCTGCTGCGCAGCAGCGCCGTGATGAGCACCACCTGCAAGGGAGGGCGGCAGCGCCGCAACAGCCCCCACAGCGGCGTCTCGTGATGACGGCTGTCGGCCCGCCGCAGCAGCCGGTCGACCAGCCAGCCGACCAACAGGGTGATCACCACGGAACCGCCGATCACGATCAGCGGGCGCAGCACGCTCTCCATTCCCTCGTCCTCCAAGCTGTAGGGCGGCCCCCGGGGGCACAAATGGCACCATGGGCCTCATGAACATCATGCTTTTCCACTCGACGTACGGGCTCAGGCCCGCCGTGCACGCCGCGGCCGCGCGCCTCAGAGACGCCGGCCACGAGGTGCGCGTGCCCGATCTGTTCGAGGGGCACACCTTTGACACGGTGGAAGAGGGCATGGCCCACAAGGACGAGATCGGCAAGGAGGAGCTGCTGAAGCGCGCCGTGCTGGCCGCCGCGCCCTACTCCGACCAGGGGCTCGTCTACGCCGGCTTCTCCTTCGGTGCGGCGACCGCGCAGACCCTGGCGCTCGGCGACGCGAAGGCCCGCGGGCTGCTGCTGTTCCACGGCACCTCGGACATCGCCGAGAACGCGTCGGTGGACGAGCTCCCCGTGCAGCTGCACGTCGCGGACCCGGACCCCTTCGAGTCCCACGACTGGCTGAACAGCTGGTACCTCCAGATGCAGCGCACCGGCGCGGACGTCGAGGTCTACCGCTACCCCGGGGCCGGGCACCTGTTCACCGACCCCGATCTGCACGACTACGACCAGGCGGCCGCCGAGCAGACCTGGAAGGTCGCGCTCGGCTTCCTCGCCACCCTGTAGGAACGCGCGACACCCGGCGCGTCCGGGCGGTCGGCCCGCCCGGTGCGCCGGGTGTCGCGGAAGGCGAAGGCCGTCAGGCCTTGAGCGCCTTGTCGATGGCCTTCGTGAACTCGTCGGCCGTCATCGGGGCGTTCTCGCTGCCCTCGGCCGTGATCTTCTTGTCGTCCATCTTCAGCGTCGGCGTGCCCTGCACACCGCTCTTGTCGAACGTCTTGGACATCTTCATGGCCCAGGCGTCGTACGTACCGTCCTCGACGTCCTTCTGGAAGTCCTTGTTCCCCTTCAGCGCGTCGACCGAGTCCGCGACCTCGATGAGGTAGCTGTCCTTGGCGAACTTGTCGTCGCTCTCCTCGGGGTGGAACTTCGCCGAGTACAGCGCTTCCTTGTACTCCAAGAACGCCTCGGGGCTCACGTCCAGCGCCGCGCCGAGCGCGCTCAGGGCGTTCTTGGAGCCCTCGCCGTTGTCGGTGTTGTCGATGAAGGTCGCGCCGACGTACTTGACCTTGTACTTGCCGGCCTCGACGTCCTTCGAGACGGTCTCGCCGACGCCCTGCTCGAACGTGGCGCAGACCGGGCAGCGCGAGTCCTCGTACAGCTCCAGGGTCTTCTTCGCGCCCGAGTCGCCGATCACCACGGTGGTGCCGTCGTCGCCCGAGGTGTTCTTCGGCGCGGTGACGTTCTTCGCGTCGGCGGCCGTCTCCCAGGCGTCCGGCTTGTTCAGCTGCATCACGCCGTAGCTGATGCCGCCGACCACGGCGAGGGCGGCGACGACCGAGACCGCCACGACGAGCTGCTTACGGGTCTTGGCCTTCTTGGCCTGGGACTCGCGCTCGGCACGCAGCCGCTCGCGGGCCGCTGCCTTGTTCGCCTGGGTGTTGCGCTTGCTCATGATCGTTCTCCGTGAGTACGTGTGTGGGGAGAGGGCGGGTGCTGCCGTCGTCGCGTGGCCGTGCCCTCATCAGACAGCGGCGTACGTCGCTGGCGGCGGGCCCCTGCGTCCCACACAGTGCACGAGGAAGCGGGCGGTCAGCGGCGGGTGCGGACGCCCGGCGGGCCGGGAGCGGCGGGCCGCGGCCCGGACGCCCGCGCGCACCACGGCGACCGCGACCAGCAGCGGCCGGAACGCCAGCAGGGCCGCCGCGCGCAGCAGCCCGGCCAGGGCCGCCTCGCCGCGCCGCAGCCAGGCCGCGGCGAGCAGCCCGACCGCCACATGGGCGACGAGCAGCAGCCAGGGCACGGCCGGTCCCGGCTGCGCCAGCAGCGCCGCCGCACGGTCGCCCGCACCGGCCACATCGGCCAGCGGGGTGCCCACCGCGCCGACGCCCGCGATCCGGGCCTCGCCCGCGCCGACCTCGCCGCCGCCGCACAGGACGTCGAAGCCCACCGCGCGCAGCGTGCCCGCGACCGGGCCGCCCGCCGCCCCGTAACAGAGGTGCTGGCCCGTGGTGAAGAGCGTGTCGGCGGCCAGCTCCAGCGGGACCAGCAGGCCCGCGATCGCCCCGAAGCCACGCTCCCGGCCGGCCAGCGCGTACGCCACCGCGAAGACCGCGGCGGCGAGCAGCGCGACCGCGGTCAGCGGCAGCGGGACCCGGGAGAGCAGCACATGGGACGCCGTGGACAGGGTGACGACGAGCGCGGTGAAGACCGCCGCGCGCGCGACCCTGAGCTGCGTCCCTGAGATGTCCATCGCCGGAAAGTGTGTCATGCGCCGAGGTAAGCGGACCTTAAAAGAGGCTGAGAGTCCCCGGGGTGGCTTCCCGGGGACTCCGGCGCCCTACAGACCCGGGATCCGGCCGTTGCGGAAGAGGTCCACGAAGATCTGGTGGTCCGCGCGGGCTCTCGCCCCGTAGCTGTGGGCGAAGTCGACCAGCATCGGCGCGAAGCTCTCCTCGTCGGCCGCGATGGCCGCGTCGATCGCCCGCTCGGTGGAGAACGGCACCAGGGAGTGCCCGCTCTCGTCGTCGGCGGCCGCGTGCATCGTGGCCGTCGCCCGGCCCAGATCCGCGACGACCGCCGCGATCTCGTCCACCTCGTCGATGTCGGACCAGTCCAGGTCGACCGCGTACGGCGAGACCTCGGCGACCAGCTGACCCGAGCCGTCCAGCTCGGTCCAGCCCAGCCACGGGTCCGCGTGTGCCTGGAGCGCGCGCTGCGAGATCACCGTGCGGTGCCCCTCGTGCTGGAAGTACTCCCGCACGGCGGCGTCCGTGATGTGCCGGGAGACCGCCGGGGTCTGTGCCTGCTTGAGGTAGATCACCACATCGTTCTCCAGGGCGTCGCTGTTGCCCTCCAGAAGGATGTTGTACGAGGGCAGCCCGGCCGACCCGATGCCGATGCCCCGACGGCCCACCACGTCCTTGACCCGGTAGGAGTCGGGACGGGTCAGGCTCGACTCGGGCAGCGTCTCCAGATAGCCGTCGAACGCGGCCAGCACCTTGTAGCGCGTCGCGGCGTCCAGGTCGATCGACCCGCCGCCGTCCGCGAACCGGCGCTCGAAGTCCCGGATCACCGTCATCGAGTCCAGCAGCGAGAAACGCGTGCGCGACCGGGCGGCGCGCAGCGCGCCCAGCAGCGGGCCGTCCGCGGTGTCCAGCGTGAACGGCGGCACCTCGTCGTTCTTCGCGCCCGTCGCCAGCGCGCGGATCCGCTCGCGGTAGGAGTCGGCGAAGATCGTCACCAGCTCGCTGATCTGCTCGTCGGCCAGCGCCTTCGCGTAACCGATCAGCGCCACGGAGGCGGCGAAGCGCTTCAGGTCCCAGGTGAAGGGGCCCACGTACGCCTCGTCGAAGTCGTTGACGTTGAAGACGAGGCGGCCGTTGGCGTCCATGTAGGTGCCGAAGTTCTCCGCGTGGAGATCGCCGTGGATCCACACCCGGCCGGTGCGCTCGTCCAGGAACGGGCCGCCGTGCCGCTCCCGCTCCAGGTCGCCGTAGAACAGGCAGGCCGTGCCCCGGTAGAAGGCGAAGGCCGAGCCCGCCATCTTGCGGAACTTGACCCGGAAAGCGGCCGGATCGGCGGCCAGCAGCTCCCCGAAGGCGGTGTCGAAAACGGCGAGAATCTGCTCCCCGCGCTGCGCTGCGCCGGTCTGCGTTTCCGACATCTCTTGCTGCCTCCTGCTGTAGCTGGCGTGTCCGGCCGGACCGTGGGTCCGCCCGATCGAGTCCTGACCGAGTGCATGACAAAACGGACAGGTGTCCCGCCCTCTCCAACGCTCGGCGGAAGCCGGGAGTGCCCGTCGTTCGACTCCGTCACGTCGTAGACTTCCACGCTGTCCCCCCGTCCGTCATCGCCCGACTTCCCGGAGGCCCGACGCCGTGACCAAGCCGCCCTTCACGCACCTGCACGTTCATACCCAGTACTCGCTGCTGGACGGTGCGGCGCGGCTCAAGGACATGTTCGAGGCCTGCAACGAGATGGGCATGTCGCACATCGCGATGACCGACCACGGCAACCTCCACGGGGCCTACGACTTCTTCCACTCGGCGACGAAGGCGGGCGTCACGCCGATCATCGGCATCGAGGCGTACGTCGCCCCGGAGTCGCGCAAACACAAGCGCAAGGTGCAGTGGGGACAGCCGCACCAGAAGCGCGACGATGTGTCCGGATCCGGTGGTTACACCCACAAGACGATCTGGGCGTCCAACAAGACCGGACTGCACAACCTCTTCCGGCTCTCCTCCGACGCGTACGCCGAGGGCTGGCTCCAGAAGTGGCCCCGGATGGACAAGGAGACCATCTCCCAGTGGTCCGAGGGCCTCATCGCCTCCACCGGGTGCCCCTCCGGCGAGGTGCAGACCCGGCTGCGGCTCGGCCAGTTCGACGAGGCGGTCCAGGCGGCCTCCGACTACAAGGACATCTTCGGGGCGGACAAGTACTTCCTGGAGCTGATGGACCACGGCATCGAGATCGAGCGCCGGGTCCGCGACGGGCTGCTGGAGATCGGCAAGAAGCTCGACATCCCGCCGCTCGTGACGAACGACTCCCACTACACGTACGCCCACGAGGCCACCGCCCACGACGCCCTGCTCTGCATCCAGACCGGAAAGAACCTCTCGGACCCCGACCGCTTCCGCTTCGACGGCACGGGCTACTACCTCAAGACGACGGACGAGATGTACGCCGTCGACTCCTCCGACGCCTGGCAGCAGGGCTGCGCCAACACGCTCCTGGTCGCCCAGCAGATCGACACCGCCGGCATGTTCGAGGCGAAGAACCTCATGCCGAAGTTCGAGATCCCGGACGGCTTCACGGAGGTCACCTGGTTCCAGGAGGAGGTCCGGGTCGGCATGGGCCGCCGCTTCCCGAACGGCGTCCCCGACGACCGGCAGAAGCAGGTCGAGTACGAGATGGACATCATCATCCAGATGGGGTTCCCGGGGTACTTCCTGGTCGTCGCCGACTTCATCATGTGGGCCAAGAACAACGGCATCGCGGTCGGCCCCGGCCGTGGTTCCGCCGCCGGATCGATCGTCTCGTACGCGATGGGCATCACCGACCTCGACCCGATCGAGCACGGGCTGATCTTCGAGCGGTTCCTCAACCCCGAGCGCGTCTCCATGCCCGACGTCGACATCGACTTCGACGAGCGTCGGCGCGTCGAGGTGATCCGGTACGTGACCGAGAAGTACGGGGCCGACAAGGTCGCCATGATCGGCACCTACGGCAAGATCAAGGCCAAGAACGCCATCAAGGACTCCGCCCGCGTCCTCGGCTACCCGTACGCGATGGGCGACCGGCTCACCAAGGCCATGCCCGCCGACGTCCTCGGCAAGGGCATCGACCTCAACGGCATCACCGACCCCAAGCACCCGCGCTACAGCGAGGCGGGCGAGATCCGGGGGATGTACGAGAGCGAACCGGACGTCAAGAAGGTCATCGACACCGCCAAGGGCGTCGAGGGCCTGGTCCGGCAGATGGGCGTGCACGCCGCCGGCGTCATCATGTCCAGCGAGCCGATCGTCGACCACGCCCCCGTCTGGGTCCGGCACACCGACGGCGTCACCATCACGCAGTGGGACTACCCGCAGTGCGAGTCGCTCGGCCTGCTGAAGATGGACTTCCTGGGCCTGCGCAACCTGACGATCATGGATGACGCCATCAAGATGGTGAAGTCCAACAAGGGCGTCGACCTGGAGATGCTCTCCCTCCCGCTGGACGACCCCAAGACGTACGAACTGCTCTGCCGCGGTGACACGCTCGGCGTCTTCCAGTTCGACGGCGGGCCGATGCGCTCCCTGCTGCGCCAGATGCAGCCCGACAACTTCGAGGACATCTCCGCCGTCTCGGCCCTCTACCGGCCGGGCCCGATGGGCATGAACTCGCACACGAACTACGCGGAGCGCAAGAACGGGCGCCAGGAGATCACTCCGATCCACCCGGAGCTGGAGGAGCCCCTCAAGGAGGTCCTCGGCCTCACCTACGGCCTGATCGTCTACCAGGAGCAGGTCCAGAAGGCCGCCCAGATCGTCGCCGGGTACTCGCTGGGCGAGGCCGACATCCTGCGCCGCGTGATGGGCAAGAAGAAGCCCGAGGAGCTGGCGAAGAACTTCGTCCTCTTCGAGGCGGGCGCCAAGAAGAACGGCTTCTCCGACGCCGCGATCAAGGCGCTGTGGGACGTGCTGGTCCCGTTCGCCGGGTACGCCTTCAACAAGGCGCACTCCTCCGCGTACGGGCTGGTCACCTACTGGACCGGATACCTCAAGGCGAACTACCCCGCCGAGTACATGGCCGCCCTGCTGACCTCGGTCAAGGACGACAAGGACAAGTCCGCGGTCTACCTCAACGAGTGCCGCCGCATGGGCATCAAGGTGCTCCCGCCCAACGTCAACGAGTCGCTGTCCAACTTCGCCGCCCAGGGCGACGACGTGATCCTCTTCGGCCTGACCGCCATCCGCAACGTCGGCCAGAACGTCGTCGACTCGATCATCCGGTCCCGCAAGGCGAAGGGGAAGTACAGCACCTTCCCCGACTTCCTCGACAAGGTCGAGGCGGTCGTCTGCAACAAGCGCACCGTGGAATCGCTCATCAAGGCCGGCGCGTTCGACGAGATGGGCCACACCCGCAAGGGCCTCGTCGCCCACCACGAGCCGATGATCGACAACGTGGTGCAGGTCAAGCGCAAGGAGGCCGAAGGACAGTTCGACCTCTTCGGGGGCGGCGAGGAGGAGAGCGGCGAGCCGGGATTCGGGCTCGACGTGGAGTTCTCCGACATCGAGTGGGAGAAGGCCTACCTGCTCGCCCAGGAACGGGAAATGCTCGGCCTGTACGTCTCCGACCACCCGCTGTTCGGCCTGGAGCACGTGCTGTCCGACAAGGCCGACGCCTCGATCTCCCAGCTCATGGGCGGCGACTACAGCGACGGCTCGATCGTCACCGTCGGCGGCATCATCTCCGGCCTCCAGCGCAAGATGACCAAGCAGGGCAACGCCTGGGCCATCGCCACCGTGGAGGACCTGGCCGGCTCCATCGAGTGCATGTTCTTCCCCGCCACCTACCAGCTGGTCTCCACCCAGCTCGTCGAGGACACCGTCGTCTTCGTCAAGGGACGGCTCGACAAGCGCGAGGACGTGCCCCGGCTGGTCGCCATGGAGATGCAGGTCCCCGACATCTCCAACGCCGGGACCAACGCGCCCGTCGTCCTCACCATCCCCACCGTGAAGATCACCCCGCCCATGGTCACCCGGCTCGGCGAGGTGCTCAGCCACCACCGGGGCGACACCGAGGTGCGCATCAAGCTCCAGGGGCCCCGCAAGACCACGGTGCTCCGGCTCGACCGGCACCGGGTCAAGGCCGACTCGGCCCTCTTCGGCGACCTCAAGGTGCTGCTCGGCCCGGCCTGCCTGGCCGGCTGAGCAGGCGCCACCGGCGACGAGAACGGCAGGAGGGGCGTCCCGCACCTGCGGGACGCCCCTCTCGCTGTCCTCGACGCCTGTCTCTACCGCGAGCGGCCGACGGGTCAGTTGTGGCCGAAGCGTCGCTGATGCTTGCGGGCCACGTCGGACGGGCTGCCCTGGGCCTGCGCCTGCGGCTGGTTCTGCGACTCGTACGCCGTCGACTTGGCCTCCTCCGCGCTACGCTCCGACGCGGACGCGCGATCGTGCTGGCTGCCCTGCTTGCGGTTCTTGTTCTTGGCCATGGTGAATGCCTCCTGTGGGGAATCCTGGGGGGCCAGGACCGCTGTCAGATTCACATAGCGCCGCAAACACCGCATGTTGGATCATTACCGTGCGTAGCGGTTTCCGCAGTGGTCCCCGTTCCGCCGTCTGCGCCCATGCCTTTCCGCGTCTGCCCAACGCCTTGCGCGACGCGCCCTTCCTCCCTTCTCACCTTTCCTTGCCCCTTCCTTTCCGGATCCGCCACGCCGATGATCCAGTTCCGGCCGTTAACCCCCGCGCGGTCGGGCAGACTCGAAGGAAACCCTGGGTAAGCGGACCCGGTCATCGAGGAGCGGGCCGCTGAACCGTTCCCGAATTCGGAAGAGGGTGGAACGCGTGGACCGTTGTGTCGTCCTGGTGGACGCCGGCTACTTGCTGGGCGCAGCCGCGAGTCTGCTGGCCGGAGAGCCCGCCCGTTCCCGCATCACCGTCGACCACGCGGCCCTCATCCAGGGGCTGCGCGAGCGTGCCGAGGCCGACACCCAACAGCCCCTGCTGCGCATCTACTGGTTCGACGGCGCCCCCGACCGGGTGCCCCAGCCCGAGCACCGCCGGCTCCGCGTGATGCCCCGCGTGACCGTCCGGCTCGGCGCCCTGACCCGCAGCGACGGGCGCTGGGCACAGAAGGGCGTCGACGCCGCCATGCACGCCGAACTGACCGAACTGGCCAGGAACCGCGCCTGCTCCGACGTGGTCCTGGTGACCGGTGACGGCGATCTGCTGCCCGGTCTGATGTCCGCCAAGGAACACGGGGTCGCCGTCCACCTCTGGGCCGTGCAGGCCGCCGACGGCGACTACAACCAGTCCGAGGACCTCGTCGCCGAGGCCGACGAACGGCGGGTCCTGGACCGGGCCTGGATCACCAAGGCCGTACGTGCCAAGGACCTCGGAGGCGCTTGCGCCCCGCCGCCCGTCCCGCGCCCCGAGATCGCCGCGATCCTCTCCGCACCCTTGCCGGAGGCCGCCCTCGCCGCCTCCGCCGAACGCGCCTCCGAGGCCCAGGCCGCCGCGGCCCGGAGCGGCGCCGCCTCCCCCGCCGAGAACGCCGCCGCGGCGTCCGGCACCC
>NZ_JAAXYC010000085.1 GCF_018619185.1 Streptomyces sp. McG3 | reverse complement strand
CCCTTTGACTTCCCCCATCCGCGATATATCGTGTTCCGTACGAGACGCGATATGTTGCGTTGCCACGCTTCCCGGGAGGTCACATCCATGCCTGTGTCGACATGGACCATCGGCGAGCCGCGGAAGCTCGCCTTCGAGGATCCGGTGACAGCGCTCCACGTGCGTATCGTCGACGGCACGGTCAACGTGGTCGGGACCGACGAGCCGGAAGCCCGGCTGGAGATCTCCGCGATCGAGGGCCCGCCGCTGATCGTGACCCAGGAGGACGGCCGGCTGACCGTGGCCTACGAGGACCTGCCCTGGCAGGACCTCCTGCGCTGGTTCGACCCCAAGAACCGCCGCCGCAGCGCCGTGGTCACGCTCGTCGTGCCGGCCGCTGCCTCGGTCGAGGTCGGCGTGATCGGTGCCGGTGCCGTCGTCTCCGGTATCAGCGGCCGCACGGAGGTCCGGGGCATCACCGGTGACTCCACGCTCGTCGGGCTGACCGGCGCGGTGCGCGGGGAGTCCGTGTCGGGCAGCCTGGAGGCCCAGAGCGTCACCGGGGACCTGCGCTTCCACTCCGTGTCCGGCGATCTGACGGTGGTCGACGGGGCGGGGACCTCGGTGCGGGCCGAGTCGGTCAGCGGTGCCATGGTGCTGGACGTCGACCCGTCCGGGCAGCCCACGGACATCCGGCTGGCCACGGTGACCGGCGAGATCGCGATCCGGCTGCCGCACCCGGCCGACGCCACGGTCGAGGCGAACACCGCGAGCGGGGCCGTCTCCAACGCCTTCGAGGACCTGCGGGTCGGCGGGCAGTGGGGCGCGAAGAAGATCACCGGCACGCTGGGCGCCGGGACGGGGACCCTGCGGGCGACGACCGTGTCCGGTTCGATCGCCCTGTTGCGCAGGCCACCCGCCGAGGACGACGCGTACGCCGCCGAGCCGACCGGAAAGGTTCTCTGACATGCCTCCCGTATTCGCCCACGGCCGTCTGCGGCTGTACCTCCTCAAGCTCCTGGACGAGGCTCCCCGCCACGGCTACGAGGTCATCCGCCTGCTGGAGGAGCGCTTCCAGGGCCTGTACGCCCCGTCCGCGGGCACGGTCTACCCGAGGCTGGCCAAACTGGAGGCCGAGGGCCTGGTCACCCACGCCACCGAGGGCGGCCGCAAGGTCTACTCGATCACCGACGCGGGGCGCGAGGAGCTGGCCGGCCGGGGCGGCGAACTGGCCGACCTGGAGCTGGAGATCCGCGAATCGGTCTCCGAGCTGGCCGCCGAGATACGCGACGACGTACGGGGCGCGGCGGGCCGGCTCCGCAGCGACATGCGGGCGGCGGCGTCGGAGTCCCGGCAGGGCACGAAGGCCGGGGCCGGGAGCGGCCGGGAGCGGACGAAGGGCGAGCCGTCCTCCCCCTTCGATGACTTCGGCGACTTCGGCCGTCTGGGCGACCTCGGCGAGAGCGAGACGTGGCGCACGGCGAAGGAGGAGCTGAACCGGGCCAAGCAGGTGTGGAAGGAGCAGGCACGCCGGGCGAAGGACGAGTCCCGGCGCGCCCGCGAGGACGCCCAGCAGGCCCGCCGCCAGGCCAGGGAGGCCCAGGAGAAGGCGCACGAGCAGATGCAGACCGCCGCCCGCCAGGTGCAGGAGCACTTCGCGCGGGGCGACTGGCCCTCCGGGGTGCGGGAGGGCCTCGCGGAGATCACCGGCCAGCTCGGCGGCTTCGCACGCTCCGGAGCCTGGCCCCCGTTCGGCAAGCCAGGGGCGGAGTCCGCCCCGGCGGCCCCGGTTCCCGACGACGGCTTCGACTGGGCCGAGGACGCGCCGGCCACGGGCGACCCGGTGCGTGACCTGGACCGCCTGCTGGACCGTTTCCGCGACGGCATCCGGGACACGGCCCGCGATCACGGGGTGACGGAGACCCAGCTCGCGGAGGCCCGCCGCCATCTGGGGGCGGCGACGGCGCGGATCGAGGCGCTGCTGACGGCGCAGGACGAGCGGAAGACCTGAGCCGAGGGGGCCCGGGTGGCACGGAACAGGGGCGGGCGTCCGGTGCCGGACGCCCGCCCCTGTTCCGTTCGTGGGCCCGCCCGCGCCCTGTTCGGGCGGGCCGCCGCTCCGGTCCGGGGCCACCCCCGCCCTGTTCGGGCAAGCCCCGTTCCGTACGCCCGTCTCACCCGGCCTCGGCGTGCCCCTGACTCCCGTCGGCGTCGGGGCCGTACAGCGCGCGCCGCACCGTCGCGTAGGTCGCGCCGTGCTCGGCGAGGACGTCGGCGACGACTCCGGGCTTCGCCGTGAGGGCCAGGAGCAGGTGTTCCTCGCCGATGAAGCGGTCACCGCGGCCCAGGGCGACCCGTAGCGAGTTCTCCAGGACGGTCTTCGCTCCCGGGGTGAAGGGGCGGTGCCCCGACCACCACCACCGGCGGCCGCCCCGGCCGGTCGCCAGGGCTCCTTCGCCGTGGGCGCCCTCGACCCGGGAGACGATCGCGCCGATGTCGATCCCGATACCGGCGAGCGCGTCGGTGTCGGCCCTGGTCAGGCCGCCGCGGCGGCGGGCCTCGGCGAAGGCGGCGTCCAGGGAGGCGCGGCGGTCGTGGAGGCCGAGTGCGGTGACGGCGAACGAGGCCCGGCCGCCCTCCTGTTCCAGCAGTGCGAGCAGCAGGTGTTCCTCGGTGACCGAGTCGGCCCCGACGCGCTCGGCCTGCGCCACCGCGCCCTTCACGGTGGCGCGGGCCCCTCGGGTGAATCGCTCGAACATCAACGCCTCCCGTACTTCTTGTGCACGGCCTGCCGGCTGACGCCCAGCTCGGCGGCGATCTCCTGCCACGACCAGCCCTGGACGCGGGCACTTCTGACTTGTACGGCTTCGAGCTGCTCCAGCAGCCGCCGCAGCGCGGCCACCGCCCGCAGCCCGACGCGCGGGTCGCGGTCACCGGCACGTGCGGCCAGATCCGTTGCTTCGGTCATGACGTCAACCTACATTGACAGACGCCTCTCGTCAATCAAAGTTGACATCATCGTCGGCCAGGCGGGCGTGCCGCTCGACGTCGTACCGGACGTCGCCGTAGCGCAGCTTGGCCCGCTCGATGCCCTCGGGCGCGAATCCGGACCGGGTCGCGACCCGGCAGGAGGCCGGGTTGTCGGTGCGATGGCCCAGCTCCAGCCGGTACAGCCCGAGCTCGCCGAAGGCCCAGCGCGCCAACGCCCGCACACCGGCCGGGGCGACACCCCGGCCGCGCGCCTCCTCCGTGGTCCAGTAGGAGACCCAGCCGGTGTCGTGGGTCGGGCTGACGGCGCCGACGGCGACACAGCCGAGGGCCTCGCCCGCCTCCCCCACCACGGCCCAGGAGTAGCCGGTGCGCGCACCCCGCTCACGCGTGCGGTCCGCGATCCAGGCCAGCGCCCCGGGCCGGTCGAACACCGGCCGGTCCGTCTGGCGGTCCATTTCGGCCGGGGCGAAGGCGCGGAGCACCGCCGAGGCGTCGACGGGCTCCCAGGGGCGCAGCAGAAACCCTTCAGGGGTGGTCAGTTCGTCCATACGGGCCACCTTCCCGCACGGTCACCACCACCTCGCTCCCGGGCCACGCCCGTACGACCGGCCATCCCCCGCGCGACGACGCACCGGGGCCGCCGGCGACCCACCCCGGGCCGGTGACGGAGACACGCCAGCCCCGGGGCGAGGGCGGGAGGGACAGCTCCGTCACCCCGGGGCGGGCGGCGGCACGGTAGGCGAGGCGGTAGGAGCGGGTGTCCGCGTCGTATGACTCGGAGCGGACGGCCCCCGCGACGGCCGGGGCGTACGGGGTGGCCGTCCGCTCCTTGTTCGTACGGAAGCGGCCCCGCTCGTCGACCGCGCAGTAGCCGCCGCCGTAGCACCAGACGTACCCCGCCCAGCCGGAGCTGTAGCGGTTCAGGGAGTCGACGGCCTCGCGGTAGAAGCGGCCCATGTTGGGGAGGGAGTTGTTCAGGGGGCCCCACTCGCCGACGACCACGGGCATCTTGTGGCGGGCCGGATAGGCGGTGACGGCGGCCTCGTACGCCTCGATCCAGCCGGCCCGGGGGTCGTAGTCCGCACCCGCCTCCATGGCGGTGTTGTAGAAGTGCGGGGCGTACACGGTCCGGCGGTCCTCGATCCGGCCGAGCCCGGTGGGGACGCCCTCGCCGACGATGGGCGTCGGCTCGACGAAGAGCCAGGTGTCGCGGTCCTTCGCCCGGACGGCACGGGCGAGGCGGTTGTACATCGGGGTGAGGTGCTGGGCCTCGATCCGGCGGGCTGCGGCCGGCAGGTCCTCGCCCGCCCGCAGCTCCCCCATCGGTTCGTTGATCAGGTCGTAGCCGATCACGGCCGGGTGATCGCGGAAGCGCTCCGCGAGCACCTGCCACATGGCGGCCTGGGCGCGCTGGAGGTCGGGGTCCTCGTAGAGGTGGGTGAAGGCCCGCTGAACGGCGGGCTGGAAGTACTCGGAGAACCAGTCGTCGGGGTTCGGGGTGAACGGGAGCCCGTCGGTCCTGGTGGCCCAGGCGGGGATGCCCCGATGCCCGAACGCGGGCCCGAAGACGTCCTGGTGGGCGTCGATGAGGACATGGACACGGTGCTTGCGCGCCCAGTCCAGGACGCGTTCGACGCGCCGGAGGTAGCGCTCGCTGTACTGGCCGCGCGTGGGCTCCAGATCGTCCCAGAAGACCAGCAGCCGGGCGAAGTTGAAACCGTGTCCGCGCAGGTCGCGGAAGTGCCGTTCGGTGACGGCGCTGAGGGCGGCCTCGCCGCGGTTCGCCTTGTCCTCGACGTTCCAGCCGCGCAGGGTGAGGGTGCGGCCCCGGTCGTCGGTCAGTGGCGGGACGGCGCGTTCGCGGGGCTCGGACGCCGGTACGGGTGCGGATACGGGGCGCGCCGAGGCGGCGGGGGCGAGGGCCCCCGCCGCGAGCACGGACGCGACGACAACTGCCATGAGTGCTCTGCCCATTCGCATGGGCGGCATCCCATCAGCAAAGCTGACACTTGTTCAAGTATGCTTTACCGACGAGTCCTTGGCGGAGCTACGAGGTCGGCGTGAGCACGATCTTCCCGAAGAGGTCGCCCGACTCCAGCCGCCGGAACCCCTCCCGGGCCCGGTCCAGCGGCAGCACCTCGTCGATGACCGGCCGTACGCCGGTGGTCGCGCAGAAGGCGAGCAGGTCCTCCAGCTCGTCCTTGGACCCCATGGTGGAGCCGACGACCTTCAGCTCCAGGAAGAAGATCCGGGTCAGCTCGGCGTGGGCGGGCCGGTCGCCGCTGGTGGCCCCGGAGATGACGAGGGTGCCTCCGGGGCGCAGCGACTTCACGGAGTGGGACCAAGTGGCGGCCCCCACGGTCTCGATGACGGCGTCCACCCGCTGCGGCAGCCGGGCGCCGGGCTCGTACGCCTCCAGCGCGCCGAGTTCGACCGCCCGCTCGCGCTTGGCCCGGTCCCGGCTGGTGGCGAAGACCCGCAGCCCGGCGGCCTTGCCGAGCACGATCGCGGCGGTGGCGACCCCGCCGCCGGCGCCCTGGACGAGTACGGAGTCGCCGGGCCGGACACCGGCGTTGGTGAACAGCATCCGGTACGCGGTGAGCCAGGCCGTCGGCAGGCAGGCGGCCTCCGCGAAGCTGAGCTCCTTCGGCTTGGGCAGGACGTTCCAGGTGGGGACGGTGACCTGCTCGGCGAAGGTGCCCTGGTAGCGCTCGGTGAGGATGGAGCGGGGCTCCTTCGGCCCGACGCCGTGCCCCGACTGCCCGATGACGGAGTGCAGGACGACTTCGTTGCCGTCCTGGTCGACGCCGGCCGCGTCGCAGCCGAGGATCATCGGCAGCCGGTCCTGCGAGAGGCCCACGCCCCGCAGGGACCAGAGGTCGTGGTGGTTGAGGGAGGCGGCCCGGACGGTGACGGTGGTCCACCCGGGACGCGCCTCGGGGGCCGGGCGATCACCCAGCTCCAGTCCGTCGAGGGGCTGGTCGGGATCGATACGGGCTGCGTAGGCGGCGAACATGGCTCGACGATAGGCGGGTCGGGGCGGCCCGCGGAACCGCCTGCCCGTGTGACGCACACCAAGCGGGGTGGACCGCGCGATCCCTTCCCGGCACGGGCGCCGTCAAGCCCCGGCAGCGGCAACCCAGCCCCTGCGGCGACAGACCAGCGGAGACCCGCACATCAAGCCCCTGCGGCGACAGACCAGCAAAAGCCCGCACATCGAGCCTCGCCGGAGAGGCTGGACACGAAGCGGGCGGAGCCCGTACAGGTACAGGCTCCGCCCACCCACAACCACTCAGCCCGACATCAGCGCCGAGCCACACCCTCCGCACGGGCCGCCGCCGCCACCGCCGCGGTGACCGCCGGGGCGACCCGCTCGTCGAACGGCGACGGGATCACGTAGTCCGCCGCCAGCTCATCGCCGACCACGTCGGCCAACGCGTTGGCCGCGGCGATCTTCATGCCCTCGGTGATCCGGGAGGCCCGGACCTGGAGCGCGCCCGCGAAGATGCCCGGGAACGCCAGCACGTTGTTGATCTGGTTCGGGAAGTCCGACCGCCCGGTCGCCACGACCGCCGCGTACTTGTGCGCGACGTCCGGGTGGACCTCCGGGTTCGGGTTGGCCATCGCGAAGACGTACGCGCCGGGGGCCATCGAGGCCACCGCCGCCTCCGGGACCGTACCGCCGGAGACGCCGATGAAGACGTCCGCACCGGCGAGCGCCTGCTCCAGCGAACCGGAGAGGCCGGCCCGGTTGGTCAGCTCGGCCAGCTCGCGCTTGACCTCGGTGAGGTCCTCGCGGTCGCGGCTGACGATGCCCTTGCGGTCGGCCACCGCGATGTCGCCGATCCCCGCCTCCAGCAGGAACTTGGCGATGGCCACGCCCGCCGCGCCCGCGCCGGAGATGACACCGCGCAGATCGCCGAGCGTCCGCCCGGAGAGCTTCGCGGCGTTGCGCAGGGCGGCGAGGGTGACGACGGCCGTGCCGTGCTGGTCGTCGTGGAAGACCGGGATGTCCAGCCGCTCCTGGAGCTTGCGCTCGATCTCGAAGCACCGGGGCGCCGAGATGTCCTCCAGGTTCACCCCGCCGAACGAGGGGGCGAGCCGGACGACGGTCTCCACGATCTCGTCGGCGTCGGTGGTCGCGAGCGCGATCGGCACCGCGTCGACGCCGCCGAACTGCTTGAAGAGGATGGCCTTGCCCTCCATGACGGGGAGGGACGCCTCGGGCCCGATGTCGCCGAGACCGAGCACGGCGGTGCCGTCCGTCACGACGGCCACGACCTGGGACTTCCAGGTGTAGTCGTGGACGAGTTCGGGGTTGTCGGCGATGGCGCTGCACACTTTCGCCACACCGGGCGTGTACGCCAGGGAAAGGTCGTCCTTGTCCCGGATCGGGACGGTGGCCTGCACGGCCATCTTCCCGCCCCGGTGGAGGGCGAAGGCCGGATCGAAGGGCTCGTCGGCCCCGGTGTCCGCTGCGCTCGTGCGCTGGATGCCGCTGTCGATGGTGCTGTCGCTGCGAGGATTGACGATCTCCGCTGCCATGGTGTTGACCCCTTAAGTATTCATCGTTTGAGGGTGGCCACTCCTGGTTGAGGAGGGGTGGGCGGGCACCGCGTACGCGCCCCGCACCGAGCGGTTGGCCCGCTCCGGCAGGGAGGTGGTACATACGCGCGGGCGCGCCGCACACGCGCCCTGAGCCCCGGATGAGGGGTGTAAACGTCTTTTTTACCGGACGAACGATGTTACGGACGAGTCCATATCGACGCGGTGACGTGACTCATAGTCGAATATCTGGACAAGTCGGCAAACCGGTATAAATGCCGTCCACTAGTCGAGACGCACCGAAGATTCTCCGGCGGAGGGAATGAATCCCCACAGATGGTCCGGTTCTCGCGCACTGGCCGTTGATGTTCGGGGGTCGCCCGTTATCCGATTTTGACATGACTGGACCCCTGAATGGGTCAGTCAGAATGGCAGGATGCCGTCATCACACAAGGTGGCGACACTCGAAGGTGCGTGCCAAGCCGCCCACCAGCACCTCACCCTCACCTGCCGGAGGATCCCGACATGACCGCAAGCACCACGCGTCGTACGACCGCGAAGTCACGGATTGCGGCGATCGGCGCCATCGCGGTCGCCGGCTCCCTGCTGCTCACCGCCTGTGGCGACCAGACAGACAGCTCCTCCCAGGAGGGCGGCAGCGGCAAGGAGACCAAGAGCGGCGCTCCGCTCTTCTCGAAGCTGCCGGAGAAGTACCAGAAGTCCGGTGTGATCAAGGTCGGCACGAATGCCGAATACGCCCCGATGGAGTCCGTCGAGAACGGAAAGATCGTCGGTGTCGACCCCGACATCGCGGAGGCTCTCGGCAAGCAGCTCGGGGTGAAGTTCGAGTTCACCTCCGGTTCCTTCGACGGCCTGATCACCGCCCTGAACAGTGGGCGTCACGACATCGCGATGTCGTCGATCACGGACAACAAGCAGCGCCAGGAGGGCCTGGACGACTCCGGCAAGAAGCTGGGCGAGGGCGTCGACTTCGTCGACTACTTCCTCGCCGGCACCGCCGTGTACACGAAGAAGGGCAACCCGCAGAACATCAAGTCCATCGAGGACCTGTGCGGGAAGCCGGCGGCGGTGCAGCGCGGCACCACGTACGAGGAGGCCCTCAAGAAGCAGTCGAAGGCCTGTACGGACGGCGGCGAGAAGGCCATCAAGATCGAGTCGTTCGAGAACGACACGGAGGCGCAGACCCGCGTCAAGTCCGGCGGTTCGGTCGCCGGCGTCAACGACTACCCGGTCGCGGTCGACCTGGCCCGCAAGGCCGACGGCGGCAAGGCGTTCGAGGTCGTGGGCGAGCAGGTCGACGCCGGCCCGTTCGGCATCGCCGTCAAGAAGACCAACACCGGGCTGCGCGACGCCCTGAAGGAGGCCGTCGACGCGATCATCGCCGACGGCTCGTACCAGAAGGTGCTCGACAAGTGGGGCGCCGGTACGGGAGCGATCGACAAGGCCGCCGTCAACGGCGGCAAGTGACCGGACGCTCCACTGAAGGGCAGTCACCATGACTGACAAGTTCGACAAGACACCCGCCGGTTCACCGACCGGCCCGGTGTCCGTCTCCAAGGGCGCCACCCCGGCCCCGGAGAACATCAAGGCCATTCCGGTCCGCCATGTGGGCCGCTGGATCAGCGGCGTCGTGGTCATCGGCCTCCTCCTCGCCCTCGGGTACGCCTTCTCGCAGGGCAACATCCAGTGGCACGCCGTGGGCGACAAGCTGTTCGACAGCACGGTCGTCGCCGGTGCGGGCCGCACCCTGCTGATCAGCGTCCTCGCGATGGTGCTCGGCGTGATCCTCGGCGTCGTGCTGGCCGTGATGCGGCTGTCGAAGAACCCGGTCACCAGCTGGGTGGCCTGGCTGTACATCTGGTTCTTCCGGGGCACCCCGGTCTACGTACAGCTGCTGCTCTGGTTCAACCTGGCGCTGATCTTCCCGGTCCTGAACATCCCGTTCATCTACAAGGACGAGATGACGGACGTCATGACCCCGTTCATGTGCGCCCTGCTGGGGCTCGCGCTGAACGAGGCCGCCTACATGGCGGAGATCTGCCGCGCCGGCATCCAGTCGGTCGACGAGGGCCAGACCGAGGCCTCGCACGCGCTGGGCATGACCCAGGGCAAGACCATGCGCCGTGTGGTCCTCCCGCAGGCGCTGCGCGTGATCATCCCGCCGACCGGCAACGAGTTCATCAACATGCTGAAGACCTCCTCGCTGGTGTACGCGGTCACGTACAACGAACTGCTCCGCTCCACCTCGCAGATCGGCTCCACGTCGTACGCGGTGATGGAGATGCTGTTCGTCGCGTCCATCTGGTACATCGTGATGACCAGCGTGTTCAGCGTCGGCCAGTACTACCTGGAGCGCCGCTTCGCCCGCGGCTCGCTGCGCTCGCTGCCGCTCACGCCGCTGCAGCGCGTCAAGGTCAACCTCGCCGCGTTCAGCAACCGGCCCTCCGGAGGTGTCTCCGCATGACCACCCCCATGGTGAAGGCCGAGGGCGTCCACAAGTCCTTCGGCGCCGCCCACATCCTCAAGGGCATCGACCTGGAGGTCGCCCCGCGTGAGGTGTTCTGCCTGATCGGCCCGTCCGGCTCCGGCAAGTCGACCTTCCTGCGGTGCATCAACCACCTGGAGAAGATCAACGCCGGCCGGCTCTCGGTCGACGGCGAGCTGGTCGGCTACCGGCAGAAGGGCGACAAGCTCTACGAGCTGAAGGACAGTGAGGTCGCCCTCCAGCGGCGCGACATCGGCATGGTCTTCCAGCGCTTCAACCTGTTCCCGCACATGACGGCCATCGAGAACGTCATGGAGGCCCCGGTCCAGGTCAAGGGCGAGTCCAAGGCCGTGGCCCGGGCCCGCGCCGAGAAGCTGCTGGACCGGGTGGGCCTCTCCGACAAGGCGGGGAACTACCCCACCCAGCTGTCCGGCGGGCAGCAGCAGCGCGTGGCCATCGCCCGCGCGCTGGCGATGGAGCCGAAGCTGATGCTCTTCGACGAGCCGACCTCCGCGCTGGACCCGGAGCTGGTCGGCGACGTCCTGGACGTCATGCGCGGCCTGGCCGAGGACGGTATGACGATGATCGTCGTCACCCACGAGATGGGCTTCGCCCGCGAGGTGGGCGACGCGCTGGTCTTCATGGACGACGGCGTGGTGGTCGAGTCGGGCCACCCGCGTGACGTGCTGACCAACCCGCAGCACGACCGGACGAAGTCGTTCCTGTCCAAGGTGCTGTAGGCCTGTAGGGACGGGGCCCCGGCGCACACGGGAGGGCGGTACGGACCACCACGGTCCGCACCGCCCTCCCGCGCGTCCGGCACCCCCGCGCACGTCCCGGCCGTATGTTCGCCCCGCACGTCCGGCACCCCCGCGCACGTCCCGGCCGTATGTTCGCCCCGCACGTCCCGCGGCCGTCCCGGCCACCCGGCCGCGCCCGCCGCCGCACTCCCCCGCGTGCGCGCCCGCGCCCTCAGCCCTTGGGCAGCACCTCGGGGCCGGTGAGCAGCTCCTTCATCTGCTGCCGGGAGAGCGGCGGCTCCGACAGCAGCGGCCCCTGGGTGCCGGTGCCCTCGAAGCCGGTGCTGGAGCGCAGGAGGAACTGCGAACCGTCCTCCTGCCTGAGCCTGCCGACCAGTTCGGGCCCCCAGCCAACGCTGTCGTCACCCTCGACGTCCATCGTGTCGCGCCACGTCGTCAGCACCCGGCCGTCGGGGAGCACCTCCCGCACACAGTCGGTACGGGCCGGCTCCTGGCCCACCCGGACGCAGAGGTCCTCGTCCGGATCGGCCGGGCGGCCCGTCTTCTTCACCACCGCCTCCCGGTCCTCCAGGGCGAGCACCAGATAGCCGACGCCGCCGCCCTTGCGGAACGCGAAGTGCCCGTCCAGTGGCCCGAGATAGGTGGTCCGCGCCTGTTCGGGTGTGGCGTTCTTGATGAGCACGGCGAGGGAGACCTCCTCGATCTCCCCCACGTCCCCCGGCAACAGCGCGGCCAGCCGTTCGGCCCTGTCGGGTGCGGGGTCCGTCGGGGAGGCGGACGGTCCGGCCGACGCCACCGAGGCGTGCGCGGGGTCCTCGTCGCCGCCCGTCCGGGGCAGGGTGAACGCCCCGGCGGCGACCACCGCGAGGACGGCGGCCGAGGCGGCGGCCCGGCGGCGCCTGCGGATCCGGGCGGCCTTCGCGTACACGGCCGCGGCGGAGAACGCGGGCTTCCCCGCTCCCCCGGCGGCGCGGTCGAGCAGTTCACGGACGTCGTTCATACCAATTCCTCCGCCATCCCGGCGCGCAGCGCCGCCAGGCCCCGAGCCGTGTGGCTCTTGACCGTGTTCGTCCGCATCCCGAGCGCCTCGGCCGTGGCCTCCACACTCAGGTCCTCCCAGTAACGGAGCACCAGCACCGCCCGCTGTCTGGCCGTGAGCCGGGCGAGCGCCTCCCTGACGACCAGACCGGTGTCCGCGTCGGCCGTGTTCCCCGGGCGGTCGGGCAGTTCGCCGTACGCCCGCTCCCGCCGCCAGAACCGCCGACGGCTCGCGATGAACGTGTTGACCAGCGTCTTACGGGCGTACGCCTCGATGTTGTCGAGCCGTCCGTGGCGCCGGCCGCCGAGGACGACCTTGACCAGGGCGCTCTGGACGAGGTCCTCGGCCTCGTGCCGGTCGCCGCAGAGCAGATAGGCGCTGCGGAACAGCGCGGTGCGTCGGCCCTCCACGAAGTCGTGCAGCGCCGCGTCGTCATCGGCCCGCATACGGGCCCCTCCCCGGAACTGACAATGCCCTGCCCCCTTCTCTCCCCGCCGCCCGGCCCGCGAAGGCGGACCGGCTCACCCTTCCAGTGCGCCGGGGCCCGGCGGAGGTTGCGGGCAGCGACGGAGAAGACAGGAGAGGGGGCGGTACGGGCCCGAAGCCTGTACCGCCCCCTCTCCGCCGTGCGGCCGCCGTTCGCGGGCGGCTACTTCACGGCGAGGACCAGGGTGTCCGAAGGGGACGCCCAGACCGCGCGGGCCTCACCGAAGCCGGAGGCCAGCAGGGTGCGGGCGTGCCAGTCGGCGGAGGGCATGTCGCCGTCCGCGTGCTCGCCGTAGATCGCGAACCGCTCGGCGGTGGGCGCGGCCAGGACGGGATCCTTCGCGGCGACGGCCCACCACTCGGCCCAGTCCAGCGCCCCGGCGGCCTTGGCGCGGTCCATCGCGGCGTGCCGGTGGGCGCGTTCGGCGGCGTTGATGCGGGGGGTGGCCGTGTCGATCGTGCGGTCGGCGTTCATGAACACCCCGCCGTCCCGGACGAGGCCGCCGATCTGCCCGTAGAGCGTGGTGAGCGGGTCCCTGTGCAGCCAGTGCAGGGCGGTGGCGGTGAGGACGGCGTCGTACGAGGTGTGGGGCAGCCGGGCCGTCCAGTCGGGGTCCTTGAGATCGGCGGTGACGAAGGAGACCCGGTCGTCGCCGTCGAAGGTGCCACGGGCGATGGCCAGGAGCGCGGGGTCGAGATCGACTCCGGTGCTCGTGGCGTTCGGGAACCGCTTGAGGAGCCGGTCCGTAATACTTCCCGTACCGCACGCGAGGTCGAGCACCCGCGGTTCCGGTCCGACGACCGCCTCGACCATGTCCAGCATCACCCGGAACCGCTCCTCGCGGTCGGGCATGTACCACTCCTGCTGCCGGTCCCAGCTCTCCTGCCAGGACTGCCAGTCGGTGCCCGTAGCCGTCTCCGTCACGCCAACCTCCACGTAATGCCCGTTTACCTCAATCGACCATTACACTGGCCGACGCCCCGACTCTAGACCGACACCGTAAGGACTACAAGTGGAACTGGCCTATTACTCGGACTACGCCGTGCGCCTGGTCAACACCGAGGAGCCGGCCCGCAACAAGGACGCCCTCACCTCCGTCGAGGCGGTCCGGGAGCTGTTCGGAGCCAATCAGCAGGCGGCGCGGCGGACGGCGGACGCGGACGTGACCCGGTTCCGTTCCGTGCGGGCGCGGCTGCGCGCGGTCTTCGAGGCGGCGGACGGCGACGACGAGACGCTCGCGGTCGACCTGCTGAACTCGCTGCTGCTGGAGTTCCCGGTGAGCCCGCAGATCTCGGGGCACGACGTACGCGACCGGGACGGCAGGCCGGACTGGCACATGCACCTGGCCGACCACCCGTCGAACGCGACCGCCGGCTACGCGGCCATCGCGGCGATGGGCCTGGCCTTCCACCTCACCGAGCACGGCGTGGACCGCCTCGGCCTGTGCGAGGCGGCGCCGTGCCGCAACGCCTACCTGGACACCTCCACGAACCGCTCCAGGCGCTACTGCTCGGACCGCTGCGCGACCCGCGCCAACGTGGCCGCCTACCGGGCCCGCAAGCGCGAGGAGGCCGAGCGCACCGGCCGCAGCGCGGAGACCGCCCAGCCCAGCACCGCCGTCACCGACCGCTGACCCTTCGCCAGGGGCCGGTAGCGGGCCCGCACCCGGGCCAGCACCAGTTCCTCCGGCACGGTCCCGTAGTCGGTGCTGTCCCCGCCCGCGAAGGTGTTGTCGCCCCGCACCCACCAGCCGCCGGGCCGCCGCTCGGTGGCCCGTTTGACCACCAGCAGGTCCTGCTGGAAGGGGTGCCGCAGGATCACCACGTCACCGGGGCTCACGGGCGCCCCGTACTGCACGAGCAGCAGGTCGCCGTGGTAGAGCGTGGGCACCATCGAGGGGCCCGTCACCTCCACCACCCGCAACGGACGCCGCGTCACCCGCCCGCCTCCGGACACCTGTCGCCGCTCCGGCATCTCCGGCACCTCCCGGTTCCTCCTCCAGCACAACGTCGGCACATCTCCCGAGCGCCACTCCGTACGTTCGGCCGACGGCCCGATTCTCACACCGGACTTTTGACCTAAGCCCCTGGGGCAGCCACGGAAAGCGGCGCTCCACGGAGTAATGTCCCACCTGAGAAGACGATCACGAGGAGGACAGCTCCATGCTTTCCCGCCTGTTTGCCCCCAAGGTGAAGGTCAGCGCCCACTGCGACCTGCCCTGCGGCGTGTACGACCCGGCCCAGGCCCGCATCGAGGCCGAGTCGGTCAAGGCCGTCCAGGAGAAGTACCAGGCCAACGAGGACGCGGACTTCCGCACCCGCGCCGTCCTGATCAAGGAACAGCGCGCCGAGCTCGCGAAGCACCACGTCTCGGTGCTCTGGAGCGACTACTTCAAGCCCCCGCACTTCGAGAAGTTCCCGGAGCTGCACCAGCTGATCAACGACACCCTGAAGGCGCTCTCCGCGGCCAAGGGCTCGAACGACCCGAAGACGGGTCAGAAGGCTCTGGACCTGATCGCCGAGGTCGACCGGATCTTCTGGGAGACCAAGAAGGCTTGATCTACGGTTAGGCCGTCTGACCTGCGGTTTCGCTGGTCATGCCGCCTACCGGTCCGCACCCGGTCCGCAGGCCGCCGAGAACGGCGTCCATCACGGACCGGGTGCGGTCTTCTTCGCCCGGCCAGAGGTGCGCGTAGATCCGCAGCGTGATGACGGCGGACGCGTGGCCGAGGACCATCTGCACCTGCTTGACGCTCGCCCCGCCCGCAATGAGCGCGGAGGCGTAGAAGTGCCGCAGGTCGTGGGTCACCATGTGCGGCCGTTCGACGGGCTTGCGGCCCTCGTGCTCGGCCGCCGTGTTCTCCTCCGCCTGGAGCGCCTTACGGGCGCAGTTCCACTCGGTTTTCCACCGTCTGTAGTTGAGCGGCTCCCCCTCCTCCATCGTGAACAGCCACTCCGTGGAGGGGCGCGCCGCGAGGTGCCCGAGGAGCGCGTCGGTGACGACCTCCCCGACCGGAACCGTCCGCCGAGATTTCGCGGTCTTCGGCGGACCGCCCCTCCCCGACTGGAGCCGCTGTCGCTCCACACGGATGCTGCCGGCCTTGAAGTCGACGTCTGCCACCTTGAGGGCGAGCAACTCCCCTATCCGCAGACCTGATCCGGCGAGTGTGACGACGGCCGCCCGGATGTACGGCGGCATCGCTCGCGCCATGGACCCGACCTGGGCGACGGTGGGTGGGGTGACCTCCTCGTCCGGCACGACCGGAAGGGTGATCCGGCGGCAAGGACTGGAGGCGATGACCTTGTCGTCCACGGCCGCCGTCATGACGCGCACGAGGACGTCGTGAACGTTCCGGACGCTGCCGGGTCCGAGCTGATCGGACAGGTGCTTGAAGAACACCTGTATGTCGTTTCGGCGTATCACCGCCAGTGAGCGGGCACCCAACGCCGCTACTAGGTGGAGGCGCAGCGCGTTATCGCTGATGTGCTCACCCGCCTCGCTTGCGATGAGCGAGCCCTGCCACCTCTCGGCGTACTTCTCGAAGGTGATGCGGCCGGCGCGCGGGTCGACGTACTGACCGGTGACCACGCTGGTCGTGACCTCGTCGAGCCAGCGCTGGGCGTCGAGCTTCCGGTCGAAGTGGCGGGCGTGTTCCTTGCCGTCGAGGTCGCGGTATCGGGCACGCCATTTGCCGTTGGTGCGCTTCTGGATGTTCGCCAAGTGGCCTCTCTTTGATCTGAGTTGTCAGTAGTGCCCCCCGTCCTCAATGTCGCCGCTGAGGACGCGGGCGTCCCGCTCGTCACCCATGAGGCGGAGGCACTGCTGGTGGATCGCCTGCGAACTGTCGGGGTGTGCCTTGATGTGCCCGGCGACGGCGACCACGGCGCGGTGCAGGCGGTCGCGGGCGTCGCGGGTCTCGTAGAACGCCTCTACGGCTTCCTGGACGAGCCGTCGGCTGTGGATGTCGAGCCCTTCCAAGGGCGGTGACATCAGCTCTTCGAGGGGGAGCTCGAAGACGCGGGAGAAGGCGAGCGCCTCGTCGAGGTTGATCCGACGGCGGGGAGAGCCGTTCTCGATGCGCCACACGGCCGTCTGGTTCATCTTCACGCCGGCTCTGGTCACCCGCTCGGCCAGCTCGGTCGTGCTCCACCCTCTGACCTCGCGCTCCAGGGCCACGCGTCCGCCACGTTGCCCTCGCTGCAGAGCAGCGGCACCTCGCCCCCCGTCATGTCGCCGTCCATCAAACCTCCATCACGGCCATCGCTATGCGAACAGCAAGCCGCAGCAGCCGACGAAGCCTTCCGCCACCTCCAGGCCGGCTACCAGCAGGCCGCCACACCCGTCCTGGCGGAGCTTGCCCACCGAGCACCACGAGCCGCCATCGCCAGCCGATTCGAGCAGGACGTGCGCGCCGCCCTCCCCAACCACGCCAACCGGATACTCACCGAACCCACTTAGACCGCCTTGACCACAACCCTCGCCCAAGCCGAGACCGCCGGCCACAAGCCCCGGCGTCTCCTGATCGAGGTGGGCTCCCATCGAGAGCTCGACAGCGCCGAACGCCCCGCCGAGGTCCTCAACTGGCGCATCACCGTTAAACCGAACCGGCGGACGCAAGCGGCTGGCAGCCGAAGCATCACCAGCGGAACGACGTCCACGTCCGCCATGTCGCGCCCTTCGGCTATATCAGTGGTCAGGAGGCCCGAAGAACGCAGCCGACACCGCTGACGGCATGGACAGATGCTCTCGCCACGCCCTTTCAGGCGTAGTTCCACTCTTCGCTGGGCAGCGAGTGCCACAGGTCGAGCCAGTCATGGAGCAGGAAGAGCGGTCGGGTCAGGACGACGCCGCCGGCCCGCTGGGACCTGATCGCCAGGCCGAGGTCGTGAAAGACCGGATCGGCGGCGGGGCTGTACGTCAGGCTCCCGGGCCGCGTTGTGCGGTGGACGAGCCAGTCCTCCACGTGGAAAGGTGCGCAGCCGGTCAGCGGGGCTGCGTCCAGTCTCACCTGGGGGCCGGTGAGGGCGTTCACGGCGACACACCCGAGGCGCCCTTCCTCAAACAGGGCTCTGACCCCACTCTCCGCGAAATCAGCGTAGTTGAGCTGTTGGTCTTCGCCGTGTCTGGAATGGGACAAGACGGTCGGTTCTTCCCCGAGGGCGCTTGTGATCTCCTTCAGGGTCATCCCGAAACGCAGGGGACCGACTCCTACGTACGGCGTGAACGTCCACTCGGCGCGCTCCTCTTCCCTGGCGATCCGCCAGGCGCCGAGGTACCCCGCCTCGCTCCCCGGATTGGCGATGGGCGGCTCGGGTGCCGACTCGTAAGGAGCCGCCTGTGGGGGTGCGGTCCGGTCCTCACTCCGGCGGCCGAGTTGTTCCGGAGCTGCAGTGTCCTCGGGTTGCTCTTCCAGCCAGTGGATCGCCTGCTCCTGGCCCTCCCCGAACGGGTCGTCCGCCAGAGCATGTGCCCTGTTCAGGGCCGCGCGTTGTTCCCTCTCTGCGGCGACGAGACTGGTGACGTCCTCGCCCCAGGCCGCCAGGCGCTCCCGGGCGATCCACCGGTAGTACGAGTCTGCGCTCACAGCGAGGACCGTACGGACGGCGGGTGCGTATCGGGGGACGGCCGGGGCGAGGGCGGGATCGGCCAGGAGCAGGGCGGTGGCCGCGAGCGCGGCCTCCCTCACCAGTGGATCATCGGCGTCGCAGAATTCCGCGATGCGGGCGTGAAGCACCGGCCGTGCCGCACGGGCAGCAGTCAGATCCTGCGCTGCCCCTGTACCGTCCTTGACGTCCAGGCGGGTGATGTCGGCAAACGAAGTTAGCCAGTTCAGCAATTCGGCGCGGAGCGGCCGTCGGCCGGCCCTGCGCGCCCATCGGTCCTCGGCGAGTGTGCGCGGATCGTCGAGAAGACTAGTGAGGACCAGGGCCGCCGGGGCGGTTGCCGGAAACACCCGCGCCTCGTTGAGGAGCAGTTGGTACAAATCCCCCACCGCTCGCACCCGGTGGGCCGGGTCGTCAGCGAGCACAGCGCCGAGGATGTCCGGTGTATCGGGCACACCGTGCAGGCCCGTGCAGACGTGTGGTAAGTCCTCCCAGGCTGTTCCGGCGAGCTCCGCCCGTGCTCTCAGTGGCAGGGAACTGACGGGCGTGTTGGAAAGGTCTGGGGTTGTTTCGTTGATCACAGCCGCAGTGTTCCAGCCGACTCCGACATTGGCGTTGCCGATACCTGCCACGAAGCGCAGGCGGCTCACGCACGAGCAACACACCCTGATGCCCTCGCTGCTCGTGGGGGCGAGGGCATCAGTCGTCAGACGGTGCGGGCTGTGGGCAACTGCGAGACCCACTTCGTCACCTCGGTCAGATGCTCGGGCTGCAGCCCGAGATGTGGGTCGGGCTGCACGAGGAGGGTCGGCGCTCCTCTGGCGGTGCGCTCCGCCGCCCAGGCGTGGTCGAGGCCGGTGAAGTCGTCGTCGATCCATACAGCGGAAGCTCTGCTGAGCCAGACGTCGACGTGGTCGCGTTTCCAGAGGTAGCCGTCGGGGTGGCTGGTGGTGATCTGGAGGCGAGGCAGGTCGAGGTAAGGGAAGTCGGGCAGCCCCAGGAGAGGGCCGATGATCGTGGTGGCGTCCTTGCGCCAGCTCGTACACCACACAGGGGTAACGAGTCCGCTGGTCACGAGGTCGGTGAGAATGCTGCCCTGGCTCGGTTCGAGCCAGATGGGCACTGGATCGTCGAGGTGCTGGCCGGTGGGCAGGACAGTGCGGCGGACGTGGGTGGGCGGGATGCTGCCGTCGGCGGCCGGGAACGGTATGAGGACGCCGTCGATGTCCAGGAGCAGGTAGGGCAGGGTCATCGGTGCCTCCGGCGGTCAGCGTTTGCGGGCGGTGATCAGGAGGGTGGTGGCCCACGGGTCACGGCGCGGGTGCTGCAGCTCCAACACCGAGGTGATGCGCAGGCCCGTCCGGGAGAGATGGGTTCCCCAGCGGCGGGCATCGAACTCCCATCGAGCGAGGGGCAATCGGGTTCGGTCGGGCATGGTGACGTAGTCCTCGCGCGGACGGTCGTCCGTGGATGGATGTCTTCCGGCCCGTGCCGGGTGAGGGACGGAGAAGGCCAGGACACCGCCAGGCTTCAGGCGTCGGGAAACGGAGGCGAGGAGGAGCTCGGGGGCGACGAGGCCGACGGCGCCGAAGACGGAGTAGATCGCGTCGAAGGTCCGGCCGGTGGCCTGCAGGTGGTGCAGTGCGTGGCCGGCGGCGAACGTGGCGCCGCCGATGTGGCCGTAGTGGGAGCGGGCCCGGCGTACCTGGAGGCCGACCAGGTCCACGCCGGTGACGCGGGCCTGGTGGTGCTTCGCGAGGTGGGCCACGTTGTGGCCGGGGCCGCAGCCCAGCTCCAAGACGCGCTTGCCGCACAGGTCCCGTCCCAGGACCTCGGCGCCGGGACCGATGCCCGCGTGGGTGCTCCACTCCATCCGGGCAGGTGCGCTGAGAGCATGCGCGGGAGCAGTGGCTGTGCGCTGGGCTGCGTGGGCGTACCAGGGGGAGACCTGGGCGAGCACCTAGACCTCCAGGAGTTGGACCACGTCGTTCAGGTGGCGGCGGACGACGGGGATGTACGCGGGGTCCTTGGCCGGGTCGTCGATCCAGCGGATGGCCTGCTCCATGAACCACTCCACGGCCCAAATGCGGTGCCAGCCCAGGGCCCACGCCTCGGCGGCCAGGCCGCCCCGGGCGGCGAGGGCGTCTTCATGACCGCCTGCGGTGACGTATTGCTCCAGGAGCACCCGCATTCGGAAGGGGCTTGGTACGTCGGTGGTGCCGTGGTACGAGGCGAGGTCGATAAGGCCGGGTCCGGTGAAGGCGCGTGCGAAGTCGAGGAGGTGCCAGCCGTTCTCCCCGATGTGGACGCTCGTGGGGTGGAACTCGGAGTGGACCCAGCCGAACGGGTCGAGCGTCGCCCCCTGGACGCGGGTCTCGGCCGCGGCGGAGATCTTCCCCAGCGCGGTCTCGATGTCGTCGCAGTCCGTCCATCGGTCGGTCTTCCGCAGCCGCTGGAGGTGATCGAGGGCTCGGCCGGGCAGGGCTGCGAGGCCCGCCCCGTCGAGGAGGGGCAGACCGCCCGCCGGGCGGGCGGCATGGAGCATCACGGCGGCGGCGACACCGTCGAGGTCGTCGGCGTCCCGTACGGGGTTGCCGAGGTCGTCCATGAGCATCCCGAGCCACTTGTCCTGCATGGCGGTGGCGTGGAGCGCGGGGACCGGGAGCCCGCGCTGGTATGCCGCCCGCAGGGCCTGGGCCTCGCGGTCGAAGGGCTCCTTGGCGTACTTGAAAACGGCCGTGGTGCCGTCGGGGAAGGTGACGCGTTCGACGCCGGACATGCCCCAGACGCGAATCTCGGTACGTTCGGGGAGGGGCTTGCCGACGAGGGCGCACAGGTCGTCCAGCAGGGTGGCGGACAGGCTCTGGTCCATGGCGGTCTCCAGGGGACTGGTGGGCTCCGGGGCGGGCGCGCGCGAGCTGGCCCGCCCCGGAGCCGTACTGAGGGCGGGGTTACTCGGCTGCGGTCACGCGGTGGGCGTAGACCTGCTCGATCCAGCCCGCCTTGAACTCGGCGAGGTCGTCGCGGAAGTTGGCCATCGAGGCACCGTAGGGTGCGACCACGCCGCCGGACTGGTCCGGCACGGACTGGCAGCCGTGCACGAGCCGGCCGCCGAGCGCGGCGTGGGCCTTGATCGACTCGATCCGGCGGTGCTCGTTGAACCAGCCGCCGTGGTAGACCTCGTCGAGCATTCCGCCCGTCTCGTCGTCCAGGTCGAAGACGACGGCCGTGGCGGCGGGGAAGAACCAGCACGGGCCGACGTTGGAGATGTGCCCGTCCAGCTCGACTTTGTTGAGTGCCATCAGCGTGGCTGCCTCGCGCAGAATGCGCAGGTGGTCGGCGGTGACCTGCGGGAGGCCGAGGCCGGCCAGGTGTTCCTCGCGGAAGAGATACGAGTACACCCCGTACGCCGTCGCCAGCACGCGGGCCGCGTCGGAGGTGGACTCGCCGTGGTTCTTAATGAAGTCGAGCGCGAGCTGCTCGACCGCGCTCTCGGTGGTCTCGTCCACGTCCAGGAGCTGAGTCTTGACCAGCTCCCAGTCGGCGACGTGCCACGTGTTCGACTCGAAGCGGAAGAAGTACTCGGCCGGGTCGATGGTGATGCGCCGACCGTCCACGTGGATGCCGGGCAGGCGGTTCCAGCGCGGGTCGAAGGCGTCGGGCAGCTCGACCGTGATGGTCGCGGTGTCGATGGTGGTCACCGTGTCTCCGTCTCTGATCGTCCGGGCCGAGGCATAGGAATGCCCGAACCCGTTAGGGCGTACGGAACTTGGGAGCCGCCCGGCTCGCGATGCCGTGAGTGGGGCGGCTGTCGATAAGTGAACTGCCCGCTACGCAGAGTGGGTACGGTGTGACCGAGGTCAAGCGGTATACACGGTTTACGGATCCGGAGCGGAGGCGATCGTGCCGACACCGACCAGCGCCAACTCCCGCCTGCGCGACACGGTCAACGCCGCCGGGTGCACGTACGAGGCACTCGCCAAGGATGTACGCCGCATCGCCGCCGAGAATGGCGAACTACTCCAGACCAACAAGTCGGCCATCTCCCACTGGGTGGGCGGTGCCCGCACGCCATCCGGCCAAGCAGGGCAGTACCTCGCCGAAGCCCTCTCCCGGCGCCTGGGCCGCGTCGTCACCCGAACCGAGCTCGGCCTCCACTCACCCGACACGGAGCCGCCACCGGACGCCGACCCCGTCACCGCGGTCACCGACCTCGGTCGCGCGGACGTCGAGCGCCGCCGCTTCCTCGCCATCGCCGCCTTCACCACGGCCGGCGTTGCCATGCCGCTCCTGCACGACCACGAAGCCACCTCGCGGATGCTCCGCGCCCGCACCGCCCGCTCCCTCGTCGGCAGCGACGACATCGATGTCGTACGACAGATCACGGCAGCCTTCAGCGCCGCCGACGAACGGCTCGGTGGCGGGCACGGCCTGACCACGGTCACCGCGTACCTCGCCGACACGGCAGCCCCCATGCTGCGCGGCCGCTTCCCCACAGAAGCCTTACGCCAGGCCGCCTTCGGCGCCGTCGCCGAACTCGCCTACCTCGCCGGGTGGAAGCACCACGACCTTGGACACGAAGGCGCTGCCCAGCGCTACTACCAGGTCGGCTACCAGCTCGCCTGCGAAGCAGACCCTCACGGCCATGCCGCATGGATGATGCGCGCCCTCGCCCACCAGTCCCTCAGCCTCAAGCAACCCCACCACTGCGTGGACCTCGTCAAAGGCGCCCTCTCCCGCGGCCTCGGCCACGTGGACGGCCAGACGGAAGCGCTCCTCCACATCACGCACGCTCGCGCATACGCAGCGGTCGGTGAGAACCCATTGGCTGCTCGTGCTCTCCTCGCCGCCGAAGACGCGCTCCTGCGCGAGGACGGTCCCCAGCCCAGCTTCTCCCGCGTCAGTGGCCCTGCCGCTGGCACCGTGGCCAGCCACACCGCCCGCACGCTGACCGACCTCGCCGACCACATCGGTACGGAACAGCAGCACCGCGACGCGCTCACCCGATGGGACCCGGAGAAGTACAAGCGAGTCCACGCCCTCACCCATGCAGACCTCGGCGACAGCCTCGCCGCCCAGGCCCGCGCCGACGAAGCCGTGGCCGCCTGGACCCAGGCCCTGGTCCTCATGGAGGGCATGACCTCCGACCGCACCCGCAAGGCGATCACCTCGATCCGCTCCACGCTCGCGATCTACCAGCGCCGCCGCGTCCCCGGAGCCGCAGATCTCGCCCGCCGCGCCCGCGAGGCCCTCGCCTAACATGCCCAACAACCCGCCTGACGAAGGGAACCCCGTGGCCCAGCAAACTGACGACCAGCCGAAGGCCCTCAAGCCTGCACTCGAATCCATGACCCTGCTGGTCGCCGCAGTCATCGTCCACGACAAGGCCACCAACCGCGTCGTCCTCCTCCAGCGCAGCGAGAACGCCAAGTTCGCCCAGGGGATGTGGGACCTGCCCGTCGGAAAGAGCGAACCGGGCGAGCCCATCACCGAGACCGCAGTCCGCGAGCTCTACGAGGAGACCGGCCTCACGGTCAAGCCCGAGTCCCTCAAGGTTGCCCACATCATCCACGGCGCCTGGGGCGTCGAAGCCCCCAACGGCTTCCTCACCGTCGTCTTCGCCGCCCACGAATGGACCGGCGAACCCGAAAACCGCGAACCTCACAAGCACTCCCAGGTCCGCTGGGTCGACGCCGACGCTATCCCTGCCGCCTTCGTGGGAACAACCTCCAGCGCCCTACACCATTACCTCGCAGATGGCCCGGAAGTGTCTCTCGACGGTTGGGGATAGGAAGCACCCGGGTGGAGCTACAGTCAGCCGAAACGGCGGATCCACGGTTTGGGCACCTGCTCCTCGCAGCCGATTTAGGTTCATTCACGGACCAACTAGCGGGCAGCCCAACCTGATCAACAAGTATCACCAAAAGGACCTTGGATGAGCACGAGCGCCAGCCTCAAGAACGTTATAGCCACCAAGCTGCTCGAAAGCGACCTCATGGTCGCTCGTCGCTTCCTCGGGAGCATACTTGCAGACCAGGAAAACTCGGTCATTCCGACATTTTGCATGAATAACTACCTCTCGCTCTTCATCTACGAGTCGCATAGGACCCTAAAGGTCATCGACCCGCAGCGAGCGGCGCTCTTGGCTTACAGCAACGAAGCCGTGATTGAGAAAGCGCGACATAGCGTCAAGCTGTTCGATGGATCCAAGGTTGGCCACGCTGGCGTCCTCGGTGACTTCACAGCGATCATCTCCGCCGGTCGAGAGAGGTTCCTCAACAACACCTGGTTTCCACCGGCCAGAGTGTTGGAAACCGACCTTGGCGAGTGGCGGTACCAAGGTCGGCTAGTAACGACAACTCAGGTGGCCAGTTTCTTCATGGGCATCCCCACTATTGCGACGTCCGACATCCCTGCCATCGGCCGCACTCTCATGACCGTGGCCGAGTCCCAAGCGCGCTATGTGGACCAGGCAACCGAGTCTCTGCCGTGGCACGGACCGTCGTTCATGACCACCATGAAATTCGGAGAGCTCAAGAGCAGGGACCGGCGGTCTGAGCGATACTTCAAGCGCCTCTACGATCCGGCCCTATCAGATGAGCTAACGGCTTCACTATCCGCATTTCGATGCTCGCTTAACTTTCTCGACGTAATGCTGTCGGCTGACCAGACAGCCGCTTCGGCCGAAACCATGCTCAAACTCAGGTTCATCACGCTTTACCACGTACTCTCAAGTCTCACTGAACTTAAGGCCGAGTACGGCAGCAAACTGAACAGCACGTCCCTGGGCCTCTTGAACGCCATTTTGAGTCATAAGTCGAGCGCCACTATCATGCACTCAGAGGGGCGAGGTTTCCGTAACACGCTCGTTCACTACACCCCCGAAGAACGGGTTGCACCCCGACTGTCTTTGAGCTTGCCGTATTACGGGCTGATCGAGGAATATTACCCGGAGCACGACTTCGCCACGCTGGGCCAAGAGATCTGCGAGCACACGACGCGTTTGGCAATGCTTCTCGATGAGTGGGAGTGAAATTAAGCGTACCGCGAAGATATGCGCCTGCTCAGGAGACGGAGCTCCATGCCTACCTTCTGGAACCGGCGACTGCGGCTTTGCCGGATCACATCCATCGCTCCCGGTGTCGTCTCTACGCTGCGTCATGCTATTGATCGCTGAGACGCAAGCGGGGGCTCTCGGCCCAGTCCGCACACAGTCCGCAGGACACCCGATCAGGACCGTCGCGCCCCAACGCCAGCCATCACCAAAAGGCCAGGTCAGCGCCCCACAGGGAAGATCCCCGCAGGTCACCGACCCGGCCCGTTACTTGGAGACCAAGAAGGCCTGATCTCCGGATCAACACTTCGGCGGCCCCGGCCCGCGCGTCATCACGCGTGGACCGGGGCCGTTCCCGTACCCGCTGGTCCCGCGCCCGGCGATGCGTTAACCTCCATGCGAGACGAACCGTCTCGTCTTATTCGCCGACTCACCAGGACAGCGAGGTCCACCATGGAACGCTTCGTCGAAGTCGCCCCCGGCGTAAGCCTGTGGGCCCAGCAGCACGGCGCTCCCGACGCCCCCGCCCTGCTGCTGGTCATGGGCGCTCAGGCGTCCGGGCTCGGCTGGCCCGACGAGCTGGTGGAGTTGCTCGCCGCCCGGCATCGCGTGATCCGTTACGACCACCGGGACACCGGCCGGTCCACCTGGGCCTTCGACGAGCGGCCCTACCCGCTCACCGCGCTGGCCGAGGACGCCGTGGCCGTGCTGGACGCGTTCGGCGTGGAGCGCGCGCACGTCGTGGGGATGTCTCTGGGCGGCATGCTCAGCCAGTTGCTGATCGCCGACCACCCCGATCGGCTGCTGAGCGCCACGGTGTTCGGGACGCGAGCGCTCAGCTCCGCTCCCTACACCGCCCCGGACGGCGCCCGCATCCCGCCCGAGCAGCTTCCCGGCGTCGCGCCCGCCCTGCTGGAGCTGTGGTCCCGGCCCGTGGAGGACCGTGGGCCCGAGGCCGAGTTGGAACGGCGCGTGGAGCACTGGCGGGCGCTCGGCGGCGGCGTGATCCCCTTCGACGCCGACCGCACCCGGGCCCTGGAGCGCCGGATCGTCGAGCACACCGGGCATCACCGCGCCGGTTCCGCGCACGCCCGCGCCGACTACTCCGGGATGGACCGCACCGACCAGCTCGCCCGGACCCGCGTGCCCACCCTGGTCGTCTCCGCCCTCGCCGAACCTGTTTTCCCGCCCCCGCACGCCGAACACCTCGCCCAGGCGATCCGCGGCGCGCGGCTCGTCGAGATCCCCGGCATGGGCCACGCCCTCCCCCGCGAGGTGCACACCCCGCTCGCCGCCGCGATCCTGGAGCACACCGGCCGCGGCTGACGCCGGGACGCACCGGGCACGGCCGACGCCGTGCCACACCGGCCGGCGCCGGCCCGCCCCTGCCGCGTCCCCCGCGTCATACCTGAGAGCCACCCCGCAGGTGCCCCCTCCAGCGGGACGCCGATTACCGGCCTCCGTCCATAACTTCTGTACCGGAAGCACGCGATGCCCTGGTACGGAAGGACCTCACCTCATGCCCGACCGCCCGCGCAGACCCCGCCGGTTCCGCGCCCTGCTCGCCGCCCTCGTCACCTTCGCGGTGGCGGTGCCGGTGTCCGGAGCGGCACGGCCCACCGCCGTGCCCGCCCCCGCGCCGACCGCTCACGGGCCGCTGTGGGACGCGGGGCCGGCGGCGCTCGCCCGGCGGTACGCGGTGAGCCGGCAGGACATCCGGGCGGCCGAGCGGACGGCGGCGGCCCACGGGGACCTCCGGCGGGCTGCCTCGCTGCGGGGGATGGCCGGGCCCGGGCGGCAGTTCCTCGCCTTCGACGGGCGGGACGGCGGCCGGAGCTCCGAGGTCGTCGGGGACCTGTCCGCCGCCCGCCGGATCGCGGTGCTGGTGCCCGGGGCAGGTGTCGGGCTGGACGCGTACGGGCGGCTGCGGCGTGATGCCCGGTCGCTGCACCGGGAGTTGGGGGAGGGCGCGGCCGTCGTCGTCTGGCTCGGCTACCGCTCGCCCGCCACCGTCAGCCCGGCCGCGCTGACCACCGGTCGCGCCGACGAGGCCGCGCCGGGGCTGCGCGCACTGGTGGACGGGCTGCGCGTGATGCTCCCCGGCGCCCGGATCAGCCTGCTCTGCCACTCCTACGGTTCGGTGATCTGCGCCCGGTCGGCGCCGGGGACGGCGGCCGACGCCCTCGTCCTCTACGGCAGTCCCGGGGTCGGGGCCCCGGACGCCGCCGCGCTGCGCACCGGGGCCCGGGTGTGGGCGGGCCGGAGCGGCGGGGACTGGATCGCCCGGGTGCCCCATGTCCGGCTGCGGGTGCCGTTCGTCGCGACGGTCGGCTTCGGGACCGATCCGGTGGCGGACCGGTTCGGGGCCGAGGTGTTCGACGCGGGCGACGGCGGCCACAGCGACTATCTGCTGGCCGGTTCGCGCTCCTTGACGAACCTGGCCCGGATCACGGCGGGCGCCGAACCGCTGGGGGCTTCCCGTGACTAGTCTCGTCGCACGGATCGAGGCCGCCACCCCGCCGGGCCGGGACCGGGCCATCGACGCCCTGCGGGCCCTGGCGATCCTCGGCGTGGTGGGCGGGCACTGGCTGGTGACCGCGCTAATCACCGACAGCGGCACGGTGCGCGGGGCGAGCCCGCTGACGTATCTGCCGCAACTCATGCCGGTCTCCTGGGTGTTCCAGACCCTCGCGGTGTTCTTCCTGGTGGGCGGGCAGGTGGCGGCGGGGAGTTGGGCGTCGGCCCGGCAGCGCGGCGTGCCGTACGGGCGGTGGGTGCGCGGCCGGCTGGGGCGCCTGTTCCGGCCGGTGGCGGCGGTGCTCGTGGTGTGGGCGCTCGCGGCGGCCGCGATGCTGGTGGCCGGGGTGGGCGAGTCGACGGTCCGGGCGCTGGTCAAGCTGGTCTGGTCCCCGCTGTGGTTCCTGCTGGTCTTCGCCGCGCTGACGGCGCTGACTCCGCTGGTGGCGCGGCTGCACCCGCTGTGGCCGCTCGTGGTGGTGCTGCACCTGTCTCTTATACACAACT
>NZ_JAAXYC010000084.1 GCF_018619185.1 Streptomyces sp. McG3 | reverse complement strand
TCCCTCAGCACCGCCCTCACGCCCCGCCGCCGCAGAGCCACCCGCACTGCATCCCCGCCGCTTTACAAGGAGTGGTCCGACCGATGGCCGGTCCCGCGTTCCGAGCCGCCGCCGTCAGGGTGCGCGTCCCCGCAACCAGCGCCAACCTGGGGCCGGGGTTCGACGCCCTGGGCCTCTCGCTGGGGCTGTACGACGACGTCGTCGTCCGGGTCGCCGACTCCGGGCTGCACATCGACATCGCAGGTGAGGGCAGTGACACGCTGCCCCGCGACGAGAGCCACCTGCTCGTGCGCTCCCTGCGCACCGCGTTCGACCTGCTCGGCGGCCAGCCCCGCGGGCTGGAGATCGTCTGCGCCAACCGCATCCCGCACGGCCGCGGTCTCGGCTCCTCCTCCGCCGCCATCTGCGCCGGAATCGTGGCCGCCCGCGCCGTGACGACGGGCGGCGACGCCCGCCTCGACGACGCGGCCCTGCTGGAGCTGGCGACCGAGATCGAGGGTCACCCCGACAATGTCGCGGCCTGTCTGCTCGGCGGCTTCACGCTCGCCTGGATGGACGGCGGCGCGGCCCGGGCGATCCGGATGGACCCCGCCGAATCCGTCGTCCCGGTGGTCTTCGTACCGGGGCGCCCGGTGCTCACCGAGACGGCGCGCGGCCTGCTCCCGCGCACCGTCCCGCACGTCGACGCGGCCCTCAACGCCGGCCGGGCGGCCCTCCTCGTCGAGGCCCTGACCCGTCGCCCGGAGCTGCTGCTCGCCGCCACCGAGGACCGGATCCACCAGGAATACCGGGGGCCCGCCATGCCGGAGAGCGTGGAGTTGGTGCACCGCCTGCGCGCCGACGGTGTGCCCGCGGTCATCTCCGGCGCGGGGCCCACCGTCCTCGCGCTGACGGAGGAGGGCTCGGCCGACAAGGTCGCCCGACTGGCGGGGGAGGGCTGGGCGGCGAACCGGCTGGCCCTCGACGCGACGGGCGCCACTGTGCTGCCGCTGGCCGCGTAACCGCATGTGATTACCGGTGAGCGAGAGGGGGAATGTTTGTTGGAGCCGGTAGTGTTAACCTCAAGTCTGCAACCGACGTCTTTGAGGCGCGTTGCTTCGTGTCCCCCTCCGGGACCACCATTCTTCCGGGAGCCTCCCCAACTGCCTGAGCAGCCTGCCTGAGCAGTTTCGAGCACGCTCCGGAACCGGCACGACACCCCTCGCTCGTCCAGGAGTGGGCCGAGCAGGGGGATCTCGCGCCGGACCCCGCACGTTCATCTCTCCGCCGTACACCCGGCGGACCACCGCCCCGGCAAGGTCCGCGATCCAGCAAGATCAACAGACCGCAGTCGGACAGCACAACCGGTCGCCGAGCCAGAAGGCCGACGTCCGCTCCAGGGAAGGACCCTTCGTGAGCGACACCACCGATCTGATGGGCGTGACTGCCGACAAGAGCGTCGACAGCGCCGCGCCCGCCGAAGGTGCTGCCACTGGCACCACCGCACGGCGCCGCCGCTCCGGCACCGGCCTCGAGGGCATGGTCCTGGCCGAGCTGCAGCAGGTCGCGTCCGGCCTCGGCATCAGGGGCACCGCGCGGATGCGCAAGAGCCAGCTGATCGAGGTCATCAAGGAGGCGCAGGCGGGTGGCGGATCCGCCGCCCCCAAGGCCTCCTCCAAGGCCGCAGAGGCCCCCGCCGAGGCGGAGAGCAAGCCGAAGCGCCGCGCTACCTCGAAGGCGCGCACCGGGGACGAGGCCGCCGCTGCCGCCGCCGAGAAGGACGCGGCCCAGCAGCAGATCGACATCCCCGGTCAGCCGGCCAGCGACGACCAGCCCGCGGGCGAGCGTCGTCGCCGCCGTGCGACCGCGCAGGCGGGCAGCCCCGACACCAAGACCGAGGCGAAGACCGAGGTCAAGGCCAAGGCGGAGCCCCAGGCCGAGCAGAAGACCGAGGAGCGGGGCGAGCCGAAGGGCGACGCCAAGGCCGAGGCCGCGGCCGACACGGCCGAGGGCCGTCGCGGCGACCGTCAGGGCCGCGGTGAGCGGGGCGACCGCGGCGAGCGTCGTGAGCGTCAGCGCGACCGCCGGGGCAAGGGCGACGACCAGGGCCAGCAGGGTGGCGGCGGGCAGCGCCCGCAGCGCCAGGGCCAGGGCGGTGGCGGGCAGGGACAGGGCCAGGGCCAGGGCCAGCAGAACCGTGACAACGGTCCGCAGGACGACTTCGACGACGAGGCCGGTGGCCGTCGCGGCCGTCGCGGCCGCTACCGCGACCGCCGTGGCCGTCGCGGGCGCGACGACTTCGCCAGCGACGTGCAGGTGGCCGACGACGACGTCCTGATCCCCGTCGCGGGCATCCTGGACATCCTCGACAACTACGCGTTCATCCGGACCTCCGGCTATCTGCCGGGCCCGAACGACGTGTACGTCTCGCTCGCCCAGGTCCGCAAGAACGGCCTGCGCAAGGGCGACCACGTCACCGGCGCGGTGCGCCAGCCCAAGGACGGCGAGCGGCGCGAGAAGTTCAACGCGCTGGTCCGCCTCGACTCGGTCAACGGCATGGCCCCGGAGTCCGGCCGCGGCCGCCCCGAGTTCCAGAAGCTGACCCCGCTCTACCCGCAGGACCGGCTCCGTCTGGAGACCGACTCCAACATCCTGACGACGCGGATCATCGACCTGGTGGCCCCGATCGGCAAGGGCCAGCGCGGGCTCATCGTGGCCCCGCCGAAGACCGGCAAGACCATGATCCTCCAGGCCATCGCCAACGCGATCACGGTCAACAGCCCCGAGTGCCACCTGATGGTCGTCCTGGTCGACGAGCGTCCGGAAGAGGTCACCGACATGCAGCGGTCGGTGAAGGGCGAGGTCATCTCCTCGACCTTCGACCGTCCCGCCGAGGACCACACCACCGTCGCCGAGCTGGCCATCGAGCGCGCCAAGCGTCTCGTCGAGCTGGGTCACGACGTGGTCGTCCTGCTCGACTCGATCACCCGCCTGGGCCGCGCGTACAACCTCGCGGCGCCGGCCTCCGGCCGCATCCTGTCCGGTGGTGTCGACTCGACCGCGCTCTACCCCCCGAAGCGCTTCTTCGGCGCCGCGCGCAACATCGAGGACGGCGGCTCGCTGACCATCCTCGCCACCGCGCTCGTCGAGACCGGCTCGCGCATGGACGAGGTGATCTTCGAGGAGTTCAAGGGCACCGGCAACATGGAGCTCAAGCTCGACCGGAAGCTCTCGGACAAGCGCATCTTCCCGGCGGTGGACGTCGACGCGTCCTCCACCCGTAAGGAAGAGATCCTGCTCGGCACCGACGAGCTGGCGGTCGTCTGGAAGCTGCGCCGGGTGCTGCACGCGCTCGACCAGCAGCAGGCGATCGAGCTCCTCCTGGACCGGATGAAGAAGACCCAGTCCAACGCGGAGTTCCTGCTCCAGATCCAGAAGACGACGCCGGGCAGCGGAAACGGCAACGACTGACGTTCTTCTGCTGTTCCGCTATTCCGTTGTTCTGCGAAAGCGCCCCGTTACTCCGGTGACGAGGGCGTTTTCGCGTTATGCGATCAGCGGCAGTAGGTGGGGGGGAACGTATTTTCTATACGCCCACTGTGATGACTCCAGTGGGGAGAACTCTCTCCTTCGCATGCACGTACACGGCGCCGTCACCGAGGCGCCGTGTTCATCGAGGGGAGTCCTGTGACATCTGGCAGACGGAGGGGTTTCCTGACCCTCCCTGTGGCAACTGCCGTGCTCGCTCTGGGAGCCGGGGCACTGGCCTCCGTTCCCGCGCAGGCCGCGGACACGGTCCCGCTTCCGGGTAAGCAGAACATCCAGAAGCGGTCCGACGTACCGCAGGCCGAACTGCTCGACACCGTCAAGGGATCGGCCGCCAAGCTGGCGGAGGGCGAGTCGGGTGCGCCCGCGCCCGGCGGAACCACGGAACCGGCGCCGGAGCGCACCGCCGATCCGAAGATCATCGGGGGGTCCGCAGCCCTGATATCCGAGGCGCCGTGGATGGTGCAGCTGCACTACTACGACGACAAGGGAACCTCCGGCACCGCGGACGACGAGAGCTACTTCTGCGGTGGCACGCTCGTCGCGCCCGCCAAGGTCCTGACCGCCGCGCACTGCGTGGACGGACTGGACTGGAACAGACACGGTGCGGTCGTCGGCGGCACCGCCAAGCTCCCGACCGACGACGGCGGCCTCAACGGCGGCCAGGCCGTCGGCGTCTGGCGTCAGTGGGTCCACCCCGCTTACGACGACGCCGAGTTGAGCAGCGACGTCGCCGTGCTGACGCTGGGCGCCGCCCTCCCGTACAAGACGCTCCAGCCGGCGTCCGGCGCCGAGACGGCGCTGTACAAGGAAGGCACCCGCGCCACCGTCTACGGCTGGGGCCGCACCAGCTCCACCAGCGAGGCCATCTCGCCGACGCTGCGCAAGGCCACGGTGCCGGTCAACGCCGACTCCACCTGCGCGTCCTTCTACGGCTCCGAGTTCACGGCCGGGAAGATGACGTGTGCCGGAGTGCCGGCGGCGGGCCAGGACGAGGGCACCGTATCGCCGTGCAACGGCGACTCCGGTGGTCCGCTCGTGGTCAACGGCCGTATCGCGGGCGTCGTTTCGTGGGGCGTCAAGGACTGCGTCGCCACCGGCGCGTACAGCGTCTACTCCAAGGTCAGCTCGTTCTTCGGGCAGATCAACCCCCGGATCGACGACGCCAACCTCAACTTCGACACCACGGCGGACCTGTTCGCCCGGCAGTCGAAGGGCGAGGCGTTCGAGTACTACTCCAACGGCAAGGCGTTCACCGCGCCGGCGGCCCTCGGCAACTGGGGCGCGGTCAACCTGGTGCGTCAGGTCGACTGGGACCGCGACTTCTACCAGGACTACATCTACCGCGTCGGCAACGACCTGTACTGGTTCTACTTCGACGGCACGGACTGGGCCGAGAAGAAGATCGGCACGGGCTGGTCCTCGTTCAAGAACATCCTCTTCCCCGGCGACATCACCGGTGACGGGAACCCCGACCTCGTCGGCATCGACAGCACGGGCACCCTCGTCACCTACCCGGGCCGCGGCGACGGCACCTTCGGGGCCAAGGTCACGGCGGGCTCCGGATGGGGATCGCTGAAGCTGTTCGGCAAGGGCGACTACAGCGGTGACGGCATCCCGGACCTGCTGGCCCGGGACGGAAAGGGCCAGCTGTGGCTCTACGCCGGCCGCCACAACGTGGCCTCGCCGTTCGCCAACAAGGCCCTGGTCGGCACCGGCTGGAACTTCTCGGCCTACATCGCCACCGGGGACAACACCGGTGACGGCAGGGCGGACCTCACCGTCCGTGACAGCACCGGCGCGATGTGGTTCTACCCGACCAGCGGTTCGGCGACCAAGCCCTTCGGGCCGAAGCTGAAGGCCGGCACCGGCTGGAACGGATTCAACCTCTTCGGCTGATCCCGGCCGACGTCGGCCGGCCCGAGACCTTGGCCACACCGGCCCCGGTCCGCGGACCGTCCGCCACATCGCTGTACCGAGCACGAAACCCCAGGTGAACGCCGCCTCGCGGCCCGTTTGCCCGAACGTCCTGTGGCCCCCGTCCTCCGACGGGGGCCACAGGCGCGTATGCAACCCTTCTTGCTGCTTCGGCCGTCCCACCGGGAGAGGCCGACCGCGCGTGGAACACCACGGCAGGGGGCAGACCGGCCACAGGAGTGACGAGGGAGACGCGTGAGCGAGCAGAGCAGGAGCACCGGCCGCATACGCGGCACCGGCAGCCGACGGAGGAAGCCGTCCCGCCGGCACCGTGCCAAGGTCGTCGCGGCCTGGACGGTGGCGGGTGTCGTGGTCGTCGGCGGGGCCGGATTCGGATACGCGTACCTGGCGCTCGACGGCAACCTCTCCAGCATCGACATCGACGCCAAACTCGGCACCGACCGTCCCGACGACGTGGACGACGGCTCCCAGGACATCCTGGTGCTGGGCTCCGACTCGCGCTCCGGCGACAACGGGAAGTACGGCGAGGACGAGGGCGCGGCCCGCTCCGACACGGCGATGGTCATGCACGTCGACAAGGGCCACAAGTCCGCGAGCGTCGTCTCGATACCCCGCGACACCCTGATCGAGCGCCCCGCCTGCGAGAGCGACACCACCGGCGACGAGGTCCCCGCCGAGCACCGGGCGATGTTCAACACCGCCTACGAGGTCGGTGGGCCCGCCTGCGCGGTGAAGACCGTCGAGTCGATGTCCGGCATCCGCATGGACCACTACCTGGAAGTCGACTTCACCGGCTTCAAGGAGCTCATCGACCAGCTCGGCGGCGTGGAGATCACCACGAAGACCGCGATCGACGACTCCAAGAGCCACCTGGACCTGGAGCCGGGCACCCACACGCTGAACGGCGAGGAGTCCCTCGGCCTCGTCCGTACGCGCAAGAGCGTCGGCGACGGCAGCGACCTCGGGCGCATCCAGCTCCAGCAGGCGTTCATCAAGGCGCTGATGGAGCAGGCGAAGAGCGTCGGGGCGTTCACCAGCCCCACCAAGCTCTACGGCCTCGCGGACGCCGCCACCAAGGCCGTCACCACCGACTCCGGGCTCGGCTCCGTCAAGAAGCTCACCGGTTTCGCCAATGGCCTCAAGGGGCTGGACGCCAAGAACGTCCACATGGTGACCCTGCCCGTGGAGTACGACCCGGCCGACCCGAACCGGGTCCTGCCGCAGGAGAAGGCCGGCCGGCAGGTCTGGGCCGCCCTCAAGCACGACCGGCCGATCCCCGCCTCCGCCACGGAGAAGTCGGCCGGCGACAAGGGCGACGCCGACGAGGTCGTCGAGTAGCCACCCACCCGTCACGCTCCGTCGGGGAATACCTGCGCCCCGCCCCCGGTTTTGGGAGATACGGCCGGTCCTGGCAGACTGGTACGTCGGCCCCGGTTCACGGCCGCGCAATCCGCGCGGACGACCCGGCGCCCTCCCGAAACTAGGAGACACCTTGAAGCGCGACATCCACCCCGAGTACGTCGAGACGCAGGTCAGCTGCACCTGCGGTGCGTCGTTCACCACCCGGAGCACCATCGACAACGGCGCCATCCGTGCCGACGTCTGCTCCGAGTGCCACCCGTTCTACACGGGCAAGCAGAAGATCCTCGACACCGGCGGCCGCGTGGCCCGCTTCGAGGCCCGCTTCGGCAAGGCTGCCGGCTCCGCCAGCAAGTAGCGAGCCACTGCGCCGGTTCTCGGCGCCCTCTTCCCGGGGGCGTCGGAACCGGCGTTTTTTCCGGTCGGGTGCCCGGGGGAACCCCCGCCGGACGCCCCACCGGGCAGTACGCCCTCCAGCAGGCCCGCAGACGCACAACCAACCAGGAGCCCCCGAATGTTCGAGGCGGTCGAGGAACTGATCGGTGAACACGCCGGTCTTGAGAAGAAGCTCGCCGACCCGTCGGTCCACGCCGACCAGGCCAACGCGCGCAAGCTGAACAAGCGCTACGCGGAGCTGACCCCGATCGTCTCCACGTACCGGAGCTGGAAGCAGACCGGCGAGGACATCGAGACCGCGCGCGAGTTCGCCGCGGACGACCCCGATTTCGCCGCCGAGGTCAAGGACCTGGAGAAGCAGCGCGAAGAGCTCACCGAGAAGCTCCGCCTCCTCCTCGTCCCGCGCGACCCCAGCGACGACAAGGACGTGCTCCTGGAGATCAAGGCGGGCGCCGGCGGCGACGAGTCCGCCCTGTTCGCGGGCGACCTGCTGCGCATGTACCTGCGCTACGCCGAGCGCGTCGGCTGGAAGACCGAGATCATCGACTCCACCGAGTCCGAGCTCGGCGGCTACAAGGACGTCCAGGTCGCGGTGAAGACCAAGGGCGGCAACGGCGCCACCGAGCCCGGCCAGGGCGTCTGGGCCCGGATGAAGTACGAGGGCGGTGTGCACCGCGTGCAGCGCGTGCCCTCCACCGAGTCCCAGGGCCGCATCCACACCTCCGCCGCGGGCGTGCTCGTCACCCCCGAGGCCGAGGAGGTCGACGTCGAGATCCTCGCCAACGACCTGCGGATCGACGTCTACCGCTCCTCGGGCCCCGGCGGTCAGTCCGTCAACACGACCGACTCCGCCGTCCGCATCACGCACCTGCCGACCGGCGTCGTCGCGTCCTGCCAGAACGAGAAGAGCCAGCTCCAGAACAAGGAGCAGGCCATGCGCATCCTGCGTTCCCGGCTGCTCGCCGCCGCCCAGGAGGCCGCCGAGCAGGAGGCCTCCGACGTACGCCGCAGCCAGGTCCGCACCGTCGACCGCTCCGAGAAGATCCGGACGTACAACTTCCCGGAAAACCGCATCTCGGACCACCGCGTCGGCTTCAAGGCGTACAACTTGGACCAGGTGCTCGACGGAGAGCTGGACGCCGTCATCCAGGCGTGCGTCGACGCCGACTCCGCCGCCAAGCTCGCCAACGCGTAAGCGACCCGCCCGCCCCGCACACCCGTAACCCGTACGGAGAACCGCGATGAACCTGCTGCTCGCCGAGGTGGCCCAGGCCACCCAGCGGCTGGCCGACGCCGGTGTCCCCTCACCGCGATTCGACGCCGAGGAACTCGCGGCCTTCGTCCACGGGGTGAAGCGGGGCGCGCTGCACACGGTGCCCGACACCGACTTCGACGCCCGGTACTGGGAGACGATCGCCCGCCGCGAGGCCCGCGAACCCCTCCAGCACATCACCGGCCGCGCCTTCTTCCGCTACCTGGAGCTCCAGGTCGGACCCGGCGTCTTCGTCCCCCGCCCGGAGACCGAGTCGGTCGTCGGCTGGGCCATAGACGCGGTGCGCGCGATGGACGTCGTCGAGCCCGTCGTCGTCGACCTGTGCACCGGATCGGGCGCCATCGCGCTCGCCATGGCCCAGGAGGTACCCCGCTCCCGCGTGCACGCCGTGGAGCTGTCCGAGGACGCTCTCAGGTGGACGCGGAAGAACGCCGAGGGGTCCAGGGTCACCGTGCACCGCGGAGACGCCCTGAGCGCCCTCCCGGAGCTCGACGGCCAGGTCGACCTGGTGATCTCCAACCCGCCGTACATCCCGCTCACCGAGTGGGAGTACGTCGCCCCCGAGGCCCGCGACCACGACCCGGAGATGGCCCTGTTCTCCGGCGAGGACGGCCTCGACACCATCCGCGGCATCGAACGCACCGCCCACCGTCTGCTGCGCCCCGGCGGCCTCGTCGTCATCGAGCACGCCGACACCCAGGGCGGCCAGGTGCCGTGGATCTTCACCGAGGAGCGGGGCTGGGCGGATGCCGCCGACCACCCCGACCTGAACAAGCGGCCCCGGTTCGCCACCGCCCGCAAGGCCATGCCGTGACCGGCCCCCGGCACCACCACCCGTACCCGTACCCGCTCCAGGAGGCCGGCTGATGGCTCGGCGATACGACTGCAACGACGCCACCGACCGGGCCACGGGCCTGCGCGAGGCCGCATCGGCCGTCCGCCGGGGCGAACTGGTCGTGCTGCCCACCGACACCGTGTACGGGATCGGTGCGGACGCCTTCACCTCGGAGGCCGTCGCGGACCTGCTGGACGCCAAGGGCCGGGGCCGCAACATGCCCACCCCCGTCCTCATCGGCTCGCCGAACACCCTCCACGGCCTGGTCACCGATTTCTCCGAGGAGGCCTGGGAGCTCGTCGACGCCTTCTGGCCCGGCGCCCTCACCCTCGTCGCCAAGCACCAGCCCTCCCTCCAGTGGGACCTCGGCGACACCCGCGGCACCGTCGCCATCCGGATGCCCCTGCACCCGGTCGCCATCGAGCTGCTCATCGAGGTCGGCCCGATGGCCGTCTCCAGCGCCAACCTCACCGGACACCCCTCGCCCGAGGACTGCGACGCCGCCCAGGGGATGCTCGGGGACTCCGTCTCCGTCTACCTCGACGGCGGCCCGACGCCCGGCATCGTGCCGTCCTCGATCGTCGACGTCACCGGCGCCACCCCGGTCCTGCTGCGCGCCGGCGCCCTCTCCGCGGAGGAGCTGCGCAAGGTGGTCCCCGACCTCGAGGTGGCCAATTGACCGCCCCCGAGGGGCGTGGCATAGCGGGGCGGACCGACACCTTCCGCATCCTCCACGTCAGCACCGGCAACGTCTGCCGCTCACCGATCACCGAGCGGCTGACCCGCCATGCCCTGGTGGACCGCCTCGGCGACCCGCTCAGCGGCGGCCTCATCGTGGAGAGCGCCGGCACCTGGGGCCACGAGGGCGCGCCCATGGAGGCCAACGCCGAGGTCGTCCTCGCCGACTTCGGCGCGGACGCCACGGGCTTCGTCGGCCGCGAACTGCTGGACGAGCACGTGATCCGCGCCGACCTGGTCCTCACCGCCACCCGCGACCACCGCGCCCAGGTCATCTCGATGGGCCACTCCGCGGGCCTGCGCACCTTCACACTCAAGGAGTTCACCCGGCTGGTGCGGGCCATAGACCCGGCCACCCTGCCCGACCCGCGCGACGAGGGCGTCGTCGAGCGCGCCCGCGCCCTGGTGCGCGCCGCCGCCGCGCTGCGCGGCTGGCTGCTGGCCCCGACCGCCGAGGCGGACGAGGTCTACGACCCCTACGGCGCCCCCATCACCTTCTTCCGCTCCATCGGCGACGAGATCAACCAGGCGCTCGACCCCGTCGTCACCGCCCTCACCGGCGTACGCGCCCCGCACTGACGGGGGAGCCGTCCGCGCCGTACCGGGGGCGGGTGCGCCGACCGGCGTACGGCACCCCGCGACAGCGGGCACGCCGCCCGGCCCCGGCGTACGTTGGAGCTGACACCGGCACCCCTCGCCGGCGCACCCACCTCCAGGCCCGGAGCCGTCCCATGCCGGTCACCTCTCCCGCCGCACCCGCAGCCGTGTCGCCCGCGCCCGACGCCCTGCCCCAGGACTTCGACGCCCTGCTCCGCCAGGACCCGGAGGTCGCCGGAGTGCTGCTGGCGGAGACCGGCAGACAGGCCGCCACCCTCCAGCTGATCGCCGCCGAGAACTTCCAGTCGCCCGCGGTTCTGGCGGCCCTCGGCTCCCCGCTCGGCAACAAGTACGCCGAGGGGTACCCGGGCGCCCGCCACCACGGCGGCTGCGAGCACGCGGACGCCGCCGAACGCATCGCGGTCCGCCGGGCCACCGCCCTCTTCGGCGCCGAACACGCCAACGTCCAGCCGCACTCCGGCTCCTCGGCCGTCCTCGCCGCCTACGCCGCGCTGCTCCGCCCCGGCGACACGGTGCTCGCGATGGGACTGCCGTACGGGGGGCACCTCACCCACGGGGCGCCGGGCAACTTCTCCGGCCGCTGGTTCGACTTCGTCGGCTACGGGGTGGACCCGGACACCGGGCTGATCGACTACACCCGGCTCCGCGCCCTGGCGCGCGCCCGCCGCCCCGGGGCGATCGTCTGCGGCTCGATCTCCTACCCCCGCCACCCCGACTACGCGCTGTTCCGGGAGATCGCCGACGAGGTGGGCGCGTACCTGATCGTGGACGCCGCCCACCCGATGGGGCTGATCGCCGGGGGAGCGGCGCCGAGCCCGGTCCCGTACGCCGACGTGGTCTGCGCCACCACGCACAAGGTGCTGCGCGGCCCGCGCGGCGGCATGATCCTGTGCGGCGCGGAGCTGGCCGAGCGGATCGACCGGGCGGTGTTCCCGTTCACCCAGGGCGGCGCGCAGATGCACACGGTGGCGGCGAAGGCCGTCGCGTTCGGGGAGGCGGCGACCCCCGCGTACACCCTCTACGCCCACCAGGTCGTCGCCCACGCCCGGGTGCTGGCCGCCGGCCTGGAGGCGGAGGGCTTCGAGGTGACCACGGGCGGCACGGACACCCACATCGTCGTCGCGGACCCGGCCCCGCTCGGCGTCGAGGGCCGCACCGCCCGGGAGCGGCTGGCGGCGGCCGGTGTGGTCCTGGACACCTGCGCACTGCCGTACGGGGACGCCCGGGGCATCCGCCTGGGCACGGCCGCCGTCACCACCCAGGGAATGGACGACGGGGACATGGCCCGGATCGCGGCCCTGTTCGGAGCGGCCGTACGGGAGACGGACGACGTGAGCCCGATCGCGGCGGAGGTCCGCGAACTCGTCACGCGCCATCCGCCGTACCCCGGGTAGCGAACTCCGCGGCCCCCGGAGCGGAGCACTCCGTCCTGTCCGAGGCCCTCGAACCCTGTGCAACCATCATCCGTACCGTGGAGTCCTTGTTTCAGAGACTAGGGTGTGGTTTTTGGATGACCGGCGAGTTCTGTGGGGCAGCCCGTGCGTGATTACCTGCTGACGCTCTGTGTTACGGCAGCGGTGACCTATCTGCTGACCGGACCGGTGCGTAAGTTCGCCATCGCGGTCGGGGCGATGCCCGCGATCCGTGCGCGCGACGTCCACCGCGAGCCGACACCCCGGCTCGGTGGGATCGCCATGTTCGGCGGACTGTGCGCGGGGCTGATCGTCGCGGACCACCTCTTCAATCTCCAGGGTGTCTTCGAACTCTCCAACGAGCCGAGGGCGTTGCTCTCCGGCGCCGCCCTGATCTGGCTGATCGGCGTCCTCGACGACAAGTTCGAGATCGACGCCCTGATCAAGCTCGGCGGCCAGATGATCGCCGCCGCCGTCATGGTCATCCAGGGGCTCACGATCCTGTGGCTGCCGATCCCGGGCGTCGGCACGGTGGCCCTCACCCAGTGGCAGGGCACGCTGCTCACGGTGGCGCTGGTCGTCATCACGATCAACGCGGTCAACTTCGTCGACGGCCTGGACGGGCTCGCGGCGGGCATGGTGTGCATCGCGTCGGCGGCGTTCTTCCTGTACGCGTACCGCCTCTGGATGGGATACGGCATCGAGGCGGCGGCCCCCGCGACCCTGTTCGCGGCGATCCTGATGGGGATGTGCCTCGGCTTCATGCCGCACAACATGCACCCGGCGCGGATCTTCATGGGCGACTCGGGCTCGATGCTGATCGGCCTGGTGCTGGCGGCGGGCGCGATCTCGATCACCGGCCAGGTCGACCCGGACCTCATGAAGATCTTCGAGGGCAGTGAGCGCGAGGCCACCCACGCGCTGCTCCCGGTCTTCATCCCGCTGGTGCTGCCGTTGACGATCATCGCGATCCCGGCCGCCGACCTGGTCCTCGCCATCGTCCGTCGCACCTGGAACGGCCAGTCGCCGTTCGCCGCCGACCGGGGCCACCTGCACCACCGACTGCTGGAGATCGGCCACTCGCACAGCCGGGCCGTGCTGATCATGTACTTCTGGTCGGCCCTCATCGCCTTCGGCGCCGTCGGTTACTCCGTGCACTCGGCGTCCTCGTGGATCGTGTTCGTGATCATCGCGGCGAGCGCGGTGGGCCTCGTCCTGCTGCTGATGCCGCGCTTCACCCCGCGTGCCCCGCACTGGGCCAACCGCTTCGTGCCGCCGCGCTACCGCCACCGCGGAGCGGAGCAGGATCCGGCCGTCCCGTACGAGGAGAGGCCGGCGCCCGTGGCTTCCGGGGCCCAACAGGGCCCGGCAGACGCGCGGATGGGCGAGGAGGCCGCCGAACGGGCTCCCGTGGCGGTCGGAGTGTCCGGCGTCAACGGTGCTACCGCGATCGGCGCTCGTTCTCGGTTCCCGGATCGCCGCTCGATCGACTCCTCACGCTGACGATTCGGAACTCGCGGTGCATTATCAGACATTGCGCCGTCTTGTCGTGCACACACGCGCGGATTAACTCTCATGTGTGACAGTTGGCACACCTTTGAGGTAAAGACCTCATCAAATAGTTTGTGATACCGTTCACGAGACCCGGTGACGGAGCCGAAGGACCCTTGTAGGACGGTCCATTGGCCCGAAAATCCGCCTCGCGGACCGGGCCTACGCTCGTCCATGACGACGCCCCATTCCTCCCCTCAGACCAGTGGAGCTGCCGCCATGCAGTCCGACATGCGCGAACTACTGCGCATCGCCACCCCCACCGCCGCGGTGGGAGCCATCGCCACGCTTGTCGGCGGTCTGCTCGCCGGCGGCGAGGGGGCGATCGGTGCCGCGGTGGGCTGCGTGGTCGTGATCGTCTTCATGGCGCTCGGACTGCTGGCGCTCAACTGGGTCGGCAAGACCATGCCTCACCTGTTCCAGGGCATGGGGCTGATGATTTACTCGGCTCAGCTCGTGCTCCTGCTCATCTTCATCCTGAGCATCAGGAACACCTCGCTCTTCGATCTTCAGGTCTTCGCCCTCTCGCTGGTCGCGGCCGTCATCACGTGGATCACCACGCAGGCCGTACTGCACTCCCGGAGCAAGACCCTTTACGTCGACCCCGACGCGGACGCCCGGAACCGTCGGGGCGGCCCTGGGGGAGATCGTGATGAGTAGGGGCGGAATAAAGCCATGTTCGACGTGCTGCTATCGTCCGGTCTCGGTTGCGGTAGTGCGAGCGCGGGCAACAAGGCGGTCGCTTGATTCATCGCGAGGCTTCGGGCCCGGCCGCCGCCTCCTCACCGTAAGAACCAGTCCGGTGCCGACCTGCGGCCACCCGCCGCTCCGACACAACGAGGTAGCCGCATCCATGCGCCATGCAGAAGGAGCTCTTGGTGACTGACGCCCAGACGCTCGCCTTCGAGACGAACTGCCACCTGTTCAAGGACTGCGGGTTCCAAGCTCCCAGTGTGTGGTCGTTCATCTTCGACCCGCTCTTCACTGTCGGGTCTGTCGAGTTCAACAAGCCCATGTTGCTCGCGATCATCGGAACCTTCGCGATCCTGGCCTTCTTCTGGGCCGGTTTCTCGAAGCCGAAGGTCGTCCCGGGCAAGCTGCAGATGGTCGCCGAGGCGCTGTACGACTTCGTCCACCGAGGTATCGCCAAGGAGGTCATCGGCAAGAAGGGCGAGCCCTTCGTCCCGCTGCTGGTCTCCCTGTTCTTCTTCGTCTGGATCCTGAACCTCTGGGCCCTCATCCCGCTCGCCCAGTTCCCGGTCAGCTCCGTCATCGCCTACCCCGTCGGCCTCGCGCTGGTGGTCTGGGTCACGTACATGACGGTGACGTTCCGGTCGAACGGATTCGTCGGGGGTATCCGCAACCTCTGCGTCCCGAGCGGTCTGCCCAAGCCGATCTACGTGCTGCTGACGCCGCTGGAGTTCATCTCCAACGTCATCGTCCGCCCGTTCACGCTGGCTGTCCGACTCTTCGCGAACATGTTCGCGGGCCACATCCTGATCCTGATCTTCACGATCGCCACCTGGTACATGCTCGGCACGGTCCTGGGCACGGTCTACGCCGGCGCGTCGTTCATCATGACGCTGGTCATCACCGTGTTCGAGATGTTCATCCAGGCCCTTCAGGCCTACGTGTTCACCGTGCTGACCGCCACGTACCTCTCCCAGGCGCTCGAAGAAGCCCACTGAGGACCTGCCGGCCCCCGGCTCCCGCCCTCAGATCCCCAGTCGCCCGGTGCGAAGACCATTTCCACCGGACCCACCAAGAGAAGGAACCACAGACATGTCTGCTGCTTTCGAGACCCTCGCGGCCGTGAACGGCAACGTCGGCACCATCGGCTACGGCCTCGCCGCGATCGGCCCCGGCATCGGCATCGGCATCATCTTCGGTAACGGTGTGCAGGCCATCGCCCGCCAGCCCGAGGCTGCCGGCCTCATCCGCCAGAACATGCTGCTCGGCTTCGCCGTCGTCGAGGCCCTGGCCCTGATCGGCTTCGTCGTTCCGTTCATCGTCAAGTGACGTTGTGGCTGTAGCCCCATTCGACGAAAGGTCCACCATGATGTACCTGGCAGCCGAGGAACCGCAGATGCCTCTGCTCCCGGTCTGGCCTGAAGTCGTCATCGGCTTGATCTGCTTCGGCATCGTCTTCTTCGTCTTCTCGAAGAAGCTGCTTCCGGTGATCAACAAGACCCTGGAAGAGCGCCGCGAGGCGATCGAGGGTGGCATCGAGAAGGCCGAATCGGCCCAGATCGAGGCTCAGAGCGTTCTTGAGCAGTACAAGGCTCAGCTCGCCGAAGCCCGCCACGAGGCCGCCCGTCTGCGCCAGGAGGCGCAGGAGCAGGGTGCCGTCATCATCCAGGAGATGAAGGCGGAAGGTCAGCGGCAGCGCGAAGAGATCATCGCCGCCGGCCACACCCAGATCGAGGCCGACCGCAAGGCCGCTGCCTCGGCGCTGCGTCAGGACGTGGGCAAGCTCGCCACCGACCTGGCCGGCAAGCTCGTCGGCGAGTCCCTCCAGGACCACGCCCGGCAGAGCGGCACCGTCGACCGTTTCCTCGACGAGCTCGAGGCGAAGGCCGAGGCAGCCCGATGAACAGCGCGAGCCGCGAAGCACTGGCTGCCGCACGCGAGCGTCTCGACGCGCTGACCGACAACACGTCGGTCGACGCGGCGAAGCTCGCCGAGGAGCTGGCATCGGTCACCGCGCTGCTCCACCGCGAAGTATCCCTGCGCCGGGTCCTCACCGACCCGGCCCAGAGCGGCGAGAGCAAGGCCGAGCTGGCCGCGCGTCTGCTCGGCGGACAGGTGGGCGGCGAGACCGTCGACCTGGTGTCCGGACTGGTCCGGTCCCGCTGGTCGCAGTCGCGTGACCTGGTGGACTCGGTCGAGGAGCTGGCGAACACCGCAGACCTCACCGCGGCCCAGCGCGGCGGCAACCTCGACGACGTCGAGGACGAGCTGTTCCGGTTCGGCCGGATCGTCGGCTCCGACAAGGAGCTGCGCTCCGCGCTCACCAGCCGTACGGCCACGCCGTCCGCCAAGGGCGAGCTGCTCCGCAGCCTGCTCGGCGGCAAGGCGCAGCCGGTCACCGAGCGGATCATCGTCCGCCTGGTCACCCAGCCCCGTGGACGTAGCCTGGAAGCAGGGCTGGACTCGCTGTCCAAGCTCGCCGCGGAGCGCCGGGACCGCATGGTCGCCGTCGTCACCTCGGCGGTGCCGCTCAGCGACCGGCAGAAGCAGCGCCTCGGCGACGCCCTGGCGAAGCTCTACGGCCGGCAGATGCACCTGAACCTGGACGTGGACCCCGCGGTCCTCGGCGGGATCTCGGTGCGCGTCGGTGACGAGATCATCAACGGCACCGTCGCGGAGCGCCTCGAAGAGGCGACCCGCCGCATGGCCGGCTGACACAGCGCAGCGCACAAGAACAAGCAAGACCAGCGGCCCGGTTGGGCCGTGCAGAAATTGCAGAAGATTCCTGGGGGTCGGCCCCCAGACCCCCTTAAGAAACTTCGGGCCCAACAAGGAGAGCAGGGAACCCAGATGGCGGAGCTCACGATCCGGCCGGAGGAGATCCGGGACGCACTGGATAACTTTGTCCAGTCGTACCAGCCGGACGCGGCCTCGCGCGAGGAGGTCGGTACGGTCAGCGTTGCCGGCGACGGCATCGCGAAGGTGGAGGGTCTTCCCTCCGCCATGGCGAACGAGCTGCTGAAGTTCGAGGACGGCACCCTCGGTCTCGCCCTCAACCTCGAGGAGCGCGAGATCGGTGCGATCGTCCTCGGCGAGTTCAGCGGAATCGAGGAGGGCCAGCCGGTGCAGCGCACCGGTGAGGTGCTCTCCGTAGGCGTCGGCGAGGGTTACCTCGGCCGCGTCGTCGACCCGCTCGGCAACCCGATCGACGGTCTCGGCGAGATCGCGACCGACAGCCGCCGCGCCCTCGAGCTGCAGGCCCCTGGCGTCATGGTCCGCAAGTCGGTGCACGAGCCGATGCAGACCGGCTACAAGGCCGTCGACGCCATGGTGCCGATCGGCCGCGGCCAGCGTCAGCTGATCATCGGCGACCGTCAGACGGGTAAGACCGCTCTGGCCGTCGACACGATCATCAACCAGCGCGACAACTGGCGCTCGGGCGACGTGAACAAGCAGGTCCGCTGCATCTACGTCGCCATCGGTCAGAAGGGTTCCACCATCGCCTCCGTGCGTGGTGCGCTCGAAGAGGCCGGTGCGCTGGAGTACACGACCATCGTCGCCGCCCCGGCGTCCGACCCGGCCGGCTTCAAGTACCTGGCGCCGTACACCGGTTCGGCCATCGGCCAGCACTGGATGTACGACGGCAAGCACGTCCTGATCATCTTCGACGACCTCTCGAAGCAGGCCGACGCCTACCGCGCCGTGTCCCTGCTGCTGCGCCGCCCGCCGGGCCGCGAGGCCTACCCGGGTGACGTCTTCTACCTCCACTCGCGTCTGCTGGAGCGCTGCGCCAAGCTCTCCGACGAGATGGGCGCGGGTTCGATGACGGGCCTCCCGATCGTCGAGACCAAGGCGAACGACGTGTCGGCGTTCATTCCGACCAACGTCATCTCCATCACCGACGGCCAGTGCTTCCTGGAGTCCGACCTGTTCAACGCGGGTCAGCGTCCGGCGCTCAACGTCGGTATCTCGGTCTCCCGAGTCGGTGGCTCCGCCCAGCACAAGGCCATGAAGCAGGTCTCCGGCCGGCTTCGCGTGGACCTCGCCCAGTACCGCGAGCTGGAGGCGTTCGCCGCCTTTGGTTCCGACCTGGACGCGGCCTCGAAGGCCTCGCTGGAGCGCGGTAAGCGCATGGTCGAGCTGCTGAAGCAGCCGCAGTACGCCCCGTTCCCGATGGAGGAGCAGGTCGTCTCGGTCTGGGCCGGCACCACGGGCAAGATGGACGACGTCCCGGTCGAGGACATCCGTCGCTTCGAGGCCGAGCTGCTGGAGTTCCTGCGCCGTGAGCGCAAGGACCTCCTGACCAGCATCGCCGAGGGCGGCAAGATGTCCGACGACACGCTGCAGTCGATCGCCGACGCGATCGCCGCCTTCAAGCAGCAGTTCGAGACCTCGGACGGCAAGCTCCTGGGCGAGGGCTGATCGATGGGCGCTCAGCTTCGCGTTTACAAGCGCCGCATCCAAGCCGTCACCGCGACCAAGAAGATCACCAAGGCGATGGAGATGATCGCCGCCTCGCGCATCGTCAAGGCGCAGCGCAAGGTGGCGGCGTCCAAGCCGTACGCGACCGAGCTCACCCGTGCGGTGACCGCGGTGGCGACCGGCTCCAACGCCAAGCACCCGCTCACCACCGAGGTCGACGCCCCGACCCGGGCCGCGGTCCTGCTCGTCACGAGCGACCGCGGTCTGGCCGGCGGCTACTCCTCCAACGCCATCAAGGCCGCGGAGCGACTGCGGGAGCGCCTTGCCTCCGAGGGCAAGGAGGTCGACACGTTCATCGTCGGCCGCAAGGGTGTCGCGTACTACGGCTTCCGCGAGCGCAAGGTCGAGGACTCCTGGACCGGCTTCACCGACAACCCGGCGTACTCCGATGCCAAGAGCATCGCCGCCCCGTTGATCGAGGCCATCCAGAAGGACACGGCCGAGGGCGGCGTCGACGAGCTGCACATCGTCTTCACGGAATTCGTGTCGATGATGACGCAGAACGCGGTCGACGACCGGATGCTGCCGCTTTCGCTCGACGAGGTGGCGCAGGAGAGCACCCGCAAGGGTGAGATCCTGCCGCTGTTCGACTTCGAGCCGTCGGCCGAGGACGTCCTCGACGCCCTTCTGCCGCGCTACGTCGAGAGCCGCATCTACAACGCACTGCTGCAGGCAGCAGCTTCCGAGCACGCTGCCCGCCGCCGCGCGATGAAGTCGGCCACCGACAACGCCGGAGACCTCATCAAGAGCCTGTCCCGGCTTGCCAACGCGGCCCGACAGGCCGAAATCACCCAGGAAATCAGCGAGATCGTCGGCGGTGCCAGTGCTCTGGCCGACGCGACCGCGGGGAGTGACAAGTAATGACGACGACAGTTGAGACGGCCGCTGCCACGGGCCGCGTCGCCCGGGTCATCGGCCCGGTCGTCGACGTGGAGTTCCCCGTCGACGCGATGCCGGAGATCTACAACGCCCTCCACGTCGAGGTCGCGGACCCCGCCGAGGACGGCGCCCGCAAGACGCTGACCCTGGAAGTCGCCCAGCACCTGGGTGACGGTGTGGTCCGTGCGATCTCGATGCAGCCCACCGACGGCCTGGTCCGCCAGGCCGCGGTGACCAACACGGGCGCGGGCATCACCGTCCCCGTGGGCGACATCACCAAGGGCAAGGTGTTCAACACCCTCGGTCAGATCCTGAACGAGCCGGAGGCCGAGGCGCAGATCACCGAGCGCTGGCCGATCCACCGCAAGGCCCCGGCCTTCGACCAGCTCGAGTCCAAGACCGAGATGTTCGAGACCGGCCTGAAGGTCGTCGACCTGCTGACCCCGTACGTCAAGGGCGGCAAGATCGGTCTGTTCGGTGGTGCGGGCGTCGGCAAGACGGTCCTCATCCAGGAAATGATCATGCGTGTGGCGAAGCTGCACGACGGTGTGTCGGTGTTCGCCGGTGTCGGTGAGCGCACCCGTGAGGGCAACGACCTCATCGACGAGATGACCGAGTCGGGCGTTCTGGAGAAGACCGCGCTCGTCTTCGGCCAGATGGACGAGCCGCCGGGGACGCGTCTGCGCGTGGCCCTGTCCGCCCTGACCATGGCGGAGTACTTCCGCGATGTGCAGAAGCAGGACGTGCTGCTCTTCATCGACAACATCTTCCGCTTCACGCAGGCCGGCTCCGAGGTCTCCACGCTGCTCGGCCGCATGCCGTCCGCGGTGGGTTACCAGCCGACCCTGGCCGACGAGATGGGTGTGCTCCAGGAGCGCATCACCTCGACGCGTGGTCACTCGATCACCTCGATGCAGGCGATCTACGTCCCCGCGGACGACCTGACCGACCCGGCCCCGGCCACCACGTTCGCCCACCTCGACGCGACGACGGTTCTCTCCCGTCCGATCTCCGAGAAGGGCATCTACCCGGCCGTGGACCCGCTGGACTCCACGTCCCGCATCCTGGACCCGCGTTACATCTCGCAGGACCACTACGCCGCGGCCAGCCGCGTCAAGGGGATCCTCCAGAAGTACAAGGACCTCCAGGACATCATCGCGATCCTCGGTATCGACGAGCTGGGCGAGGAGGACAAGCTCGTTGTCCACCGTGCCCGTCGCGTCGAGCGCTTCCTGTCGCAGAACACTCACGCCGCCAAGCAGTTCACCGGCCTGGACGGTTCGGACGTTCCGCTCGACGAGTCGATCTCCGCGTTCAACGCGATCTGCGACGGGGACTACGACCACTTCCCCGAGCAGGCGTTCTTCATGTGCGGTGGCCTGGACGACCTCAAGGCCAAGGCCAAGGAGCTCGGCGTCTCCTGAGCCTCCGGCTCACCGAGGGGGGTGGGTGTGTCCCGCCCCCCTCACCACGCCCCGTAGAATTGAACCGACACCCGGCCGGGCGGCCGGGTGGTGACCCGAGGAGCCACCCTTGGCTGCTGAGCTGCATGTCGAGCTGGTCGCCGCCGACCGAAGTGTCTGGTCCGGCGAGGCCACCCTGGTCGTCGCGCGCACCACGTCCGGCGACATCGGCGTCATGCCCGGTCACCAGCCGCTTCTCGGTGTGCTGGAATCGGGCCCGGTGACGATCCGCACGAGTGAGGGCGGCACCGTCATCGCCGCTGTGCACGGTGGATTCATCTCGTTCGCGGACGACAAGCTGTCGCTGCTGGCCGAGATCGCCGAGCTGGCCGACGAGATCGATGTCGAGCGCGCCGAGCGGGCGCTGGAACTCGCGAAGTCGGACGCGGACGCCGCTGCCCAGCGGCGCGCCGACGTACGACTGCGCGCGGTGGCGGTGCGCTAGCACCCCCACGGAGAGATGTCTTTACTCAGCCGCGGCCCGAGCTGGAGCAATCCAGCCGTGTCGCGGCTGAGGCGATGCAGGTGCAATACGGTTTCGGTGTTCGTTACTCGACGATGCGAGGAGGTCGGTGGAGATGGTCCTCGCGTTGTGGGTGGGCGCGTCCGTCATCGTCACGGTCCTGTTGGGACTGTTCGTCTTCGGCCTGCGCCGGAGGCTGATCCAGCGGTCCGGAGGGACCTTCGACTGCAGCCTGCGCTGGGACGTGTCGGAGGAACCCGATGCGCTCGGCAAGGGCTGGGTCTACGGGGTCGCCCGCTACAGCGGTGACCGCGTCGACTGGTTCCGGGTCTTCTCCTACGCTCCTCGCCCCCGCCGGGGCCTGGAGCGTTCTGCGATCGAGGTGATCGCCCGCCGGCTTCCGGAGGGCGAGGAGGAGCTCGCGCTCCTGTCCGACTCCGTCGTGCTCGGCTGTCTTCACCACGGGACACGCCTGGAGCTGGCGATGAGCGAGGACGCCCTGACCGGCTTCCTCGCCTGGCTGGAGGCGGCGCCGCCGGGCCAGCGGGTCAACGTGGCCTGATGGGCGGCCCCGCCGGAAGGGGCCCCCGGACGAGGTCCGGGGGAGGGGCAGGTGCCCCGAGAACGTCGCGTAACCGCGTGTGCACAGCGAAAAACCGGGGAGACGGGGGGCGGACCCGTCTCCCCGGTGCTTTTCCGGGGTGCTGCTTGCCGTTATGGCGTGGGGAGCGCCGGCGTGGTTACTGGAGGCCGGTCTTGATCGCGTTCACCAGTTCACCGTTGGTGGTGTCACCGGAGAACTCCCAGAAGAACGCGCCGCCGAGGCCCTGGTTCTTCGCCCAGGTCATCTTGGTGCCGATGGTGGCCGGGGTGTCGTAGCTCCACCAGTTGGTGCCGCAGTGCGCGTAGGCGGTGCCGGCGATGGTGCCGTTGGACGGGCAGGTGTTCTTCAGGACCTTGTAGTCCTCGTTGCCCGCCTCGTACGTGCCCGGGGCCGCGCCGGTCGCCGTGCCGCCGGGGGCGGACTGGGTGACGCCGGTCCAGCCGCGGCCGTAGAAGCCGATGCCGAGGAGCAGCTTCTTGGCGGGGACGCCCTTGGCCTTCAGCTTGGCGATGGCCTCGGAGGAGGAGAAGCCGGCCTGCGGGATGCCGGTGTACGGGGTCAGCGGCGAGTGCGGGGCCGTCGGGCCCTTGGCCGCCCAGGCGCCGAAGAAGTCGTACGTCATGACGTTGTACCAGTCGAAGGACTGGGAGGCGCCGCCGTAGTCGGCCGCGTCGATCTTGCCGCCGTTGGAGCCGTCCGCGGTGATGGCGGCGGTGACCAGGTTCTTCGTGCCGAACTTGGCCCGCATGGCGTCGGCCATGGTCTTCAGCGCGGCCGGACCGCTGGTGTCACAGGTGAGACCACAGGCGTTGGGGTACTCCCAGTCGAGGTCGATGCCGTCGAAGACATCGGCCCAGCGGGGGTCCTCGACCAGGTCGTAGCAGGACTGGGCGAAGGCGGCGGGGTTCTGCACGGCCTGGCCGAAGCCGCCGGACCAGGTCCAGCCGCCGAACGACCAGAGGATCTTGATGTGCGGGTACTTGGCCTTCAGCTTGCGCAGCTGGTTGAAGTTGCCGCGCAGCGGCTGGTCCCAGGTGTCGGCGACGCCGTCGACGGACTGGTCGGCGGTGTACGCCTTGTCGTAGTCGGCGTACGAGTCACCGATGGTGCACTTGCCGTTCTGCACGTTGCCGAAGGCGTAGTTGATGTGCGTGATCTTCGCGGCGGAGCCGGACGTCACCAGGTTCTTGACGTGGTAGTTGCGCCCGTAGACGCCCCAGTTGGTGAAGTAGCCCAGGTTGACCTTGTCGCCGCCGGGCTGCTCGCCACCGCCGCCGGTGGTCCGCACGGAGACGGCGCCGGAGACCGGGCCGGTCTGGTCGGCGGTGTCCCGGGCCTGAACGGCGTAGGAGTAGTCGGTGCCGGCGGTCAGGCCGGTGTTGGTGTACGTCGTGCCGGTGACCGTGGCGATCTTCGCGCCGTCGCGCAGCACGTCGTAGTTCTTGACGCCCTTGTCGTCCGTCGCGGCGCTCCAGCTGAGGGTCACCGAGGTGTTGGTGACAGCGCTGGTGGTGGGGGTGCCGGGCGCCGAGGGGGCGTTGTCGCCGGGGACGCTGCCGCCGTCACAGGAGGCGCCGTTCAGCTTGCAGCCCGTGGGGGAGCCGGAGCCGGTGCCGTTGAAGCCGAAGCTGATGCTGGCGCCGGGCGCCACGGAGCCGTTCCAGGAGAGGTTCTTGGCGGTGTAGTGGCCACTGGCGCTGGTGATCGTGGCGTCCCAGCCGGAGCCGGCCGTGGTGCCCGAGGGGAAGTCCCACTCGACGGTCCAGGAGGAGAGCGCGGTGGTACCGGTGTTCTTCACCGTCCACTGGCCCTCGAAGCCGCTGCCCCAGTCCGACTTCTTGGTGTACGTGGCGGTGGCCGACGTCGCCGCCGAGGCGGGGGCGGCGAGCCCCACCATCGCGGCCAGCGGCACGACCAGTGCGGTCAGGCCCGCGATGACCTTGGACCGGCCGCTCCGGACGGGGATCCATCTGAATCTGGATCGGCGTTGGGGGGTATCAGTGCTCAACGGTGCTCCTCGGGTGAGGTCCAACAAACGGGGGTGATTCGTGGACTGCAAACCCTGCGCCGCCCTGAGTACGGGTGCTCTCGTACTCACCGCAGTGTGTGACGGTGACAGTAGGAAGGTCTGGACCAATCGTCAAGAGGTCTGGACCAAAGATCAGGACGTGGCCCGAATCCCCAACTCCTGTGCCAGGACAGCCGCCTGAACCCGGCTGCGCAGCTCCAGTTTGCCCAGCAGCCTGCTGACGTGGGTCTTCACCGTGGCCTCGGCCATCGAGAGACGGAGCGCGATCTCCGCGTTCGACAGGCCCTCGCCCAGACACCCCAGCACCTCCAGCTCGCGCCGGGTGAGCGCGTCCAGCACCGCCGGATCGGCCGCCCCCCGGCCGCGTACGGGGGACGCCCCGGCGAACTCCGCGATCAGCCGACGGGTCACCGCCGGGGCGATCAGGCCCTCGCCGCGCGCCACCGTCCGTACCGCCTCCAGCAGATCGCGGGCGTCGGTGTTCTTCAGCAGGAACCCGGACGCCCCCGCGCGCAGCGCCCCGAAGACGTACTCGTCCAGATCGAACGTGGTCAGCACCAGGACGTCCGCCAGCTCCTCCTCGACCACCTGCCGCGTCGCCGCCACCCCGTCGAGGCGCGGCATCTGCACATCCATCAGCACCAGGTCCGGGCGGAGTTCACGCGCCAGGCGCACGGCCGCCTCGCCGTCCCCCGCCTCTCCGACGACCTCGATGTCCGGCGCGCTGGAGAGGATCAGCACCAGCCCCGCGCGCACCGCCGACTGGTCCTCGGCGACCAGTACCCGGATCGTCATTCCCGCACCGTCCCTTCTGTCACGGGCAGTTGAGCCCGCACCCGCCAGATCTTGGTTCCGGCGCCGGCGCCGTCGCGGTCGTCGCGGTCGCGGTCGTCGGCCGGCTCGGCCCCCGCGTCGAACGTCCCGCCGAGCAGTGTCACCCGCTCCCGCATGCCCACCAGGCCCGCCCCCGAACCGGGCGCCGTGGGGCCGGGGCGGCTGCCGAACACACTGGTCACCTCGATCGTCAGCACCCCGTCGCCGTGGGCGAGCCGCACCACGACCGGGCCCGGCGCCGCGTGTTTGAGGGCGTTGGTCAGGGACTCCTGCACGATCCTGTACGCGGCCAGCTCGACCGGCGTCGGCAGCTCGGAGGACACCGCCTTCCCGGCGTCCTCCAGGGTGCAGACCAGCCCGCCGGACACGCCGTTGACGTTCGTCTGCTCGACGAGCACGTCCAGGGACGCGAGCGTCGGGGCCGCCGCCGGGGCGTCGTCCTCGCCGCCCTCCCGCAGCAGCCCGATCAGCCGGCGCATCTCCGACAGCCCCTCGACGCTGTTCTCGCGGATCACCTTCAGGGCGCTCCGCGAGGTCTCCGGGTCGTCGATGGACAGGGCCGCGGTGGAGTGGATCGCCACGGCGGAGAGGTGGTTGGCCACCATGTCGTGCAGTTCCCGGGCCATCCGGGCCCGCTCGGCGATCACCGCCTGCGTCCGGTCCATCTCGGCCAGCCGCGCGGTCTGCGCGGCGGCGAGCCGGGCCGCGTCGGCGGCGGTGCGGTGGGTGCGCACGCTGACGCCGGTGAGGGCGGGGATGAACGAGACCAGCCCGATGACCAGGCCGATCAACAGGGCCTCGGGCTTCCGGAACCAGGCCAGGAAGCCGATCGTGGACGCGACGGTGATCAGGAGCGTGGCCACCGGGAGGCGGCGGGCGGCGGCCGGGGTCCCGTACAGCACGGCCGCGTACATGACGTCCGTGAACATCAGGATGGTGGCGAGGTTGCCCCAGGTGAACTGGTCCGCCACCAGCGCGAGCGTGCCGACCGTCAGCGCCGTGCGCGGTGCGGTGCGGCGCAGCAGCTCGGCCGCGGCCATGGCGGTCAGCGGTACGAGGGTGACCCAGGGTGCGGTGAGGGAGTGGCCGCCCTGGGTGTGGAGGCCCAGCAGCCACAGCAGCAGCCCCCCGAGCAGCCCGGAGACGGCCAGGGCCACCGCGTCGCGGTCGGGGCGGATCGAGGTGAGCACCTCTCCATCCAACACGCACCGCCGCCCCCGGACCTCCCTTCGCGGGCCGATCCGCGACTACATCGAAGGATGCAGTCCCGTTTCGGCACTGCCGACGATGTGTCCGCGCCCGGCGGCCGGGAGGCTGGAAGGGAACGGGAGGAGAGAGTCGTGATCGCCCTACTGGTCGTGGCCTGCGAGGTCGCATTCTGGGTTCTGCTGGCCGCCGGACTCGCCCTGCGGTACGTCGCGAGGAAGCCGAGGCTCGGCGCGGCGGTGCTGTTGTGCGAGCCGCTGCTGGAGGTCGTGCTGCTGGTGGTGACGGCCATCGACCTGAAGAGCGGTGCCGAGCCGGACTGGAAGCACGGGCTGGCCGCCGTCTACATCGGCTTCACGGTGGGGCTCGGCCACCACACCGTCCGATGGGTGGACGCCTGGGTGGCCCACCGCTGGTTCGGCGGCCCGCCGCCGGTCAAGCCGCCGAAGTACGGCATGGCCCGCGCGATCCACGAGTGGCGCGCCGCCGCCCGCTGGATCCTCGCCGCGGTGGTCGCGCTGGGCCTGCTCCAGGCAGCCGTCTGGTACGTCGGCTCCGGCGGGGACATCAGCTCGCTGCGGGGCTGGCAGCAGAAGATGGGCCTGGTGATCGGCATCAACCTGATCATCGCCGGGAGCTACACGCTGTTCCCCAAGCAGGCCCCCGAGGACGCGACGGCGGAGCGTGAGCCGGCCGACAGGCGGTAGGCCTACCGCTCGCCGCCCGGCACCCACAGCACGTCCCCGACCTCCTTGTTCGCGCTCCGCGCCAGGATGAACAGGAGGTCGGAGAGGCGGTTGAGGTAGGTGGCGGTCAGGGTGTTCATCGACTCCCCGTGCGCCTCCAGCGCCGCCCAGGTGGACCGCTCGGCCCGCCGGACCACGGTGCACGCCTGGTGGAGCAGGGCGGCCCCCGGCGTGCCTCCCGGGAGGATGAAGCTGCGGAGCTTCTCCAGCTCCTCCAGGAAGGTGTCGCAGTCCGCCTCCAGCTTGTCGATGTAGGACTGCTCGACCCGCAGCGGAGGGTACTTCGGGTCCTCGACCACCGGGGTGCACAGGTCCGCGCCCACGTCGAAGAGGTCGTTCTGGACGCGTACGAGGACCTTCACCAGCTCCTCGGACAGCTGCCCCAGCGCGATGGCGGTCCCGATCGCCGCGTTGGCCTCGTTGGCGTCCGCGTACGCCGAGATCCGCAGATCGGTCTTGGCGGTGCGGCTCATGTCGCCGAGGGCCGTGGTGCCCTGGTCGCCGGTCCGGGTGTAGATGCGCGTCAGATTGACCATGGGCCCAGCGTAGTTACGCTCCGGCCCGGCGGAAGACCCGTGTGCCCACTGTCACGGCCGCGGCGGCGAGTCCCACGGCGACGAGGACCCCGTAGAGCATGTGCGCGGTGGCGTACGAGCCGGTGTAGGCGTCCCGTACCGCGTCCACCAGATAGCGGAACGGGGTGAAGTGGGAGAGGACGTCCAGCCAGCCGGGGCCGAGCGTGATGGGCAGCATCAGACCGGAGAGCAGCATGGCCGGCATCGTCACCGCGTTGATCACCGGCCCGAACTCCTGCGGGGTGGTGACGCGCATGGCCAGGGCGTACGAGAGGGAGGCGAGCGAGAGCGCCAGCACTCCGGTGAACGCGAAGCCGATGAGGATGCCCGCCAGCGGGGCCCGCAGCCCCATGAGCAGCGCGGCGAGCACCAGCAGGACGGCCTGGAAGGTGAAGAGCAGGGCGTCGCGCAGCACCCGTCCCAGCAGCAGGGCCAGCCGGCTGACCGGGGTCACCCGCATCCGCTCCACCACGCCCGTGGACTTCTCGACGATGATCGCGAAGCCGGCGAAGGACGCGCCGAACAGGCTGAGTTGGAGGAGCAGGCCGGGCACCAGGATCTGCCAGGAGTCGGCGGGGGAGCCGAGCGGCAGGTCCTGCAGCAGCGGACCGAAGAAGAGGAGATAGAGCAGCGGCATCAGCATCCCGAAGAAGATCTGGAAGCGGGAGCGCAGGGTCTGCCGGGCGTACCGCCCGAAGATGATCGCGGTGTCGTGGAAGAGCACGTGGGGTCCAGGTCCCGCAGGGCGAACACGACGTCGACCAGGTCCTTGTCGCTCTCGCCCATCCCGGCGATCAGCCCGGAACACGCCGAGAGCCCGGCGGCCTGGGCCTGTTGCACGGTCTCCACCCGG
>NZ_JAAXYC010000083.1 GCF_018619185.1 Streptomyces sp. McG3 | reverse complement strand
GCCCCACCGGCCGGTACGCCACCGGCCGCGACACCCTGTTCCTGACCGACCACGAGCGCACCGACCCCTGGGTGCCGGCCGCCGGGCCGCGCCAGTTGCTGGTGTCGCTGACCTACCCGGCCCGCCCGCGCACCGGCGGCGACCCGGCCCCGTACATGGCGGAGGAAGAGGCGCGGCTGATGCTCGCGCAGCGCGGTCTTGAGGACGTCGTGCCGCCGGAGCTGGTCAGCGGTACCGGCACCCATGCCCGTACGGCGGCCCGCCCGGCCCCGGGACGCTTCCCGCTGGTCCTGCTCTCCCCCGGCTTCGGCACACCCCGGGCCACGCTGACCGGGCTCGCGGAGGAACTGGCGAGCCGGGGTTACGTCGTGGCGACCGCGGACCATCCGTACGAGTCGACCGGTACGGAACTGCCCGACGGGCGGGTCCTCACCTGTGCGGCCTGCGACACGGTGGACGCGCAGCCCGACGAGGCCGCGCGGAAGAAGGTCCTGGCCGCCGTCTCCACCGGGCGGGCCGCCGACTTCTCGTTCCTGCTGGACCGGCTGACCGGCCCGGACCCGGCGTGGCGGCACGCACGGACGATCGACCCGCACCGGGTGGGCATGGCCGGCCACTCCATCGGGGGCAACGCGGCCTCCTCCACGATGGCCGCCGACCGCCGGGTGGACGCGGGGGTCAACCTGGACGGCACGTTCTTCGATCCGGTCGCCGCACGAGGGCTGGGCGGGCGGCCGTTCCTGATGCTGGGCACCGACCCCGGGCACGGTCCCGGCTCCGACACGTCCTGGGACGACGCCTGGGACCGGCTGGACGGCTTCAAGCGGTGGCTGACCGTGCGGGACTCCGGGCACTTCACCTTCACGGACACCCCGGAGATCGGTGAACAGCTCGGCATCGAGGACCCGGACGCGCCGCTCTCCGCGGCCCGCTCGACCGCGATCACCCGGAGCTATGTGACGGCGTTCTTCGACCGGAGCCTGCGCGGCCGGCCGGCCCGGCTGCTGAACGGCCCCACCCCGGCCAACCCCGAGGTCCTCTTCCAGCGCCCCTGACCGGACGCGGAACACGACAGCGCCCTCGGACCACGTTCCGTACGTGGTCCGAGGGCGCTGTCAGGACGGCCGGGGCCGAGTGACCCTAGGCGGTGACGGGCACCGCGCTCTTGGGCTCCGCGTCGCGGACCTCGTCCCGGTCGCTGTCACCGAAGGAGTCGATCGGGGAGGACGAGGCGGAGTTGTACGCGTCGTGGTCGAGGATCTTCTCCCGGGCCGAGACGATCACCGGGACCAGCGCCTGGCCGGCCACGTTGGTGGCGGTGCGCATCATGTCCAGGATCGGGTCGATGGCCATCAGCAGGCCGACGCCCTCCAGCGGGAGGCCCAGCGTGGACAGGGTGAGGGTCAGCATGACCGTCGCACCGGTGAGACCGGCGGTGGCCGCCGAGCCGATCACCGAGACGAAGGCGATCAGGAGGTAGTCGCCGATGCCCAGCTGCACGTCGAAGATCTGCGCGATGAAGATCGCCGCCAGCGCCGGGTAGATCGCGGCGCAGCCGTCCATCTTGGTGGTCGCGCCGAACGGGACGGCGAAGGAGGCGTACTCCTTCGGAACGCCGAGGCGCTCGGTGACCCGCTGGGTGACCGGCATGGTGCCGACCGAGGAGCGGGAGACGAAGGCGAGCTGGATCGCGGGCCAGGCGCCCTTGAAGAACTGGAGCGGGCTGACCTTGGCGACGGTGGCCAGGAGCAGCGGGTAGACGCCGAACATCACCAGGGCGCAGCCGATGTAGACGTCGGCGGTGAAGGTCGCGTACTTGCCGATGAGGTCCCAGCCGTAGTCGGCGATGGCGTAGCCGATGAGGCCGACGGTGCCGATCGGGGCGAGGCGGATGACCCACCACAGGGCCTTCTGGAGCAGCTCCAGGATCGACTGGCTGAGGGCGAGGATCGGCTTGGCCCTGTCGCCGAGCTTGAGGGCGGCGATACCGGCGACGGCGGCCATGAAGACGATCTGGAGCACGTTCAGCTCGGTGAACGGCGTGATCACGTTGTCCGGGACGATGCCGGTCAGGAAGTCGATCCAGCTGCCCTTGGTCTCGGAGAGCGCGCCGTCCTTCGGCGTGAGGCCGGTGCCGGAGCCCGGGTTGGTGATCAGACCGATCGCGAGGCCGATGGCGACCGCGATCAGCGAGGTGATCATGAACCAGAGCAGGGTGCGGGTCGCGAGCCGGGCGGCGTTGTTGACCTGGCGCAGGTTGGTGATCGACACGAGGATCGCGAAGAAGACCAGCGGGGCGACGGCCAGCTTCAGCAGCTGGACGAAGAGCGAGCCGATCTCGTCGAGGGTGGTGACGAGCCAGCCGAGGTCCTGGCTGCGGGCCAGCCAGCCGAGCAGCACGCCGAGGACCAGACCGGCGACGATCTGGGCCCAGAACGGGACCCGGGGTATGCGGAAACCGGGGCCGGAGCCGGTGGGCTCCTCGGCCTCGGGGGCGGCGGACGCGGGGTTCGCGGACACGGACACACTCCAACTGGGGACGCATCGGGACGCACGGATCCATCCGTGCGGTCGTGCGGTGGAACGGGGACGGGGTCGCGGCGCCCGCGTCGGGGGCGGCGCCGCTGCATGATGCCGTATCAGACCTCGCGGCAACAGACCGCGGACATACAGCGGCAGAGATCGACATGCAGGCGCGCCACGAGCGGGATGCTCGCGGCGTGACGGAGGCGCGCTGCTGTCTTCACGTCGAATACGTTAACACTTGAACTTTGGGAACCTCAAAGCCTTTCTTTGGCTTCCCGGCAGAGGTCCGCCGAGCGGGAATGGCTGGAAAGCGGCGCAAAAGAGCGGAGAACGCCGCGGACCCCGGTGCTGGAGCCTGTCGGCTCCCGCCCGGGGTCCGGCGGAGAAGGGGTGCGCGCGGCGCGCGTGTGTGAGGAAGCTTACGTGGCGCCTACAGGCGCTACTGGACCGCGTCCTCGCGGGTGCGGTTGGCGTCGAGGCGCGCCTTGGTGCGGTCGACGGTGGAGACGATCTGCTCGGACATCTCGTCGCGCTGCTTGCGCAGCAGCACGTAGCTGAGCGGGGCGGAGAGCAGGAGACCGAGGAGGATCACCCAGACGACGTTGGAGCCCCCGAGCCCTGCGGGCACCAGCCCAAAGTGGACGGCGACACCGGCGGCGAGGAAGCAGCCGACGAAGATCAGCAGGCGCAACGCCGTGTAACGGATCAACGCGCTCGGCTTGGCAGCGGACACGGCTGGCCCTCTCTCTTCCCATGGACTCTCGACACGCTTCTGCCCGTCCAGTGAAGCATGGCCCGAATTCTCTCGGTTCAGAGGGTTCCCGGGCCCGGCGGACCCGGCACGATCCGCGCCGCGGACCTCACAGCCGGAGCAGCATGACGATGTCGTCCCGGTCGTCGTCGGGGGCGACCCGGATCGCGTCCGGCACCCGGCCGACCTCCTTGTATCCGCAGGCGGCGTAGAAGCGGTCGGCGCCGGTGCCGCCCCGGCAGGTGAGGCGGATCGCCTCGACGCCCTCGACGGAACGGGCGGCGTCGGCGGCGGTGGCCATGAGGTCGCGGCCGTACCCCTTGCCCTGGTGACGGGGGTGGACCATGACGGTGTAGAGCCACAGCCAGTGCCGCATCAGCCGGTGGTCGTTGAGGGTGAGGAAGGCGGTGGCGGCGACGGCGCCCTCCTCGTCGCGGCCGACGAGCAGCCGGGCGCGGCCCTGCTCGATGGCCACGAGGTGCTTGAGCAGGTCGGGCCGGATCTCCTCGGCCGTGACGGGCGGAACGAAGCCGACGGCTCCGCCCGCGTTGCTGACATCGGCCCAGAGGGCGGTGATGCCGTCGCGCAGGGCGGGGGTGAACGAGGGATCCAGCTCGAAGGTAAGTGCCATATGGGCACAGTAACCATTACAGCCCGCACGGCTCAACCCTGTCCGAAACGCGAGAAAGCCCCGGCCGGGGACGGCGGCCGGGGCTTTGGTCCGGTGCGGGATCGGACCGGGCGGGCGTCAGACGCGCATCGGCTGCGGCGACTCGCGACGGTCCGCCTCGGGACCCGGGTACTCGCGCAGGATCTCGTACCGGGTGTTCCGCTCGACCGGCCGGAAACCGGCGTCGCGGATCAGGTCCAGCAGATCCTCGCGGCCGAGCTTGTTCGGCGTGCCGAAGTCGTCGGCGTCGTGCGTGATCTTGTACTCGACGACCGAGCCGTCCATGTCGTCCGCACCGTGCTGGAGCGCGAGCTGGGCGGTCTGCACACCGTGCATCACCCAGAACACCTTGACGTGCGGCACGTTGTCGAAGAGCAGCCGGGAGACCGCGAAGGTCTTCAGCGCCTCGGCGCCGGTCGCCATCGTGGTGCGCGCCTGGAGCTTGTTGCGGACCTTGCCGTCCTTCATGTCCACGAAGTCGTGCTGGTAGCGCAGCGGGATGAAGACCTGGAAGCCGCCGGTCTCGTCCTGCATCTCCCGCAGCCGCAGCACGTGGTCGACGCGGTGACGGGGCTCCTCGATGTGCCCGTACAGCATCGTCGCGGGGGTCTTGAGCCCCTTCTCGTGCGCGAGGCGGTGGATGCGCGACCAGTCCTCCCAGTGGGTGCGGTGGTCGACGATGTGCTGGCGGACCTCCCAGTCGAAGATCTCCGCGCCGCCGCCGGTCAGCGATTCGAGGCCGGCCTCGATCAGCTCGTCGAGGATCTCGGAGGCCGAGAGGCCGGAGATCGTCTCGAAGTGGTGGATCTCCGTCGCCGTGAACGCCTTCAGCGCGACGTCCGGGAGGGCTTCCTTCAGCGCGCTGAGCGAGCGCGGGTAGTAGCGCCACGGCAGCGTCGGGTGGAGTCCGTTGACGATGTGCAGCTCGGTGAGGTTCTCGCCCTCCATCGCCTTGGCGAGGCGGACGGCCTCCTCGATGCGCATCGTGTACGCGTCCTTCTCGCCCGGCTTGCGCTGGAACGAGCAGTACGCGCACGAGGCGGTGCACACGTTGGTCATGTTGAGGTGCCGGTTGACGTTGAAGTGCACCACGTCGCCGTTCTTGCGCGTGCGCACCTCGTGCGCAAGCCCGCCCAGCCACGCCAGGTCGTCGGAGGCGTAGAGGGCGACCCCGTCCTCGCGGGTCAGCCGCTCGCCGGCCCGGACCTTCTCCTCCAGCTCGCGCTTGAGTCCCGCGTCCACTAGGGCGCCTCCCATATCTCCGTGTATCAGACTCCGACCAACCGTACGCCTACGACTCCTCGGGGAGTTCTCCGACCCGGTTCTCCCACTTGGTGGAGAGCACGATCGTCGTACGCGTCCGGGAGACGCCCTTCGTACCGCTGAGGCGGCGGATCGTCTTCTCCAGACCGTCCACGTCGCCGACGCGGACCTTCAGCATGTACGAGTCGTCGCCCGCGATGAACCAGGCGTCCTCGATCTCCGCGAGGTCCTTCAGCCGGCGCGCCACGTCCTCGTGGTCGGCCGCGTCCGAGAGCGAGATCCCGATCAGCGCGGTCACGCCGAGCCCCAGCGACGCGGAGTCGACGGTGGCGCGGTAGCCGGTGATGACCCCGGCGGTTTCCAGCCGGTTGATGCGGTCGGTGACGCTGGGCCCGGAGAGCCCCACGAGCCGTCCCAGCTCGGCGTACGAGGCCCTGCCGTTCTCCCTGAGGGCCTGGATGAGCTGCCTGTCCACCGCGTCCATATGACTGAAGCCTTCCATTGTTCAGCAGTACCGCGAGTTTACGTGTAGAATCTAAGGCATGTGGGGCTGACGCCCTGCAAATCTTCTAGAACATCCAAGAAACGCTTTCGAATCTTCAGGAGTGAACTTCACCGTGTACACGATCGAGATGGCCTACGCCCGGATGCGCGAGCTGCAGGACCTGGCCAACCGCTCGCGTGCCCACCAGCCCGCCGCCGCGCACCGGGTCGACAAGACCCGCGCCCCGCGCGCGCACAAACAGCGCTGACCAGGGCCTACCGGTCCTGACGAGGGTCTCGGGAACCGCCACCGAGCTCTCCTTCCCAACGGCGGTACAGCCGGTGCGGTACGCCTCCCGCGTCCAGCACCCGCCCCGCGACGAAGTCCACGAGATCCTGGATGTGCGTCGCACCCGCGTAGAACGCCGGAGAGGCGGGCAGCACGATCGCGCCCGCCTCGTCCAGGGCCACCATCTGCTTCAGCGTCTGGCCGCTCAGCGGAGTCTCGCGCACCGCGACGACCAGCGGGCGGCGCTCCTTGAGCGTCACGCTCGCGGCCCGCTGGAGCAGGTCCTTCGACAGACCGAGCGCCACTCCGGCCACACAGGCCGTCGAGGCCGGCACGATGAGCATCCCCTTCGCCGGGTACGACCCGGAGGAAGGCCCGGCCGCCAGATCACCGGCGGGCCAATGACGTACGCGCTCCAGCTCCGCGTCCCCGACCGCGAACGCGTCCGGCTTCCCGTCGGCCCCCCGCTCCAGCCAGGTCCGCAGGTCCTCGCGCCAGTGCCCGTCCCGGAACGCGATGCCGGTCTCGTCCAGCAGCGTGAGCCGCGAGGCCCGGCTCACCACCAGGTCCACACTCTCGCCCGCCGCCAGCAGCCCGCGCAGAACGGCTGCCGCGAACGGGGTCCCCGAAGCACCGGACACCCCGACAATCCAAGGCCGCCGCTGCTGATGAGTCACTGAAGTCCTGGATTCCACACCTGCGAGCCTATCCGGCACGCCCTCGCGCCCGGCACCCGGAACCGGGCGGGCGCCGCAGACGTTCACCGGGTGACGGGCAACCGGGGGCAGGGGCAGACCATGGGCGACTACTGGACCACCGACCGCACCACGGGCAACGGCACCACCGGCGGTGCGCGGGCCCTGACCGCCGGGCTCCTGATGGCGGGCTGGGTGGCGCTGCTCTGGATCCTCGAAGGGATCGACACCGCCACGGGCAACGCCCTGGACACCTACGGCATCAGCCCGCGCGAGGCGGCGGAGCTGCGGGACGTGGTGCCCGCCGCGTTCCTGCACAGCGGCTGGGAGCACCTGGCCTCCAACAGCGTCCCGCTGCTGGTCCTCGGCTTCATCGCCGCCCTCGCGGGGCTGCGCCGGTTCGCCGCCGTCGTCGTGACGATCATCCTGGTCAGCGGCCTCGGCGTCTGGCTGACCGCCCCGGCGAACACCGTGACGCTCGGCGCGTCCGGCGTGGTCTTCGGGCTGCTCGGCTATCTGCTGGTCCGCGGCTTCGTGGACCGCCGCCCCTGGGACGTCCTCATAGGCGTCGGCGTCGCCGTGGTCTACGGCTCGCTGCTGTGGGGCGTCCTGCCGACCGACTCGGGCGTCAGCTGGCAGGGCCACCTGTTCGGGCTGGCCGGCGGGGTGGCGGCGGCCTTCCTCTTCCGCCGCCCGCGCCGCGCACCGGACAACCTGGTCACGGTCTGAGAGGCCCTACGGGGTGAGGCCGCGCACCAGCAGGTCCAGCAGCGCGCAGGCGAACAGCGCGATGCCGATGAAGCCGTTCACCGAGAAGAACGCCCGGTTCAGCCGGGACAGGTCGTGCGGCCGCACCACCCGGTGCTCGTAGACGAACGCCACCGCGACGATCGCCATGCCGATCCAGTAGAAGACCTCGGCGTGGGTGGCAAGCCCGAACCACACCAGCAGCCCGGTCGTGACCGCGTGGCACACCCGCGCGCCCCACAGCGCCGCCGGGATCCCGAAGCGCGCCGGGAAGGACAACACCCCGTGGGCCCGGTCCGCAGCCACGTCCTGGCAGGCGAAGATCAGGTCGAAGCCGCCGATCCAGATCCCCACGGCGAGCCCGAGGATCACCGCGTCCCACGACCAGCTTCCGGTCACCGCGAGCCAGGCGCCGACCGGTCCGATGGCCTGCGCGAGGCCCAGGATGGCGTGCGGGAAGTTCGTGAACCGCTTGCCGTACGGATAGACCACCATCGGCACGACGGCCAGCGGCGCGAGCACCAGGCACAGCGGGTTGAGCAGGGCCGCCGCGCCCAGGAAGACGGCCAGGGCGACGAGCGCGCCGGTCCACGCGGACCTCACCGACACCGCGCCGGTCACCAGCTCACGGCCCGCGGTGCGCGGGTTGTGGGCGTCGATCTCCCGGTCGATGATCCGGTTGGCGGCCATCGCGAAGGTCCGCAGCCCCACCATCGCCAGCGTGACGAGCAGCAGCGTGCCCCAGTGGATGGTGCCGTCCAGCAGGAACATCGCGGTCAGCGCGGCGATGTACGCGAACGGCAGCGCGAAGACCGAGTGCTCGATCATCACGAGCCGCAGGAAGGCCTTCACCTTGCTGTCCGAGGGCGCGGGCCCGGGAACGGACGCCGCTTCCGCCGTACTGCTCACAGCCCGTATTCCTTCCAGCGACGGTCGACCTTCGCCGCCGTCTCCGGGTCGGAGACGACCATCTCCGGCCATCCGCCGTCCCGGGTGTAGCCCTCGGTGGGCAGCTTCCTCGTGGCGTCGATGCCCGCCTTGCCGCCCCAGAACTGCTGGTACGAGGCGTGGTCCAGGTGGTCGACGGGCCCTTCGGTGACCGTGAGGTCGCGGGCGTAGTCGGTGTTGCCGAGCGCCCTCCAGGCGACCTCGTGCAGATCGTGGACGTCGCAGTCGGCGTCGACCACCACGATCAGCTTGGTCAGCGACATCATGTGCGCGCCCCAGATCGCGCTCATCACCTTCTGGGCGTGCTTCGGGTACTTCTTGTCGATCGAGACGATCGCGCAGTTGTGGAACCCGCCCGCCTCGGGGAGGTGGTAGTCCACGATGTCCGGCACGATGATCTTCAGCAGCGGCAGGAAGAAACGTTCCGTGGCCCGGCCCAGCGGCCCGTCCTCGGTCGGCGGGCGGCCCACCACGATGGACTGGAGCAGCGGCCGCTTCCGCATGGTGACGCAGTCGATGGTCAGTGCGGGGAACGGTTCCTGCGGGGTGTAGAAGCCGGTGTGGTCCCCGAACGGGCCCTCGGGGAGCATCTCGCCCGGCTCCAGCCAGCCCTCGATGACGACCTCCGCCTGCGCGGGGACCTGGAGCGGCACGGTCTTGCAGTCGACCATCTCGATCCGCTTGCCCTGGACGAACCCGGCGAAGAGGTACTCGTCGATGTCCCCGGGCAGCGGCGCGGTGGAGGCGTACGTCACGGCGGGCGGGCAGCCGAAGGCGATGGCGACGGGCAGCCGCTCACCGCGCCGGGCGGCGACCTGGTAGTGGTTGGCGCTGTCCTTGTGGATCTGCCAGTGCATCCCGATGGTGCGCTTGTCGTGCCGCTGGAGCCGGTAGAGGCCCAGGTTCCGGACACCGTTCTCGGGGTGCTTGGTGTGGGTGAGGCCCAGGTTGAAGAAGGAGCCGCCGTCCTCGGGCCAGGTGAACAGCGCGGGCAGCTGGTCCAGGTCGACGTCGTCGCCGGTCAGCACCACTTCCTGGACGGGCGCGTCGCTGGACTTCACCTTCTTCGGCGGCACGTGCACCACCGAGCCGAGCTTCCCGAAGGCCTCCCGCACCCCGACGAAGCCCTGCGGCAGCTCCGGCTTGAGGAGTCCGGCGATCTTGTCGCTGATGTCGCTGTACGCCTTCAGCCCCAGGGCCTTCAGGAGGCGCCGGTCGGTACCGAAGACGTTCATGGCCAGGGGCATCGAGGACCCCTTGACGTTCTCGAACAGCAGGGCGGGCCCGCCCGCCTTGTTGACCCGGTCGACGATCTCGCCGACCTCCAGGTGGGGGTCGACCTCGACCTTGACGCGCTTGAGATCACCATCGCGCTCAAGAGCCCGGAGCAGGGAGCGAAGATCGTCGTAAGCCATGCGGTCCAGTTTGTCATCCCCGCCCCCGCGGCCCCGCCGGGGCTCCCCCCGCGCCGCGCGCCGAAAGTCCGCCGACCGTCCGCGCACCCGCCCCGCGGGGCCGGCTCCGGGCCCCGGTTCCTTCATGCCGAGCCGGTACCCTGGCCGCGACACCGGGCTTCATCCCGCCCGCCGCCGCTTCCTGGGGGACGCACCATGAGAGCCCTGATGTTCATCGTCCCGCTGGCTCTGACGATCTACGCGTTCATCGACTGCCTGAACACCACGGAGGAGGACACCAAGCATCTGCCGAAGATCGCCTGGGTCTTCATCATCCTGCTGTTCTGGATCGTCGGCCCGGTCGTGTGGCTCGCCGCCGGCAAGAACCGCCACAACAGGCCCGGGGTCGCGGGACCCGCCTCCTGGCAGCGGCGCGGGCGGCAGCAGTGGGTGGCCCCGGACGACAACCCGGACTTCCTCAAGTCGCTCAAGGACGACAAGGACGCCGAGGCGGCCGAGGCCGAAGCCGAGGAGGAGCGGGGCCGCCGCGACGGCGGTACGGGCCCCGACGACAAGACCCCGCCGGCCTCCTGACCGCGCACCAGCGCCCGCACGACGTACGACGGCTCCCCGGACGAGAATCCGCCCGGGGAGCCGTCGTACGTCGTGCGCGGGTTTCTCAGACCCCCGCGTAGGAGTGCAGGCCGGAGACGAAGATGTTCACGCCGTAGTAGTTGAACAGCCAGCAGGCGAACGCGACGAGCGCCAGGTAGGCGGCCTTGCGGCCCTTCCAGCCGGCGGTGGCGCGGGCGTGCAGATAGGCGGCGTAGGCGACCCAGGTGATGAAGGACCAGACCTCCTTGGGGTCCCAGCCCCAGTACCGGCCCCAGGCGTCGCCCGCCCAGATCGCGCCGGCGATGATCGTGAACGTCCACAGCGGGAAGACGGCCGCGTTGATCCGGTACGAGAACTTGTCCAGCGAGGACGCCGAGGGCAGCCGCTCCATGACGGAGGCGGCGAACTTCCCGGGCGTGCCGCCGGAGGCGAGCTTGCTCTCGTAGCTGTCGCGGAAGAGGTAGAGGACCGTGCCGACCGCGCCGAGGTAGAAGACGGCGCCGCAGATGATCGCGGTCGAGACGTGGATCCACAGCCAGTACGAGTGCAGCGCGGGCACCAGCTGGTCGCTGTCGGTGTAGAGCGTCGTGACCGCGATGCCGAGGTCCAGCAGGACGGTGGTGACCAGCGGGAGGCCGATCCAGCGGACGTTCTTCTTCAGTGCCAGCAGCACCAGGTAGGAGCCGACCACCACCGTGGAGAAGGTGATGGAGAACTCGTACATGTTGGCCCAGGGGGCCCGCTGCACCGACAGGGCGCGGGTGGCGACGCCGCCGGCCTGGACGAGGAACGCCACCACGGTCAGCGAGACCGCGATCCGGCCCCACAGGTCGCCCTTGAAGGTGCCGCCGGCCGCACCCGGGCCGTCGGGCACGTCACGCGTACCGGTGGCGGAACGGGTGATGACCTCGGGCCGGTCCAGCACGGCCGTGCCACCGGCACGCGGCTTCCCCCCGGTGGCGGCGGAGGCGCGCGCTCCGGGGGCGGACAGCGCGGCGGCGGTGCGGCCGACCTTGCTGCGGCTGCCGAGCACCCACTCCGCGATGTGCGCGAAGAAGGCCAGGGTGTAGACGGCCATCGACGAATAGATCAGCACATTGCTGGTGTTCGCCAGGCTCTCGTTCGTTGCGGCGGCGAGATTCACTTCTCAGCCCCTTCGGCAGGTGCTTCGGCAGGATGTACGGGCCGGCTCCCGGCCTCGTTCGTGGCGTCGGTCGTGGCGTCGGTCGTGCCGGGCCCGTCCGGCGTGTCCGGTTTCTCCGGCGTGTCCGGGGCCTCCGCGGCGACGGGCGCCGTGGTGACCAGAGCGGCCGACAGCTCGCCCAGTTCCTCGGGGAGCCTCGCCGACTCGCTGCGGCCCAGGCCCGCCATCTCCACGACCGTGACGCCGTCGGCGCCCCGGACCGCCCGCACCCACACGCGGCGGCGCTGGATGAACAGCGAGCCGGCGAGGCCGGCGATGGCGGCGACGGATCCGCCGAGCGCCCAGCCGTTGCCCGGCTGCTGCGAGATCTGGAAGCTGGCCCACTCCTCGACGCCGTCGAAGGTGATGGATCCGGCGCCGTCGGGCAGGTCCAGCTTCTCGCCCGGCATCATCATCTTCTTGAGGAGCTCGCCGTCCTCGCCCTTGAACTCCTTCATCTTGGACGTGTCGAGCTGGTAGACGTTCTGCGCCAGGCCGGAGTCGACGCCCAGGGAGCCCTGGTAGGCGCTGAGCGCCAGCACGGGGAAGTCCAGGCCGGGGAACTGCGAGAACATCTGGCCCTTGCCCTCGCCCGCGAAGGTCGGCACGAAGAAGGCCTTGAAGCCCAGCTGGGTCTTCTCGCCGTTCTTGTCCTTGTAGCCGTCCATCACCTTGATGGCGCCGGACGAGGTGATGTTGTTGTCGATCGGCAGCAGCGGAACCGCGGAGCGCGAGACGACCTTCCCCTTGCCGTCCCGGACGGTGACGACGGGCGCGTAGCCGTGGGCGATCAGATAGATCTTGGTGCCGTCCACGACGAGCGGCTCGTTGACCTTGATGACGTCCTTGCGCTCCGCGCCGTCGGCCCCCTCGCTGTACGTCACCCGGGCCTCGAAGGTCCGCGGGGTGCCGCGCTGCGGGCCGCTCTTCTCGTACGTACCGACGAAGTCGTCGAGCACGAAGCTGAACGGGGCCAGCGAGTCGGAGTCGTAGAGCGAGCCCGACTTGAAGTCGTCGTACTGGGTGAGCGTGTTGGAGAAGCCGTCGCCCTCGACGATCAGCTTGCCGCCCTCGGACTTGAAGAGCTGCCCGGAGGCGAAGGCCACCAGCATCACGATCAGGGCGATGTGGAAGACCAGGTTCCCGGCCTCGCGGAGGTAGCCCTTCTCGGCGGCGACCGCGTCGCCCACCACATGGGTCCGGAAGCGGCGCTCGCGCAGGACGGCGAGGGCCGCCCCACGGACCTCCTCCGGCTCCGCGTCGGTGCGCCAGGTGGTGTACGCGGGCAGCCGGGTCAGCCGCTTCGGCGCGCCCGGCGGGCGGCTGCGCAGCTGGCCCACGAACTGGCCGGTGCGCGGCACGATGCAGCCGATGAGCGAGACGAACAGCAGGATGTAGATCGCGGAGAACCACACCGAGCTGTAGACGTCGAAGAGCTGGAGCTTCTCGTAGACCGGGGTGAGGGTGGTGTGCTGGTCCTTGAAGGCCTGCACCTTCATGTCGTCGACGCTGGTCTGCGGGATCAGCGACCCCGGGATGGCCCCGAGGGAGAGCAGGAAGAGCAGGATCAGCGCCACCCGCATCGAGGTGAGCTGGCGCCAGAACCAGCGCGCCCAGCCGATCACGCTCATCGCCGGTACGCCCGCCCCGGTGTCGGGGCGCTCCTCGCGGGGCGCGGTGGAGAGCTGTTCGCCCGCCGCGCCGTGGGCGGAGCCCCCGTCGTGGTCGGCCTCTCGCTGCCGCGTCTCCGTGCTGTTCGCCTTGCTCATGAACTCAGATCCCTACAACGAAGCCGGTGGTCCAGCTCTGCATGTGCTGCATGAACGTGGCCCACACACCGGTCAGCAGCAGGATCCCGGTCACGATCATCATGCCGCCGCCGATCCGCATCACCCACGCGTAGTGGCGCTTGACCCAGTCGAACGCGCCGAGCGCCTTGCGGAAGGCGACCGCGGCGAGGATGAACGGGACACCGAGACCGAGACAGTACGCGACGGTCAGTATCGCGCCGCGTCCGGCGGTGCCCTCGGTGAACGCGAGCGTGCTCACGGCGGCGAAGGTCGGCCCCATGCAGGGGGTCCAGCCGATCCCGAAGAGCGCGCCCAGCACCGGTGCGCCGGCCAGCCCGGTCACCGGCCGCTTGTGGAACCGGAACTCGCGCATCGTCACCCCCGGCAGGAGCCCCATGAAGAAGATCCCCATGAGGATCATCAGGACGCCGAGGATCTTGTTGAGCACCCCGGCGTGCGACTGGAGCTCCTGGCCGAAGTAGCCGAAGAGGGCCCCGCCGGAGACGAACACGGCGGTGAAGCCGAGCACGAAGAGGGCGGCCCCCGTCACGACCCGGCCGCGGCGCGCGTCCGCGAGGTCGGTGCCGCTGACCCCGGTGACGTAGCTCAGATAGCCGGGCACGAGGGGGAGCACGCACGGGGAGAAGAACGAGATGAGACCGGCCAGCAGGGCGATCGGCAGGGACACCAGGAGCGTCCCGGTCATGACGGTCTCGTTGTACGCGGCCAGCGTGACGGCGCCGTGTTGGGCGGCGAGCGGGATCACTGGATCACTTCTCCGCGATGATCGGGTCGATCATCTTGCGCAGCTCGTCCGCGTCGAGCGCCTGGAGCGTGCGGGCGGCGATCTTCCCGTCCCGGTCGATGACCACGGTGGACGGGATGGCCTGCGGGTTCAGGGTGCCTTTGGGGAAGCGGAGGATGAGCTTGCCGATCGGGTCGTAGAAGCTCGGGTACTCGACCCCGTAGTCCTTCTCGAAGTTGATCGCCTTGTCCCGCTCGGGGTCCCGGGTGTTTATGCCGACGAACCGGACGCCCTGGTCCGCCGTCTCCTCGGAGACCTGCGCGAAGTACTTCGCCTCCAGCCGGCAGGGGCCGCACCAGGAGCCCCAGACGTTCAGCACGACGACGTTGCCCTTGTAGTCGGCGAGGTCGAGCGGCTTGCCGTCCAGGCCCTCGCCGTCGAGCTTCGGCGCCGCCACCCGGTCGCCCTTCGCGACGGTGGAGATGCCCCCGCTGCCGGCGATGAAATTGGTGTTGCCGCCGCCTCCGGCCTTACTGCCCCCGCCGCACGCGGACAGCGTCAGGGCACCGGCCACAGCGGTGGCGGCGAGCAGGGTGAAGCGGCGTCGGGACGCGCGGCCAAAGCTCATGTGAAAAGTTTCGCATGGCAGATTCCGGGCTCCCCCGCGCCCCCCTCGGTGCCCGTAAAGCCCCTTGTCAAGCCTGTTTAAAGAAGGAGTTCCAGCCGCCGGCGGGAGCCTGTCCGACGTCCAGCGTCCTGAGCTTGGCGAGCACGGCGGGATCCTGTGCGTCGAGCCAGTCGACGTACTGCCGGAACGAGACGAGACGCACGTCGTCCTTGTCCGCGACCTTCTTGATCACTTCTTCCACGGCGTCCATATAGATGCCGCCGTTCCACTCCTCGAAGTGGTTGCCGATGTAGAACGGCGCGCGATTCGACTCGTACGCGCGCTGGAAACCGGCGAGATACGCCCCGGTCGCCTGGGTGCGCCAGCCCGGATAACGCGAGGGCATGCCCTTCGTCGAATTCTGCGACTGATTGGCGAGGATGTTGTAGTCCATCGAGAGCACCTCGAAGGAGTGGCCGGGGAACGGCATCGCCTGGAGCGGCAGATCCCAGACGCCACCGCGCTTCACGGGCCAGGTCTGACGGCCGCCCGGCGAGCTGGCGTCGTAGCGCCAGCCCAGTTTGCTCGCGGTCGGCAGGAGATTGTCCTGGCCGAGCAGGCAGGGGGTGCGGCCGCCGATCAGTTCCTTGCGATAGTCGAACGGAAGCGGATCCTCGTTCTCCCAGCCGGTGTTCGTCCGCCATTCCGTGACGAACGACACAGCCTGATTGATCTCGCTGTGCCATTGGGCGGGCGTCCAGCGCTCGACGGATCCGGAACCACCGCAGAAATGCCCGTTGAAGTGGGTGCCGATCTCATGGCCTTCCAGCCACGCCTGGCGCACGTACTTCAGCGTGTCCTTGACGTGATCGTCGGTGAGATAGCCGATGTCGGAGGCGCCGCGGGGGTTGTTCGGCGGACGGTAGAGGGATTTCTTCGACTCGGGCAGCAGATAGATACCGGAGAGGAAGAACGTCATGGCCGCGTCGTGTTCCTTGGCCAGTTCGAGAAAGCGCGGGAAGAGTCCGTTGCCGACCTCGCCCGCGCCGTCCCAGGAAAAGATCACGAACTGCGGCGGCTTCTGGCCGGGTTCGAGCGGGACGGGCGCCTGCGGCTGGTTGGGCTGCTTGCCGGTGTCGGCGGTCGAACCGTCACCGATCAGCCGGACCCTGTTCTTCGGCGCGCCGTTTCCCCTGCTGTTGCCGTTGCCACTGTTGCCGGTGTCGCCCTTGCCGCCCTGGCCGGACCCTCCGTCGCCGGAGGAGCCCGAGGCGCCACAGCCGGCGAGACCGATCGCGGCTGCGGCGCCGAGCCCCGCCCCGAGCAGGCCCCTTCGATTGATGTCGCGCATACCGTCCCCATCTGCGGTCGTTTTATCTCAAGCTCATACAAACTACTGAAGAGTTAGATGGGGCGCGTAACACGTCGGTTCCGTGCATTTAGGGACTTTCTTTACGCTTTACCTTGCAGCCCGTCCGCCGTCCGCCCGATCCGGGCGCGATGTCCGTACGAGGCCCGCACGCGCTTACGGGCAGCCCTGATGGGGGACGCGGGAGTGGCCCTCCGCAGTTCTGCCGTCGGCCGACGGATCACCGACCGGCTCAGGGGGTCACCGGTCGGCGCCGACGGCTCGGCTCCCCTGGATCGTCGAGCTCCTGCGCGGGCGCGGAGACGGCCCGCCGGCGCCCTGCCGGGAGGTCTCCACCAGGGCGTCGGCCAGGAGTCCCTGCCGGCAGGCGTGTTCGCGGCCGCCGTTGTACACGGTGCGGATCACGCGGCATCCCCGGGCGCACAGCGCCGGGACGAGGGCGGGCCTCTCCGTGCTCGGCCGATGCGGGCCCGACGGGCCGTGGGCCCAGCCACCCGGGTAGGGAAAAGGGGACGGGACCGCCCGCCGCGGTGTGCGGCAGCCGGTCCCGTGTGTCCTGCCCCGTGGCGCCGGACTACGCGCCGAACGCCTTGGACTGTCCCTTCGCGGCCTTCCCCTTCACCGGCTTGGCCCCGGCCAGCAGGTGCGCGGGCACCAGGTCGCGGGCCGGCTCCGAGTAGCCGACCGAGACGATCCGGTCGCCCCGGTAGGTGAAGCTCGTCAGGGAGGCCAGCGTGCACTGCCGCTTGCGTGGGTCGTGCCACAGGCGGCGGCGCTCGACGAAGGAGCGCAGGATCCAGATCGGCAGCTGATGGCTGACGCAGACCGCCTCATGACCGCGGGCCGCGTCCCGGGCGGCGTCGAGCGCGCCCATCATCCGGACGACCTGCTCGATGTACGGCTCGCCCCAGGACGGCTTGAACGGATTGGTGAGGTGCTTCCAGTTGTCCGGCTTGCGCAGCGCGCCGTCGCCGACGCCGAAGGTCTTCCCCTCGAAGACGTTGGCCGCCTCGATCAGCCGGGCGTCGGTGGCGAGGTCCAGGCCGTGCGCCTGGGCGACGGGGGCCGCAGTCTCCTGGGCGCGCTCCAGCGGGGAGGCCACGACATGGGTGATGTCGCGCTTCTCCAGGTGCTCGGCGACCCGGTCGGCCATCTTCCGGCCCAGGTCGGAGAGGTGGTAGCCGGGGCGGCGCCCGTAGAGCACGCCGTCCGGGTTGTGCACCTCGCCGTGCCGGACCACGTGCACCACGGTCAGCTGCTCGTCGCGGCTGACGCTCTCGTGGCCCGTGCTCTTCCCGCTCATGCGGTGGCCTCCGCGGCGGCACGGGCGGCGGCGGGCAGGGCGGCGGCGATGCGCTCGACCGCCCGCTCGTCGTGGGCCGTGGAGACGAACCAGGACTCGAACGCCGAGGGCGGCAGGTAGACGCCCCGCTCCAGCATCGCGTGGAAGAACGCGGTGAAGCGGAAGACGTCCTGCTTCTTGGCGTCGTCGTAGTCCCGGACGGGCTCGTCCCTGAAGAAGACGGAGAACATGTTGCTCGCGGCGGACACGGTGTGCGCGACGCCCTCCTTGGTGAGCGCGTCGCCCACCAGGGAGCGCAGCTCGGCGGAGACCGCGTCGATCTTCGCGTACGCCGCGTCGTCCAGCAGCCGCAGCTGGGCGAGCCCGGCGGCGGTGGCGACCGGGTTCCCGGAGAGGGTGCCCGCCTGGTAGACCGGGCCGGCCGGGGCCAGGTGCGCCATCACGTCGCCGCGACCACCGAAGGCCGCTGCGGGGAAGCCGCCGCCCATCACCTTGCCGAAGGTCATCAGGTCGGGCCGGACACCGTCGACGCCGTACCAGCCGGCCTTCGACGTACGGAAGCCCGTCATCACCTCGTCGGAGATGTACAGCGCGCCGTTCGCCGCGCACAGCTCCTTGAGCCCGGCGTTGAAGCCGTCCGCCGGCGGGACGACGCCCATGTTGCCGGGCGAGGCCTCGGTGATCACACAGGCGATCTCGCCCGGGTGCGCGGCGAAGGCGGCGCGCACCGCGTCCAGGTCGTTGTAGGGCAGCACGACGGTGTCCCCGGCCGTGGCGCCCGTGACTCCCGGGGTGTCGGGCAGCCCGAAGGTGGCCACGCCCGACCCGGCGGCGGCCAGCAGCGCGTCCACGTGCCCGTGGTAGCAGCCGGCGAACTTCACGACCTTGGCCCGGCCCGTGAAACCGCGGGCCAGCCGGATCGCCGACATGGTCGCCTCGGTTCCGGAGGAGACCAGGCGCACCTGCTCGACGGGCTCGATCCGCGCCACGATCTCCTCGGCGAGCGCGACCTCGCCCTCACCCGGCGTACCGAAGGAGGTGCCCCGGGAGACCGCCTCCTGGACGGCGGCGATGACCTCGGGGTGAGAGTGGCCGAGAATCATCGGCCCCCACGAGCACACGAGGTCGACGTACTCGCGGCCGTCGGCGTCGGTGAGGTACGGACCGGTGCCGGACACCATGAACCGGGGCGTACCGCCCACGGCCCGGAAGGCACGCACGGGAGAGTTCACGCCGCCGGGCGTCACGACGGACGCCCGGTCGAACAGCGACTGCGAAACTGGGGCTTCGTATGAATACGCCACTTTGGTCCTGATCTGCGATTCGGGTATCGGGAGGCCGGGCCGGGAAATCACTGACAATCTCGGCCACCGGTGAGCAGGGAGCGCGCTCCCCTCGTATCACGAAAGAGCGTCAGCCCCCTCGCGTCTGCGAAACTGGGGCGTCATAGGGAAAGCTCACACATGCCATGGTGTCAGAGGCACGCACGGTCTTGCGGGCAGGTGTTTCACCGCACGCCTGCGGGGGAGGTCACTGACACGATGATCGGGTTGCGCGGCGGGGGCTGTGTCTCCTAAGAAGTAGTCGGGTGGATGAGATATGCATCGCGGTGGCGGAGTGGGCGAAGGGACCGACGACCTGGGGCCCGAGCCTGCCCGGCGAGGGCGGCACCGGCGCAGGGCCGAGCGCGCTCAGAGCAGGGGCGCGGACAGCACGCCGCCCCCCGGGACCAGGAGCGGGGGCGGGATGGGGGTGACGTACAAGTACTTCGGCGCCCCGGACGGGGCCACCGCCGCACGCGTGCCCATCTCGATGCGCCCGGAGGAGCTCGGCGGTGACGAGCTGGGCATGGGCGGCATGTTCACCAAGATCAAGCCGGAGACCGTGGCCGCCATGGTCCTGACCGGGATCCAGGGCATACCCCTGCACAAGGTCCCCCCGCTCGAACTGGTCGTCCTCCACCCCGACTACGCCGTGGTCAAGCTGCCGATGACCGTCGTCGACCCGCTGCGCGACGTCGGCGAGGAGTCGGTCGGCGCGGCGGCCTTCATCTGGTCCACGGTCCCCGACCGCGGCGGCCCGCGCGACGCCTTCAACGTCTACCAGCTGCTCCACGAGTGGCAGGACTTCTCCCACCGGCTGCACGACGCGGGGCATCAGGCGTACTGCCTGGTCTGGCCCTGATCCTGGGCGATCGGAGTTCGAGCGGTCGCGTACCCCGGAGCCGCTCGCGTGCTGCGTACGGGGGAGCCGCTTGCGTGCGGCGCGGTGGTGCGGTGCCGGCGGTCGTCCGGTTCGAGCCAAATATCGGGAGGATTTGGCCGACAGCCGCTCTTCAGCCGACCCACCGGGCACGTCGATGCACAGGACACCCGACCATCTGGAGGTCCGCCGTGGGCGACGTTCTGCCGGCCCTGTCCATCCCCGTACTCGTCTTCGGCGGCGGCATCTACGCGGCCTGCGACTGCTGGTGGCGCCGTAGGCATCCGGCGCCACCGTCCCCGTACACCCATCGGGCGGCCCGACTGGCGGAACAGGAGATGCTGCTCCTGGCCGAGGAGATCGTCGACGACGCGCACGCCGCGCTCGGCCCCCTCTACGACGCCCCGAGCCCCGCCGGTCCGCCCATCGGCCTCAGCCCCCGGTCGTCCCAGCCGTCCCCGGCGCACCGGCCGCCCCAGGGGGGTGCCACCCCGGATCGCGCCCCGTCACCGCCAGCAGCCGCTCGAAAGCGGTAGCCCCCTCCCCCACCGGGAACGGCTCACCGAACACCTTCATCTCCCGGGCCTGCGGAGCCATCGCCGCCAGCCCCGGCCCCAGTTCGTCGAGCACGCGCTCCTCCGGCACGAAGTCCGCGCCCGTCGCCCGCGCCAGGTCCCAGGCGTGCACGGTCAGATCGCCGAGCACCATGAGCCCCACCGTCCGGGCCGGCAGCCCCATCTGCCCGGTCGTGCCCTCCTCGACGCCCGGCACGCTCCACGCCTCCACCAGCCGGGTGGTCTCGGCACCGAACCTGCCCCGCCAGTCGCCCGCCACGAACTCCGGCTCCTGGCCGAAATCCACCTCCTGGCGGGCGGCGAGGGCCTGGAAGTTCACGACCACCTGGAAGAGGTGGTTCACCAGCGCCCGTACGTCGTACTCGACGCAGGGCGTACCAGCGCCCAGCTGCCCGTCGTCGATCCCCCGCACGACGGGCAGGGCCCGGTCCGCGGCGGCTTCCAGCAGTTCACCGATCGTCTGTGTCATGCCTCCCACCCTGCGCCCGCGCACCGCCCGGCGTCTTGAAGAAACACGACAGGCGTGCGGGGCACACGGGACTAAAATCGGGTCATGGCCGCCGGACCTCGCCGCGACACCCGGGGCATCGTCGACGCCCCGGACCTGTTCGCGCACGTGCGCTTCCGCCGCCGCGAGCCCGCCGCCGGGCTGCGCCGGTACCTGGAGCACTACTGGCTGATCGACTGGGACCTCACCGAGCCGTACGCCGCCCATGTGGTCCCGCACCCGTCGGTGAACCTGGTCTTCCAGCGGTACGAGGCCGGGGACGGCCCCCGGGAGCGGTCCGGGTACGCCGAGGTCGCGGGCGTCGACCCCGGGCTCTTCGCCCGGAAGCTGGCCGGGCGCGGCCGGGTCTGCGGGGTGCAGTTCCGGCCCGGCGGGTTCCGCCCGTTCGCCCCCGGACGCCCGGTGTCCGCGTGGACCGGGCTGCGGTCCGACGCCGCCGGGGCGCTGCGGCTGCCGCCGCCCGTCCGGGGCGTCCTGGACCCGGACGACGAGGACGCGCGGGTCGCGGCGCTGGACGCCTTCCTGCTGGCCCTGGAGCCCCGCCCCGATCCGCAGGCGACGCTGGCGATGGCCGTCGTCGACCGGGTGCGCACGGACCGCACGGTGCTGCGGGTCGACCGGCTCGCCCGGGACGCCGGGCTCTCCGCCCGTTCCCTGCAACGGCTCTTCTCCGCGTATGTCGGCGTCGGCCCCAAGTGGGTCATCCTCCGCTACCGCATCCACGAGGCGCTGGAACGCGCCGGATCCGACCCGGCCGTCGACTGGGCGCGGCTCGCGGCGGACCTCGGCTACAGCGACCAGGCCCATCTGGTGCGGGACTTCACCGCGACGGTCGGCGTGCCCCCGACGGCGTTCGCCCCGCGTTGACGGCGGCCGGGCACGGCCCCGCCCGCACATCCGCCCGCACACCCGCACGCCCGCCCGGTCCCCGCACGCCCCGGCAAACCCCTGGCAGCCCGTCCCGTCCCGGTGGCATCCTGGCCGGGTGGACGGACCCGAGATCACCCTCGAAGTAGCGCCTGAGCTGCGGCTCTTCGTTCCGCACGAGCGTCGCGGCGGGCCCACGGCCCTCGTCACGGACGGCTCCTCGGCCCTCGGCCATGTCATCGAGTCCCTCGGCGTCCCGCTCACCGAGGCCGGAACGCTGCTGGTGAACGGCGCCCCGGTGGCCCGCTCGCATGTGCCCGGCCCCGGCGAACACGTCGACGTACGCGCCGTGGAACGCCCCCAGCGGGTCCCCGGCGCCCCCCTGCGCTTCCTCCTCGACGTCCATCTCGGGACGCTGGCCCGCCGCTTGCGGCTCCTGGGCGTCGACGCGGCCTACGAGAGCGAGGACATCGGCGACCCCGCCCTGGCCACCCGCTCCGCACGGGAGCGGCGCGTCCTGCTCTCCCGGGACCGCGGGCTGCTGCGCCGCCGCGAGATCTGGTCGGGGGCGTACGTCTACAGCGACCGCCCCGCGGAGCAGCTCCGCGACGTCCTCGGCCGCTTCGCCCCGGCCCTGGCCCCGTGGACCCGCTGCACCGCGTGCAACGGCACGCTGGCCGGGGCCGCGAAGGACTCCGTGAGCGGACTCCTCGAACACGGCACCCAGGAGGCGTACGACGTGTTCGCCCAGTGCACGGAGTGCTCCCGGGTGTACTGGCGCGGCGCCCATCACGGCCACCTGGAGACGATCGTGTCCGAGGCGATGGCCGAATTCGGGGGCGCGCCGGCCTAGGGCCCGTCGTCCGGGCCCTGCCCGGCTCGCGGGCCGCAGGTCCGACGCGGCCGGCCGGGCAGACGGCCGGACGGGCGGACGGGCAGACGGGCAGACGGGCGGACGGGCCGTCGGACGGGGGGACGGCCGGCCGGGCGAGCCACAGATCCGGCGCGGTCCGCCGGTCGGACGGGCCGCAGGTCCGGCACTGCCCCCGGTCGTGGCCTCCCGCGCACGGGGCGTCCCGCACCGCCTGCCTATCCTTCTCCCCGTACCCGATCAGCAGTCCGAGGAGATCGCCATGGCCGCCACCCCCATCGCCGTCATCACCGGCGCGAGCAGCGGCATCGGCGCCGCGACCGCCCGTACGCTGGCCGCCGCCGGCTTCCGGGTCGTACTGACCGCCCGCCGCAAGGACCGCATCGAGGCGCTGGCCGCCGAGATCACCGAGGCCGGTCACCAGGCGACGGCCTACCCCCTGGACGTCACCGACCGCGCGGCGGTCGACGAGTTCGCCACCGCGTTCCGCTCCCTCGCCGTCCTCGTCAACAACGCCGGCGGCGCGCTCGGGGCCGACCCCGTCGCGACCGGCGACCCCGCCGACTGGCGCCGGATGTACGAGACCAACGTCATCGGCACCCTCAACGTCACCCAGGCCCTGCTGCCCGCCCTCACCGCGAGCGGCGACGGCACGATCGTGATCCTCTCCTCCACCGCGGCGCTCTCCGCGTACGAGGGCGGCGGCGGCTACGTGGCGGCCAAGCACGGCGAACACGTCCTGGCCGAGACCCTGCGGCTGGAGATCGTCGGCACCCCGGTCCGCGTCATCGAGGTGGCCCCCGGCATGGTCAGGACCGAGGAGTTCGCCACCACCCGCTTCCGCGGCGACACGGAGAAGGCCGCCAAGGTCTACGCGGGCGTCGACGCCCCGCTGACCGCCGAGGACGTGGCCGACACGATCGGCTGGGCCGTCACCCGCCCCAGCCACGTCAACATCGACCTCCTGGTGGTCCGCCCCCGCGCCCAGGCCTCCAACACGAAGGTCCACCGCACCGGTTGAGCCCGGCTCACCCCTTCGGGGACGGGGCGACGCCCCGATCCACGACGAGTACGGGGTGGTCGTGCGGGGTGATCGTGCAGCGCGCTCCGGGCGTCAGCGCGGTCGCCTCCCAGCTGGGCAGGTCCGCCTTGCACACGGCCCCGGAGTCCGTGGTGAGGTGCAGCCGGGTCGTGGGGCCGAGGAAGGTCGCCACCCGTACGGTCGCGGCGGTGCCCGCCCCGTCGTCCGCGTCGCCGACCGCGAGTCCCTCGGGGCGCAGCAGCACCTCGACCTCGGCTCCGGCGGCGGGCAGCTCGCCGTGGATGGGCAGCCGCCGCCCGAACAGCTCGACGACCCCGCCGTCCCGCACGGTGCCCGGCAGCCGGTTCATGGTTCCGACGAACTCGGCGACGAACGGCGTGGCCGGACGGTCGTACAACTCCCCGGGCGCGGCGCACTGTTCGAGCTGGCCGTCCTTCATCACGGCGACGCGGTCCGCCATCGACAGCGCCTCCTCCTGGTCGTGGGTGACGAAGACGGTGGTGATGCCGAGGTCCAGCTGGATGCGCCGGATCTCCTCGCGGAGGGTGAGCCGCACCTTGGCGTCCAGGGCGGACAGCGGTTCGTCGAGGAGCAGCACCTTGGGCGAGATGGCCAGCGCGCGGGCGAGCGCGACGCGCTGCTGCTGGCCGCCGGACAGCTGGTGCGGGTAGTGGCCCTCGCGGCCGGGCATGCCGACCAGCTCCAGCAGCTCCCGCGCCCGCTCCTTGCGTTCGGCGTTCGGCCGGCCGCGTACCCGCAGGCCGTACGCGATGTTCTCGGCGGCCGTCATGTTCGGGAACAGGCTGTACGACTGGAACACCATGCCGATGTCACGGCGGTTGGCCGGGACCGAGGTGACGTCCTGGCCGTCCATCAGGAGCTCGCCGCCGTCGGCGCTCTCGAACCCGGCGATGATGCGCAGCGCGGTGGTCTTGCCGCAGCCGGACGGCCCGAGCAGCGCGACCATCTCGCCGGCGGCGATGTCGAGGTCGAGTCCGTCGAGCGCGACCGTGGAGCCGAACTTCCGGCGCAGTCGCTTGAGGTGCACGGGAACGGTCATGACACGGTCTTCTTTCGGTTCTCGCGGACGGAGTTCGCCCGACGGCGGCTGCGGCCGCCGGCCAGGGTGGTGAGCAGGAGCAGGAGCCCCCAGGTGATCAGCAGACTCAGCATCGCGGCCGCCACCGAGAGTTGCGCCTCGGAGTCCTTGACCTCCACCATCCATACGGAGAACGGGCGGTAGGAGAGCACGGAGGCGACGGTGTACTCGCCGAGCACCATGGCCAGGCTGAGCACCGCGCCGCCCACCACGGCGGTCCGCAGATTCGGCACGACGACCTGCCACAGCGTCTGCGGGCGCGAGGCACCCAGGCTGCGGGCGGCCTCGACGAGGGTGCGCAGGTCGACAGCGCGCAGCCCGGCGTCGAGCGAGCGGTACAGGAACGGCAGGGACATGACCGTGTAGACGAGCACGAGGACCAGCGGGAAGTCCTCGTCCCGCAGGAGCTGGAAGGTCATGTACAGGGGGGTGTCGGACAGGTCCTGTTCCCAGGACAGCACCGTGGTGACGCCCGCGACCAGGGCGATCGGCGGAACGACGAGCGGCATCATGCACAGGATCTCGACGGTCCGGCGCAGCCGGGGCAGATAGAGCGCGATCGCGACCAGCGTCGGCACCATCAGGAGCAGCCCGCAGACGATGGTGGCCAGGCCCAGGCGTACCGAGAGCATCAGGCTGGTGGTCAGCCCCTCGGCGCCGAGGCCTTTCGTGTACGCGTCGAAGCTGATGCCCTCCACCTCGTTGACGCTGAACCAGATCGAGGCGCCGATGGGGACCAGGAAGTACAGCGCGGCCATCGGCAGGACGACGCCGCGCGAGGTGAACTTCATCCGAGCCATCGGGCACTCCTGCGCTGCAGCGGTATCTGTACGGCCATCACGAGCAGCGCGATCACGACCATGTTGAGGCTCATCGCGAGGGCCAGGTTCTCCTGGCCCACCAGGACGTTGCCGTTGAGGGCGTTGGCGATCTGGATCGTGATCAGCGGCTGGGACGAGCCGACCATCACGGCGGCGGTGGCGTGCGAGGCGAACGCCGTGCCGAACATCAGTACCGCGCCGCCGAGCAGCGACGGCGTCAGCACCGGGATGCCGACGTGGAGCCAGTACTGTCCCCGGGTCGCCCCGCAGGACGCGGCGGCCTCCTGCCACTGGGAGCGCAGGCCGTCGAGCGCGGGCAGGACGGTCACCACCATCAGCGGGACCATGAAGTAGAGGTAGGCCAGCACCAGACCGGTGAAGCTGTAGAGGCTGAAGCCCGTCCGGTCCAGGTGGAACAGCTGGGTGACGGTGCCGGTGGTGCCGAGCGTCGCGATGAAGGCGAAGGCGAGCGGCGCGCCGGAGAAGTTGGCGAGCACCCCGCCGGCCGAGACGACGATGCCCCGCAACGCCGGCCGCGGGGAACTGACGACGGCCTGGGCGATCAGGGTGCCGATCACGGTCGCCAGCAGCGCGGTCACAGCCGAGAGTTCGACGCTCCCGGTCAGTCCGGTCGCGTAGGCCCCGGAGAGCGACCCGCTGACGTTCTCCGTCGAGAACCGGCCGGCGCCGCCCGCCGGGTCCACGACGGTGAACGCCCCGTACGCCATGGTCCCGGCGGGCAGCCCGAAGCACACCGCGAGAAACGCGAAGAAGGGGACGACGACGGGCCACCGGTGCCGCCGCGCGCCGCGGCGGCGAGGGGTGTCGCCGCCCCGGACGTCCGGTGCGGGCGGCACGGGGGCGGCCGCGCCCGCCACGGGCACGGAGCCCGCGGCGGGCGCGGGAAGTGCGGTCTGGTCGGCCATGATCAGCTGACCGCCTTGCCCCAGCCCTGGACGACCGTCTCCTTGGCCTTCGCCTCCTGGTCCGCGGTCGGCTCCTCGGGGGCGCCGTTGACCTCGGGGATCCGGGCGACGGCGGCCTTGTCGGCCGTGCCGTCCTTCTTCATCGCGTCGAGGAGCGCCGGGCGCGAGAAGCCCTTGAGCCAGATGTTCTGGCCCTCGGGGCTGTAGACGAACTCCAGCCACAGGCGGGCGGCCGCCGGGTGCGGGGCGTGCTTGTTGACGCCCTGGTTGTAGTAGCGCGAGTACAGGCCGTCGGCGGGCACCACGACCTGCCAGTCGACGCCCTTGGGCTTCAGCTTCTGGCCGTACCCCAGATTGAGGTAGTCCCAGTCGATCGAGATCGGCGTCTCGCCCTGCTGGATGGTGGCGAGCGTGGACTTCGCGGGAACGAAGTTGCCCTTCTTCTTCAGCTCCTGGAAGAAGTCGAGCCCCGGCTGCGCGTCGTCCAGGGAGCCGCCGTTGGCCAGCGACGCCGCGACGACGGCGGCCAGCGCGGAGCTGGACTCGGTCGGGTCGCCGTTGAGCGCGACCTTGTTCCGGTACTCGGGCTTCAGCAGGTCCTCGAACGTCTCGGGGCAGTCCTTGACGGCCTTGGCGTCGCAGCCGATGGACATGAAGCCGCCGTAGTTGTTCATGAAGGAGGCGTCCGGCTGCTTCTGCGCGTCCGGGATGCGGTCCCAGCCCTCGACCTTGTACGCCGCGAGCAGGTCCTGCTTCTTCGCCTCCTGCATGTACGAGGTGCCGAGGTCCAGCGCGTCGACGGCCCGGCCCTGGCCCTTGCGCTTGGCCGCCGCGTTCAGCGCGCCCTGGCTGCTGCCGCCCGGGTCCTCGTTGTTGACCTCGATGGCGTACTTCTTCTCGAAGGCCGCGATCATCTCGCCGTAGTTGGCCCAGTCCGGCGCGAGGGCGTAGACGTTGAGCTCGCCCTCCTTCTCCGCCGCCACGACGAGCTTCTCCATACCGCCGAGGTCCGCGGCCGACTCCGCCTTCGCGGCCGCGCTGTTCTTCGCACCGGCGTCGTCGGGTGCGGAGCCACAGCCGGTGGCCACCAGAGCGGTGAGGCCGGCGAGGGCCGCGGCGGTCAGGACGCGGCGGGGACGGAATGCCTTCACGATGCGTACTCCTGGGTCTGAGGCGAGCCACCTGTATGGACAAGCCATCGTCAGTAAGCCAGCCGAAGCTAACAGCCAAGTGACCGGCGGGTAAAGCTTTAAGGAGGTAAAAAGTGCAGGTCAGAAGCGTTATCGAGACGTAGGTTTACCTGCCGCTCAAAGCGGTTAGACGCAGGGTTCACACTTCGCGGAATCCACCTCCTGCGCACAGCCAGGAGATGCGCCGCGCCTCACGCGGATGACATGATCGTCCCTGCGCACCCACCACGCACCGCGCGTCCGGCGCACCCCCACCCCGGAAGCCCGGCAGCCCGAAAGCCCCAAGGAGAGACGTGACCCGACGGCACCAGCAGATCGCCGAGGAGCTGCGCCGCGCCATCGCCGAAGGCACCCACCCCGTGGGCTCCGAGCTGCCGTCCGAGTCCGAACTGGCCTTGGCCCACGGCGTATCCCGGGGCACCCTCCGGCAGGCCTTCGGCACGCTCCAGTCGGAGGGCCTGATCGGGTCCCGGCAGGGCGCCCGCCGGACCGTCCTGTCGACCACACCCAGCCAGAGCTTCACCGAGCTGCGCAGCTTCGCCCAGTGGGCCAGGGCCGGCGACCGCACCCCGGCCGGCCTGGTGCTCCGCTCACGCCGCGCGAAGGCGACCGAGGCGCAGGCCGCCCAGCTCCAGCTCGAACCCGGCGACCCGGTCCTGCACGTCCTGCGGGTGCGCACCCTGGACGGCGAGCCGGCACTCCTGGAGCGCACGGTGTACGCCGGATGGGTGGCGGCGGCCGTCGAAGCGCTCCCGGACGACTGCGAGTCGGTCACCCAGAGCCTGTACGAGGAGGCCGGCGTGCTCATGGGACACGGCGAACACCACCTGGACGCGGTCGCCGCCGGCACCACGGACGCCCGGGAGCTGGGCGTCCGGCGCGGCTCCCCGCTGCTGCGGGTGCGCCGGACCACGACCACGTCCGAGGGCCGCCCCGTGGAGACCTCGGACGACCGCTACCGGCCCGGCTCGGTCGTCTTCACCGTCCGCAACTCGGTCCAGGCCAATCCGCTGGTACGCACCGCCGCCGACTGACACGCCGGGCAGCCCCGCAGGCCCCCGCCCCACGGGCCCGGGGACCGGGCAGCCCAGCGCCCACGGGACCGGGGCGCCGGCGGGGCCCACCC